>NZ_JCAUAN010000003.1:0-371263 GCF_059691975.1 Paenibacillus sp. J22FR5 | reverse complement strand
GATCTTTAACGAGCAAAGTAGACAACCCCTTTGGTGAAAATTAACCACATAATTAACTTCGCTAAAGGTGCAGGAAAATCCTGTTATATGATCTTGCCGTCGTAGAAAAAAAACCATCTAAGGTGCTGAAAAATTTAATCAACATTAGCTCAGTTGTAACTATGCGGAAGCCTTAACATAATGCTCTTGAAAAGCTATTTAATAATTAAATTAAATTTTAGGCCTCTTGAGAATACTTTTGTTTTGGGGTTGTAATAAAAGAAAGTGCGTCCATTTATTAGTTATTTATTCACAAGACAAAGGGCAATCCGAATTGAAGGATCGCCTTTATATTTATACTTATTTCTTTACTGCTTGAATTACATATAATGTTCAAAATTATTAGCACACCAAAATTAAGCCATCATTTGATCTGTTAACTCCTCAGCTAATTTCTTCGATCCACTTAAACCTTTTACATACTTTAGCGGACCATCCGCTGACCACTCCACTGATAATTTATTTACATATTTTATGATAGCCGACAGGTCGACTTGCTTTCTGTTCTCCTTTAGTGACGCGCTTAAAATAGAGCTCCCAGCAATGGATAAAGCATCTATGGAAACGATGTGGGTTATTCGGAAACTCTTATAATCTTTCCATTCGAAAAGAAACTTGTCTCGTAGTGCATTGTAATAAGTAAGAGCCATTTGAATTTTTTCTTCTTTAGGCAAAGCACTAATATTTTCACTTTTCAACAAATATGTCAGTGTTCTGTATAAATTCTGAAGGGTAACATGTCTTCCTTTTGTTCGTTTCCCAATAATACTTCCAATGAGATTGAAGGGGCTATCTTTTCTAGTCATCATTTCTGTTGCTATCCAACTGATATCGTCAGAATCGCGGCGTAGAAATTTACTTAAAGATGTGCCTATTCCTTTGGCCTTCGTATTTATAGTATCAAATAGTTTAATTTCCTCATCCTCATCTAAGCTATGGAAGGCTAGAAACGGAATATTAATATCTGAGTTCGTTTCACGTACATACTTTTCTATTCCACCCACACGGTGCTGCCCATCCATCAGAGATGCCCTACCTTTGCAAAGCAATCTGCCATATGAGGGGCGTTGTTTATCATAACTAACAAATTCCCAATTAGCTGCAGCGTTCAATAAAATCGGAGTAAAAAGAGCATCTTCCCCTTTAGACAAATAATATGCAAAATCAGCACATCTCTTTGCATCGACTGGGCGCTGATACCCCTTTCCAGAAGGGTGATCATAAGGTTTCACATAAATTAAATTAATTCCAACAGAAGCAGGAAAGTAGCTTTGATATGCAACCCTGCCTCGCATTTTGCACTGGAGTACATTTTCAATAACATACTGCTGTGGAAGCTTACTCATTCTTTTGGCTCCTTGATATTAGTATAAAGCCATAATAGTTCTTATAAGATCTAAAATCAAATGGATATATATGTTATAGGTATCTGTAATTTAGACATAGACTCCCCTAGTCTGAAAAAGAGGTGAGTCTGTTGTCCAAACTCTCAAAACATGTTGGAGTAAAAGTGAGAAATTTTCGTAAAAATAGAGGGTTAACCCAAGAACAACTAGGTGAGCTTGTTGAGCTCCCTCAGTCCTATATTGGTGGTATTGAGCGCGGTGAAAAGAATATCTCATTAGAAACCCTCGAAAGGATTGTTAAGACTCTTAGAGTAGATCCCAGCGATTTATTTAGTGGTTACGATCTTACTAATTCGCAGTATGAGCGATCGAACCTATTGGATTCTACATATCTTTTAATTGAACGATGCTCGGACAAAGAACTCGCTTTAATTAAAAAATTAGTGGAAGTTGTATTATCAGAGGCCAAAAATTAGCAAATAAAGCTAAAACGAGTGCAACTCCAGACTTGAGAGGTCCTAGAGAGCACTCGTTTTTCTTTAACCTGTGTCTACCACAACTTTATTTCAAACACTCTGAATACTTCCCTAAACGTCTCATAAGCTCTGCTCGAGCAACATCCCTGATCAAAACAAAGTGGTCTTCGTAGCCGCGGCAGATGTATTTGTACCGCAGATTCGAATCAATCATCTCATCTTCAAACACCTTAATATTCCGTTCTTTCAGTAACTTCCGCACTGTTTGAAGGTCGTTTGATATGAAGTTTTGAATGATATTTGCCGCCTTAACAAAGATCGTTCTCATGGAGTAGGAGGTTCTTTCTATTTCCTGTTTATTCTTTTCCACTATTGAAAGCAACATCGGGAGTAAAACGAAATCCCTAATAGCTTCCAACTCCTCTTTCGTAGGCATTGTAGTTTGGGGTTGTTGTTGATTCCTCTGCTGAAGTGCAGCACTATGTTCTGGTGACATGAACTTTGTGCTCCATCTACCGTTTCCATCAAGTAGTTTGCTCAAGCATAATGTCCCCCTATCATGATTGCCCGTTCTCTGGCTTGTGCAGTTTCCAGTAGTGAAGAAGCTCTAATAATTGCTGCACCACCAAATCTGTCTTTAATGCTATCCTGAGCTCGGGCGAGCCTAAGATTTCTTTCGATATCCTCAAATAAATCGAGCTGATGCGTACTATCGTCTGTCAATTGAGATAGGTCTACAGCTAAATGCGTGAGGGGATCTCCGTTCCAATGTTTCTTGAACAATTCGCGCGCTGCTGAAACAACATGATGCTCTAGGCAAGTCGGCGAAGGTAGTGTCATTTGCCTCGAAAATCCCCTTTTCATCGTCCCGGCGCTAACTGTCACTACACGCCCCATGCTATTTTGCCGTCTACTTGTTCGGCATACTTCAATCACTAATTCAATCATTAGCGGCTCGATGTCCTCCATTGTTTGGTATTTTGTTGACTGTACCGTTCTGCCTCGAGTAATAGATTGCGGCTTCGCAAAAGCTCTTGCAACGACCGGACTGGGATCAATTCCGCGCGCTGTTTGCCAATAATATTCAGCTTTGATATCACTTTGTCGTCCCATCCTAATCCGCATGCGCCTTTTGAATTCTCCAAGCTCTAACCGCGCTATATCACCGATAGTATTCAATCCCATTTTTACAAAGTGAGCAGTCATCCGAGACCCAACCATATACATTTGTGACACTGGTAATGGCCATAGTATGGACTCGACCTGATCTACTCGCAACTCGAAAACGCCACTTTCGCTCTTCTTCGCAAAGTGGTCAGTGGCCATTTTCGCGATCACTTTGTTTGAAGAAATACCAGCACGAATCCAAACTCCCGTAGAAAGCATAACTTTTGTTTGCATCTGGCGTGCAATTTCTACTGGTGATCCGAAAAGCGACGTTGAACCTGTTACATCAACAAATTGCTCGTCAATGCTCCACGGCTCAACCAAGTCGGTGAAGGTTTCATAAATTTCCGTAATGAGTGTCGAGACATCAATGTACGTCTTCATTCTTGGTCGGACTATAGTAAGATCTGGGCAAACAGCAAAAGCTTCAAAATTTCGCATCGCAGTTGAAACGCCATAAGATTTCGCAATGGGACAAGCCGCTAATACAATACCGCTCTTACGGGCAGGGTCCCCAACCGCTATGGGTTTATTACAAAGCTCAGGGTGCGCCGCTTTCTCCACACTGGCATAAAAACTCTGACAGTCCACTAGCATAATAGCTCGTTCTGATTTCATAGTCACACCACCCAAACATAGAACATATATTCGTATTTATTATATGCCATTCTCTGCATTTATTTACATTAATAAAATTCATTTTCGATCATTTTTCTTTTTTATAGTCATAATTGCGTTTCGCAATTATGTACATGATTGTTTACTAAAAATATCCCTGATACATAAAGGATTTTATTAAATTGCTGTATTTTGTACATGAATTTTTGGTAGTCTTGTTGCCATTTTCGCTAGAATTTTATTCGAACTGATCCCTACACGAAGCTTAACACCCGTTTGTTTGAGCACCTTATATTGCAAGCTCATCGCCACCTTCTCCGCATCTCCAAAGAGCGGAAGGCTCCCTGTAACGTCCAAGAACTGTTCATCAATACTGAAAATCTCAACGAGATCCGTAAATTCCTCATAGATACTCGTAATCATTAACGAAACGTCAATATAATGCTGCATCCGTGGACGCATGACAATAAGCTCGGGACACTTCTTGAGCGCTTCACCCAACCGTTCGGCCGTCGTTACACCGTATCCTTTGGCAACAGGGCAGGCGGCTAAAATAATACCTGACCTTAACGCAGGATCTCCTGCAACGGCAACCGGCTTATTCTCTAGACCTGGATGATCGGCCTTCTCTACGCTTGCGTAGAAACTCTGACAATCCGCTAGGAAGATCGTTCGTTCCCCACCCTTGTTCCCCTTACTCATCGCAATTCCCCCCGCATATTCATCAGCGTAGTCATAAGCTCAGCCTTAACCAAACTGCGAAGCATCGTGAAATGATGGATGTAACCTCGAACTTTGTACTCTACATGAATGCCCAAAGCATTCATTTCCGTGTGAATCACCTTAATATCTCGCTGCTTCATTTTACTTTTCAACCGTTGTAATTCTGGATAAATAGCCATCTCAACCTCTCTGAGGTAAAAAAGAATGTGATTATACACAATCTTATCCTTATAAACCTTAAGCTCCTCCATATCTCTTGCCAGCATATCAAGCAAAATCGGCAACAGCGTGTATTCCTTAATCATTTGAACATCCTCTTCTGTCTCTACTCTTGAAGCACTACCCATGTTCTCACCACCATATGCGAACATATATTCGTTTTTCCATATTATATACCGAACACGTATTCGTTATGCAAGTGCTTTTTGGGATTTTTTTTACTAATAACAGGATGTATTACAGTTAATTTCTATTTAATTACCTATTTTTACCTATTATTCAAAAAATGCGCAAATCATCACGGACGAGTGCGCGTCCACACTCCTCTCTTCGTGCATTTAATGTATTATATTGGATTTCAACGAGAGGGGAGAATGTCGATGATGAGAAGAATCCATGTCAGCGACTCCAATCACACAGGAACTGTACAGATTAAACGTAAACCCTTTGAATCTGTACGTATCTGGCACGATCTTAATTGCAGGAGCACCTACTGGAAGAGCTCTGACAGTGAACTTCCTTCTTAGTGGACCTACGGGCACCATCGTTGAAACTGACACGCTTTTTACGAAAACCTAGTTTGACACCATTCAATTAGTCGTTGCAGCAGGCGCAGCCGTTACGCCAAATATTACATGAGAGCTTTGCGTAACCCTCGCTATGCCATTAGTTCCTAGTCCTCCCACGAAAAACGCCACAAGCAGGGCGTCTTCCGCTCCGCAAGTGGCGTTTTCATCGTGCACCTATCGAAATATGGACCATAGCCGAATTAAATGAAACGTGTTATTTGGATCAATCTTTTGCGCGAGGATAAACGTTAAAATCTGGTGCGCCTGGTTTCCACTGAGCTTCTCACCGAAAATGCCCGCGGCAAGGCTGATTAAGCGCGTAACCTTCGCCGTGTTTTGCAAATCTGCCTTCGTGACGCCTTGCAGCAGCATTTTGATGCGCTCCTTCACCTCAGGGTTTTTCATCTTGAACTTTACACGCTCCACGAGCGCAGGATCGATGCCATATTGCTGATAACTCATACCCGCACCTCCGATACCCGTCATGCTCCTATCTTATGAGTGAAAGTAGTCAAACTTGACTGAGGCGCTGTATATAAGAAAAACCTGTGGTGTTAGCCTTTGAGTCGGACAATCCTTTTGCAGTAAAATGAGCGGTTCCGCGGAGGGATTTCTCGTATTTTCAAATGTGTGATGCACGCGTCGGGGGCGTTTAAATGGAAGCACAGTTTGTGGAAGAATTCCGGAAAATAACGGGAGTGTTCCCGTTAAATTTGTTTTAGGGACAGGCATGAGGTAGGCGAAGTGTAACGGGGTCGGGGTCATGCCACCTAACATAAATAAAAAACAGCCACCGTTCCCGGCAGCTGTCCCTTCCCTCTACATATACATGGCAATAAGGATGACACAGATGCAATTTAACGCAATGAGCAACGGAAAGCCAACGACAAAAGAAGTATGCTTCGTCTTGTGGCGCCACACCCGCATGCCGAGCCAACCACCAATCCCACCGCCGAGGGCAGCGAGTAGAAAAAGCCGTTTTTCCGGCACGCGGCGTCCGCCTTTTTTGGCTTGTCCTTTGTCATGTCCCATCTCAATAAACGTAATGATATTCATCAATAATAAATAAACTAGGAAATAAGTCACTGGCGGTACACCTTCGTTCCCATAAAATAGTGCTGCTACTCTTATCTTAAGAGGGAACACGCTATGGGTCAACCTGTCTCCCAAGCTATCTATTAATCTAACACTTCGCTGTCAAAAATATGAGCCCGCTCCAAATACGCCCTCAGCGGCATGTAAGAAGCCCCCGTCCAGAAGGACGAGTCGCCGACAAGCTCAGCCGCATCATCGCGCGCCTGCTCCATGATTTCGAAATCCGCCATCATGTCGGCGATACGAAACTCCGGTAGCCCGCTCTGCTTCGTGCCGAAGAAGTCCCCCGGTCCGCGCAGCTCCAGATCGCGCCGGGCAATCTCGAATCCGTCGGTGGTCTCCGTCATCGCCTTCATGCGCTCCTTGCCGACCTCCGTCTTCGGGTCGGCGATGAGCACACAGAAGGACTGGTGCTCGCCCCGCCCAACCCGGCCGCGCAGCTGATGCAGCTGCGACAAGCCGAAGCGGTCGGCGTCGTAGATCACCATCAGCGTGGCGTTCGGCACGTCCACGCCCACCTCGATCACCGTGGTCGACACGAGCGCCTCCACGGTGCCTTCCTTAAAGACGCGCATGATTGCTTCCTTCTCCTGCGCGCTCATACGACCGTGCAGCAAGCCGATCCGCATCTGCGGAAAATGCTGCTGCAGCTGAATGTGGACGTCGATCGCATTCTGCACGTCCAGCTTGTCCGACTCTTCGATGAGCGGACAAATAATATACGCCTGCCGTCCTGCCGCCACCTCGCGCTGGATAAAACCTAACACACGCTCCAGCATCGCATGCTGAACCGCATACGTCTTGATCGGCTTACGCCCCTTCGGCAGCTCGCGCAGCGTCGAAACGTCCATGTCGCCGAACGCCGTAATCGCCAGCGTGCGCGGAATCGGCGTCGCCGTCATCGTCAGCACGTCGGGATTCATCCCTTTGCGTCGCAAAATGCTGCGCTGGTTCACACCGAAGCGATGCTGCTCATCCGTCACAACCAGACCTAGCTGGCGGAAATACACATCCTCTTGAATAAGCGCATGCGTCCCGACCAACACGTGGATCAAGCCCATCTGCAAAGAGGCCAGCAAATCGCGTCGCTGGCGGTCTGTCGAGCTTCCAGTCAGCAAAGCCACCTGCAGCCCATAGGGCTCAAACAAGCTGCTCAGCGAACGGTTATGCTGCTCAGCAAGAATCTCCGTCGGCACCATCAACGCGCCTTGGTAGCCTGCCTTCACCGTCGCATACAGGCCAATGGCCGCGACGATCGTCTTCCCCGCACCGACATCGCCCTGCAGCAGTCGGTTCATGGCGTAGGGCTCCTGCATGTCGTGCAGGAGTTCGCCGACGACCTTCTTCTGCGACTCCGTCAGCTGAAAAGGCAGCGCGCGCACGAAGGCGCGGACAGCAGGCAGATCGACCTGCTGCTTCAATCCGTCCGTGCGGCTGCGCGTCACAGCCCGGTAAGCCTGGAGCTTGAGCTGGAAGAGGAACAGCTCCTCATACACCATGCGCCTGCGCGCCTGCTTGCCTTCCTCCACACCGCTCGGTGTGTGGATGACAGCCAGCGCCTTGCTTCGCGGCATAAACCCATACCTGCCGGTAATGCCAGCCGGCAGCACTTCACTGATCAAGGCGCTGTACTGCGTCAGCGCCTGTCCAATAATCTTACGCATCCATTTCTGCGTAATCGAGCCCGCAACCGAATACACCGGCTGGATCGTGCCGGTATTCGAATCCCCTTGTCCGGGGAATTCGGAATCGGACACACTCATTTGGCGACGCTTGGCGTCCCATTTGCCAGTGAGGATAATCTCCTGCTGCGGCCGCAGACGATCCTTCAGGAAATGGCGGTTAAACCACACCGCCGTCAGCAAGAAATCATCGACCATCACCTTGCAGGATAGGCGAGATTTGCCGCTGTATCGCTGCAGGACCGGCTCGCCGATGATATAGCCCTTCACAGTAACGCGGTCGCCATCTTTCACGCTAGCTAGATCGCGTACCGTATAGTCCTCATAACGGAAGGGGACATACTCCAGCAAATCCATAACCGTAAAAACGCCCATGGCGTTTAGCTCAAGTGCTTTTTGAGCGCCAACTCCATGGACTTCACGTACTTCGCATTGATTTAAATCCATCTCTTACACCGTACTCACGAAGGCTGCGATGGTACCTGGCCCGGCATGTGCGCCAATAACAGGTCCTAACGTAATATAATCCACGTGCGCCACAGCAAAACGCTGCATGATAGCCTCACGCAGCCCCTCCGCACCTTCCAAATTATTAGCATGAGCAATATGAAGCGTGCGAATCGTCTTGTCCGACAAATCCGCCGCTAACAGCTCAAGAATGCGTGCAATCGCTTTTTTGTTACCGCGAACCTTATCAACGACGGTCACTTCACCCGCGCTATCCAAAGTAAGAATAGGCTTAATGTTCAATAAGGAACCGAACAGCGCCGACGCCTTGCCAATTCTGCCGCCCTTTTGAAGAAACTCCAGCGTGTCGACAAGGAAATAAATATAAAAATTCGCTCTCATCGCCTGAACAATCGCTACGATTTCATCGACACTTTTACCAGCTTGAGCAGCCTCAGCAGCAGCCACAACGAGTGCCCCTATCCCATAAGAGGCAGAACAGGAATCAATGAGGTGAACCTTGCCGATCTGATCGCCCTCGAGCAGCGTAGAAGCCAGCTCAGCCGTCCTGTACGTTCCACTCAACACAGAAGACAAGTGAATGGAAATGACCTCCGTATCAGACTCCTCCAGCAAGTTTTGATATACAGCCAGAAACTCACCCGGTGACGGTGTTGACGTTGTTGGGAAGTGTGAGGATGACGTCAGCTTCCGATAGAAATCCTCCGACTGAAGCGTCACCGTATCCAGATACTGTTCTTCGCCAAAATTAATTTTGAGCGGCACCATTTCGATGTTCAACGCTTCTCTGACAGCCAATGGGATATCAGCTGTGCTATCCGTTACAATGCGAATGTTTGTCACAGGGCTCACTCCAATCACGAATTTACAATACCTGCTTGTTCGCTGTTATTCAACCGAGAATAGGTAAGCATACAAGGGCTGTCCACCAGGATGCAGCTCAATTTCCATATCCGGATACATCGTCTGAATGAAGGACTCCAACTCGCTTGTCCCATCCTCAGTCGCATCTTCGCCCGTCAAGATTGTCACAATTTCGCTGCCTTCCTCGATCATTTCCTCGAGCAGCTTTTTGCACGCGTCCATAAGACTTGGCTGTGAGGAGACAATACGACCATCTTGGATACCTATGAAATGCCCCTGTTTAATGTCAATACCATCCATGTTCGTGTCACGCACGGCATACGTCACTTGACCCGATTTTACACGTCGAAGTGATTCATTCATCGCCTCCGTATTCGTCTGTGCATCCGCCTTCTCTTGGAAAGCCAGAATGGCTGCCAGCCCCTGAGGAATCGATTTCGATGGAATCACAATCAATGTTTTATTGTCGACTAAATCAACCGCTTGCTGCGCGGCCAAAATAATGTTCGAGTTGTTCGGAAGCACATAAATCGTATCTGCATCAATGCTGTTCACGGCGTTCACAATATCCTCTGTGCTTGGGTTCATCGTTTGTCCGCCAGATAGCACGACATCCACACCCACACTGGATAAAATATCCGTAATTCCGTCACCTAGTGCAACAGCTACGAAGCCATACGGCTTATTAGATGCAGCAACAGCAGTAGATGTAGGAATGGCTGCAGGAGCCTCGTACCCATGCGTTACATCTTCTAATATATGGGAATGCTGATCACGCATATTTTCGATTTTGATGCGGCTCAGAGCACCGTAATTCATCGCTTGATTCATAACCTCGCCAGGATATTCCGCGTGAATATGCACCTTCACGAGCTCTTCATCAGCAACAACAAGGAGCGAATCTCCAAGCTTGCTAAGCTGCTCACGGAACGCGCCTTCTTCAAACGTAAAGCCCTTGACCTTACCAGGCGTGATCGTCAGCATGAATTCCGTACAATAACCGAATTCGATATCTTCTGTGGCTAAATGTGCTTGTGCCGGAAGATGGGCATGTACTTCTTTGGCCAGGTTCATCCCAGGTAGCAGCGATACTTCACCTAGAAGATTGGTATCCATCGTTGCAAAGTCTTCATCAACTTGTACCAATCCGCCGCTTAACGATGCAACGAAGCCTTCATAGACGCAGACAAGCCCTTGACCTCCTGCATCGACAACGCCTACCTGTTTAAGCACAGCAAGCTGGTCTGGTGTTTTTGCAAGAGCATCCTTGGCTTTCGCCAAAACCTCGTTCATCAGATCCAATAGATCGCTGCTGCGGCGATATTGTACGGCATGCTTCGCTGCTTCTTTGGATACGGTTAAAATCGTGCCCTCAACTGGCTTCACAACAGCCTTATAGGCCGTCTCTACGCCTTGCTGTAAAGCAGCCGCGAATTGCTGGCCATTCACACTTTCCAAATCATGCACATGCTTCGCGAATCCGCGAAACAATTGTGACAAGATCACACCTGAATTGCCTCTTGCGCCCATCAGTAACCCTTTGGACAATGCATCAGCTGCTTTCCCAATATGAGAAGATGGCTTCTTCTTTAGTTCCTCACAGCCTGCCGTGAGTGTTAAATTCATGTTGGTGCCAGTATCTCCGTCGGGTACAGGGAAAACGTTCAATCCATTAACCTTATCTACATTCCTGCGAAGGTTATCCGCACCCGCCAAGACCATGGCAGTGAAGTCATTTCCATTTATTGAAATAAAGCGCTTACTCAAAGTGATTCCCCTTCCTGGTTATCGGGCTATTATTTGGCTACTCGAACGCCTTGAACAAAGATGTTCACATCGTCCACTTGGAGCCCTACAACTTCATTTAAAATATATTTGACTTTCGTTTGGACATTACCTGCCACTACGGATATTTTGGTTCCATAGCTGACAATAATATATAGATCAATTTCAAGTCGCCCGTTCTCTCTACGAACTTCGACACCGCGGCTCAAATTGTCTCGACCTAGCAGTTCAGCTATACCATCCTTCAATTGCTTTCTCGTTGCCATGCCTACAAGTCCATAGCAATCTAACGCAGCAGATCCGGCCAGAGTTGAAATCACTTCATTGGTAATATACACTTTTCCATACTCGGTTGTGAGTTCAATCGGCATTATGTAACAACTCCTTCAAGTTTCGCTTTAGCAAGACTAATCTTCATTGTACTATAACATACTTCATAAATAAACGGCAAAAATGCAGGCAATTCGTTGACTAGGCTCCTTTTGCTATGCTATTATGTTTAAGTGTGTTTTTGCTGGTTGCATCACGTATCACAAGAATTAATTTGAGGAATACTGTCATGTCAAGCTTAGGCTTGCCACCCAGGCTTCTTTGTATACTGCCGAAGGAGGTGTCAAACATGTCCCGCAAATGTTTCATTACAGGTAAAAGTCCTAGTTCAGGAAATCACGTGTCCCACGCTAACAATAAAAACAAGCGTACTTGGGGAGTTAACGTTCAAAAGGTTCGCATCCTCGTTGATGGTAAACCGAAACGGGTTTACGTAAGTACTCGTGCGTTGAAATCCGGAAAAGTGGCTCGCGTTTAATTCGTAGCTGCGGATACTTAACTTACTTATGTGAATGACAAAAAGCACCTTAATCGGTGCTTTTTTTGCATTCCTGGGGAGAATGACGTATGGGCAACCCTTAGTTTTTACTAAACGTATTAAGTACGGCTTTCACGAATCCTCCCAAAAATCTCGGCAGTTTGATTGTGTAGAATTTCATTCTCTACCCCTCCTTAGAGTTTTCGTCAGACAACTGACTACGCCAGTCCCCTGACTTCTTGAGCAAACGCTTCACAACGTGCATGACTGCTCCTTAACATCATTACAACAGTGTATGCCCAGAGCGGAGAAAAAGTGACATCTATTTTTACTTCCTCCCACAATTCAGTTGCTTCCAGAAAGCAAAAAAAGCTACAAGAGCGCATCACTCTTGTAACTATATGTATGCGACTATGGAGCAGTTATGCCCACCTGTGTGTAAAGCGCAACAATTAAACTGAAAATGAAATAGAAGAGTACCGAGATGACAATAAACCAAATGCGGAAACCAATTTGTTCAAATCGGCGAAAGAATCTCATCCCTACATACAGGGCACCGAGTGAAAAAATATACTTCACGAAATCGTGAATCGTTGAAAAGCACGTCAGTAATACCGCGCAAAGTAGGCTATACATCATTAGCCAGAGAAATCTCATTGTATTGGTCCCCTTTAGCCGCGTATTCGCCTAATAGCCTCAGCACGATCCTGTTGCCCGAATACGGCATTGCCGGCTACCAAGACATCAGCCCCCGCCTCAATGACTTGACGAGCTGTCACCTCATTGATACCGCCATCTACTTCAATATGAAGCCCCGTGAGCCCCTTCGCATTCGCCTGCTCACGCAGAGCACGAATTTTACTCAGCATGCCAGGGATGAACGCCTGCCCACCAAAGCCTGGATTCACCGTCATAATCAGCACGAGATCCAATTGCTCATCCAGCACATGCTCAATGAGAGAAATTGGTGTAGCAGGGTTCAGCACAACGCCAGCTTTTATACCGCTTTTCTTAATAAGATCTAGCGTCCGATGAAGGTGTGTACAAGCTTCAACATGCACGGAAATCAGATCCGCGCCAGCCTTTACAAAATCAGGAATGTAACGGTCCGGCTGTTCAATCATCAAATGAACATCAAGCGGCAGCTTGGTTACTGGACGAATCGCGTCAACAACAAGGGGACCAATTGTAATATTGGGCACAAAATGGCCATCCATAACGTCGACATGAATCCAGTCTGCTCCACCCTGTTCAACTGCCTTAATCTCATCGCCTAGCTTGGCAAAATCGGCAGATAAAATAGAAGGTGCTACATATACCATTACGCCTAATACCTCCTCTTCCGATCCTTGATTTCAGTTAAAAATAACAAGTAGTGATCATAACGAGAAGCTGCAATCGTTCCTTCAGCAACGCCGTCCCGCACTTTACAGTCGGGTTCATGCAAATGCAAGCAGCCTCTGAAGCGACAGCCCTCTGCTATAGCGGCGAACTCCCTGAAGCAGCTGCTAAGCCCTTCAGCCTCGACTTCCATGAAGTCCAGCTGGCTGAAGCCCGGCGTATCCGCAACAAGGCCCCCGTTAGCAAGCGGCAGCAGTTCCACATGACGCGTGGTATGCTTTCCTCGTCCTAATCGTTGCGAGATCGCATTCGTCTCCAAATCAAGACCGCTAATCATTTTATTCAGCAAAGAAGACTTCCCAACACCGGATTGTCCAGCGAATACGCTGACCTTGCCATCCAGATGCCCTAGAATCGCTTCTACACCCTCTTCAAGTCTAGAGCTAGTCGTGACATAAGGATATCCGATTCCCTCATAGAGAGTGGTGATCCGTTCAAATTCCGATGCTGTCATTTCTTTGGCATGAGAGGCATTGTCATCAGTGTCCGTCAGCAAATCGCTTTTGGTGAAGCATAACAATACATCAATCCCCGTATTTTCGATATGCACGAGAAACTTATCCAGCAGCTGCGTATTGAGAACAGGCTCCGTAACAGAAAAAACGAGCACAACTACGTTCACATTCGCAATCGGCGGACGAATCAGCTCCGAAGTGCGGGGAAGAATTTCCGTTACGGTTCCCTCCCCGTTCTCCGTGGCTTCGTACACGACACGATCTCCAACAAGAGGCGTAATATTTCTGTTTTTGAAAACGCCTCTTCCCCGACAAGTCACCGTATTGCCCTCCAGAAGAGCAGCCCCTTCAGGCAATACATAATAATAACCACTAAGCGCTTTGACGATGAGTCCTTGCGGCATTAATTGGCCCCTCCAGCAGGTTGTTTCGGAGTCGTTCCACCTGTTTGTCCTTGTCCATTTCCATTTCCAGTACCGCCAACAGGAATAGCAGGCCCGGTATTTTGTTGCTTCGGAGATGGGGTAGGACTAGGAGATACTGTCTTCCCATTTTTTTGATCCAAATAATCTTGATAGGTACGTGTGATTGAGTTAACCAAGCTGTCTCCTTCTTTGATCAAGATTACCGCTTTTTTGTCCGGTGAAACAATGACTTTCACGTCCAAATTTTGTGGCTTCGATACTTTTTCCGTCATGTATTCGAAATTCTCGTACTGAGCGTCGCTCACAATAATTTTGAACACAGAATCCTTGCCTTCCGTTGTAGGCTTCACTGCCACGCTAACGGTCAGCTGTCCAGCATCCTCTGGCAGTCCATCACTAATTACCAAAGAGATCTCAGCACCAACGGATACATCCGTATTTTTGTCAAAAGGAAACTGACTAATAACCTTCCCTTTGGCTACTTTGTAGCTCTTCTCACGTGTAATCCCATTGACTGGAAGCTTCAAACTTAGCTTGGTGATTTGAGCCTTAGCCTCGGCTTCCGTCATACCAACCAGATCTGGCATTTTGAACGTTTCTTTCGCTTTACTAACCGTAAAGGCGATCGCAGCTTTCTCCAATTCAAACTCATCGCCAGCCAACGGTGACTGTTTCAAAATCGTATCTGGCGCATCGTCAGTTGTCTCTTGGGTAATCGTAATTTGCTCATCCTTAATACCAAGTGCCCTCAATTTTAATCTGACATCCTTAAGGGGTTGCCCCGCGAAGTTGTCCATTTTGATTTTGGGTACACCTTTACTCACGTAAAGGGTTACCTTGGTCCCGACATTCAATCTCATTCCACTAGGATCTTGACGAATGACCGTATCTTTGGGCAGCTTGCTGTCTGCGTCATATTCGACCGTTGATCCTAATTTGGCGACTGTTAGTTCAGCTTGTGCTTGCGTCAGCGTCTTGTTCACCACATTCGGGACCTCCACAGTCTCAATAGCGAACATTCCTTTCACATAGCCAACCATATACCACATACCGCCAAGCACGATTAATAAAACAGCAATCCAGATCAGCGGCTTAATCCAGCCTTTGCCTTTGGAAGGAGCAGGCTCATCCCGCAAAGCAGGCTTGTCTGGTTCATCATCATCCTCATCGAATTGAGCTAACTGATCAGCGCGAATGGCTGGCATAACTAGCGTGCGCTCCTCATCCATGCCATAAGCATCCCAAAAAGCAATCTTGGCTTCATTCCGACGATCCGGTGTCAAGCATGTATCGAGATCGGCCATCATCAGCTTCGCAGATTGATACCGTTCCTCTGGCTTTTTGCGCATAGCCTTGAGAATAATGTTCTCAACACTTTGCGGAATCAACGGATTCACCTTACGCGGTTCCTCCACATCCTCCTGCAAATGCTTCAGGGCAACGGAAATCGGACTTTCCCCAAGAAAAGGAAGTCGACCTGTCAACATCTGATACATCACGATACCGAGCGAATACAAATCCGATTTTTCCCCTGTATTCGTACCTTTCGCATGCTCAGGCGAGAAATAGTGAACAGAACCGACAACGGATCCGGTTTGTGTAATTGTGGATGATGTCGCCGCTCTAGCGATACCGAAATCGGTCACCTTCACACGACCATTTTTGCCAATCAATATATTGTGAGGCTTAATATCCCTGTGAATAATTTCATTATGATGAGCGTGATCCAGTGCATCCGCAATCTGACTTGCATAATGAACCGCATCTTCCACCTGAAGTGGCGCTTTCTCCTTAATCAAATCGTTCAGCGTCTTGCCTTCAATGTATTCCATCACGATGTAATGGACATCTTCTTCTTGCCCAACGTCATAAATACTGACAACATTAGGATGAGAGAGGGAAGCGGCTGCTTGAGCTTCTCTGCGGAAACGACGAATGAATTCTTCATCGTGCACATACTGCTGGCGCAGTACTTTGACAGCCACTTTACGATTCAAAAGCAAATCATGCCCTTTGTAGACTAAAGCCATGCCGCCCCCGCCAATGCGTTCTAAGATCTCATAGCGGCCTCCAAGCTTTCTACCGATCAATTCCCATCACCCCTTTTTTCGTCCGAATCCTGATCATGTGCAAATAAAAGGACCGTTACATTATCATCTCCGCCTTCATGAAGCGCGCTTTGGATTAACTGCTCTGCCGCATCCTCCAATTGCTCGTTTTCCCGAACAATTCGCAAAATATCAGCATCGTCGACCAATCCGCTCAAACCATCCGAACAAATGAGAATAACATCGTCTGGACGCCACGAGTACTCATAAAGATCCACTTCCACACTAGGCTCTGTGCCCAGTGCGCGCGTGATCCAATTACGTCTTGGATGATGATCCGCTTCTTCCATCGTGAGCTGGCCATTCTTGACGAGCTCGTAAACTAAGGAATGATCTTCCGTTAATTGTTGGATGGATTCCCCTGTCAGCTTATACGCACGGCTATCCCCGATATGTCCGATGATTAAAAGCTCCTGTGAAGCAATAATGGCAACGACTGTCGTTCCCATTCCGTGGTACTTCTCTTGATCCGACGCAAAAGCATAAATTTCCTCATTCGCCTTCTCAATCGCTTCCCTCAGTACTTGCTTACACGCTTCCACCGACATTCCCCAATGGATGGACTGCAATTGCGCTCCAATCGTATCAATGGCCATTTGACTGGCAATATCACCAGCCTGATGCCCCCCCATCCCATCTGCTACAATAGCCAAAGATAGGCCATTCAGCTGATGATGGATGACGGCACGGTCCTCATTGACTAAACGGACTTTACCAATATCGGTACGACTTACCATCTTCATCCGGCTCTCACCTCATTTACTGCTCTCCATATGCTTCGCTCGCAGTTGTCCGCAGGCAGCAGCAATATCACTACCTTGTTCACGGCGTATGGTGGCATTAATTTTGCCCTTCTCCAGAATACGTTGGAAGGTAAAAATATCATCTCTGGGTGTACGTTTGAAATCACGTTCAGCAACAAAGTTGACAGGAATCAGATTCACATGGCTAAGCGGCATATCTTTCAAGACAAGCGCCAGCTCTTCCGCATGCTCAGGTTGGTCATTCACTTCGCCCATGAGGGCGTATTCAAACGTAATCCGTCTGCCTGTTTTCGCAATGTAATATTTACAAGCTTCAATTAAATCCACAAAAGGGAACCTGCGGTTGACAGGCATCAACTTCGATCTGAGCGCATCATTCGGTGCATGAATCGAAATGGCCAAATTCACTTGCAAATTCTCATCAGCGAACTTGTAAATGTTCGGTACGATCCCACTTGTGGAAACCGTGATGTGACGCTGCCCGATGTTCAAACCTTTCGGGTGAATCATGACACGAAGGAAGTTCATGGTCGCTTCATAATTTTCAAAAGGCTCACCGATCCCCATGATCACGATCGAGGAGATACGTTCTCCCGTCTCATCGAGCAATTTCTGCGCTTTCACCACTTGGGCGACAATCTCGCCTGGTCGTAGATCCCGCTTCAGTCCGCCTAAAGTGGACGCACAGAAGGTACAGCCGACTCGACAGCCGACCTGGGTCGTCACGCAAATACTGTTGCCGTAATTATGCTTCATCACGACAGTTTCGATGGCATTTTTATCTTCAAGCTCAAACAAGAACTTGACCGTGCCATCCTGGGATTGATATTTGGTAATCTCGGACAACGTAACAAACTCAAACTGATCCTTCAGCTTGTCGCGAAGTGTTTTCGGCAAATTCGACATCTCATCGAAGCTGAAAACGCGTTTAATATATAACCAGTCAAAAATTTGACCGGCACGGAACCCGGACTCCCCGTTGTCTTTAACCCAGCTTTGCCACTCATCCCAATTCAAATCATAAACAAATGGTTTCTCTTTCACATACGGCTTTATACTCACATTTATCACAACCTGTTGTTATTTCGTCTATTTGAAAATATTTTAACACAAAGCAGGAACGAACACACGTCCCTGTCTGTTACGCGTCACGTTTGCGCAGCCGAGCGATGAAAAATCCGTCCGAGTGGAACTGCTGCGGCAGGATCTGCACCATGCCGGCTGCAGTCGCTTCCTGATCGATATCTGCGAAAACATCCGCTGGCAGCGGAGCAAGTTCAAACTCGCTATGCTCTGCAAGGAAGCGCTCCACCATACCCGCGTTCTCTGCATGCTCAATCGTGCACGTGCTGTACACCAGCACGCCGCCCGGTTTAAGCAGTCTGTGAACACTGCTCAGAATCGCATACTGCGTTTCACTGATCGCATCGATCTCCGCTTCCTGCTTGGCCCATTTGAGATCAGGCTTGCGGCGTATGACCCCAAGACCCGAGCATGGCGCATCGAGCAGGATACGATCGAAGGACTCGGCTGCAAAATGCTCATCCAGCTTCGCAGCATCCATCACGAGCGTCTGAATCGACGATAGTCCCAGACGCTCCGCTTGATCTGCGATCAACTTCTGCTTGTGCTCATGCAGATCACAAGCCCAGATCTGACCCACATCATCCATCTTCTCCGCGATGTGAGCTGTCTTGCCGCCAGGGGCGGCACAGCAGTCCAGCACCTTCATGCCTGGACGCGGAGCAAGAGCCTCGGCGACGAGCATCGAGCTCTCGTCTTGAATCGAGAAGTCCCCATGCTGAAAGCCGGGGACTAACGCCATGTTCCCGGCCCCCTGCACGAGAATGCCGGCCGGGGCCAGCTCTGACGCTTCCGCGCTGAGGCCGCTGCCCTGGAGCTGCTCCAGCAGCTCCAGACGGCTGTGCCGCCTCGCGTTCGCGCGGATGCTCACGTGCGGCGGCTCGTTGTTCGCCGCACAGATCTGTTCCGTCAGTTCGGCGCCGAGCTGACGAATCCATCGGCGCACGAGCCATTCCGGATGGGAATGGGTCAGCGCGATGCGCTTCACGTCGCCGAGCGCAGCCGGCAGCGTGAGCTCGTCTTTGCTGCGGATAATCGCGCGCAGCACGCCGTTGACCATGCCCGAGATGCCTTGGTGGCCTCGGCGCTTCGCGATATTGACCGCTTCGCTCACGACCGCATGGTCAGGGATACGGTCTAAGTAATACAGCTGATAGAAGCTCAGCCGCAGCAAACACCTCACCCAGGGCTCCAGCTTGGCGAGCCCTTTGCTAACAAAACGCTCCAAGAAGAAGTCGATCGTATTCAGGCGCCCAATCGTGCCATACACGAGCTCGGTAGCCAGTCCAGCATCAGCTCGCTCCAAGGCATGCTTCTGCAGCACTTGATTCAACAGCAGATTGCTATAGGACTGATTCTCCTCGACGCGAACAAGCACATCCAGCGCCGCATCACGGGCGGAACGCTTAACAGCGCTGCTCTTCGCAGCGCCCGAGGATGATTTTGGCGCAGAGGGCTTGCGCGCGCTCTGCGAATGCGTATGTCCGTGTTGCGGACGATTTGGTTTATTCGTAGACAAAATCAAATACCTCATTTTTTTCGTGGCATTAGTTCATTCTTGAATCCTTGTATTCCATAGCTTGGGTTATGCCGTTGCAGGGCTACCCAGTACCGTACCCATAGGAATTTGAACTCCGCGAATGAACTCGGAAACAGGCATAGCCTTTTTGCCAGCGGGTTGAATTTCGGTTAGCCACAATGTGCCTGCTCCTGTCATCACTTCAATTCCCTGCTCATTACAACGAAGAACGGTCCCTGGGACTCCTGCAATACCGCTCGGTTCCGTAGTCTGCGGCTTCAAACTCGCCCACACCTTCATCACTTCCCCATTCCAAAACGTATATGCGCCAGGAAATGGGTTTAGCCCTCTAATGTGATTCCATAGTTCAGTTGCAGAACGCGACCAATCTAAGAGCTCATCTTCCCTGCGAATATTAGGCGAATAGATGGCATCCGCTTCATTCTGGGCAACAGCCTCGATCCGTCCAGCCAATAAATCCGGCAACGTCCGCTTCAGCAGATCTGCCCCAGCAATGCTTAGCTTATCGAAAAGCGTCCCCGTCGTATCCATATCTTCAATCGGAAGCTCCACACGAGAGATCATATCCCCCGTATCCAGTCCAACCGCCATATACATGATGGTAACGCCTGTTTCGGCCTCACCTCGGATGACTGCATGATGAATCGGCGCTCCCCCCCGATATTTCGGAAGCAGCGATGCATGAATGTTAATACAGCCGTGCTTAGGCAAATCTAACACTGATTTCGGTAAAATTTGACCATAAGCGGCCGTCACAATTAAATCTGGCGCAAGCTGGCGCAAAGCTTCAACCGAGTCTGCCTGACGCAGCTTCTCTGGCTGAAGCACCGGAATCCCATGCTTCTCTGCCTCCACCTTCACTGGCGGCGGCGTAAGGACGCGTTTGCGTCCCTTCGGCCGATCCGGCTGTGTGACAACGGTTGTCACGTTATAGCCTTCCTCCAGGAGTAAACGCAAGGAGGGTACTGCGAAATCCGGTGTGCCCATGAAAATGATATTCACGCTTCTTCTTCCTCTTCATCGGCTGTATAGGTTTTGACAGCTAGATCTGTAAACAATACCCCATTCAAGTGGTCGATCTCATGGAAAATACAACGTGCCAACAGCTCAGAGCCCGTCACTTCAATCGGATTTCCATTACGATCTTGCCCTTTCGCCGTTACGTTCATCGCACGAAGGACATCACCACGAAGACCAGGAATACTCAAACAGCCTTCAGCCCCCATTTGCTCACCGCTGGATACGACAATCTCCGGATTCACCATTTCGATCAATCCACCATGCTCTTCGCCGCAATCCATCACGATCACGCGTTTCAGAATACCGATTTGTGGAGCAGCAAGACCCACGCCTTCCGCCTCATACATCGTATCTGCCATATCATCAAGCAATTTATGCAGATTGGAATTAAATTTCGTAACTGTGATCGCTTTCTCGCGCAGCACAGGATCTGGATCTTTAACAATAATACGAATAGCCATGAATGTGCACCTACCTTTAAGTCGTCTCGATTAGGGGTTCTTACATCAAATATTGCGGGTCAACATCCACGCTTATAAGCAGCTTTTCTTTGGCTGAGCGTTCCTCAAACCAAGCTACTGTCTTCCCAACGATTTCTGCAGCTAAATCTTCCCCACGATATTTTACCACGCATTGGAATCGATATCTATCTTTGATTCGGGAAATTGGCGATGCAACAGGTCCTAACACGTCAAAATGAAAGGATGAATCCATCGGTACTGCTTCCGAGAACAAATCTACCTGCTGTCTCGTGTAAGGGAGGGCGATCTCTTTCAGCCGTGTAACAAAGGCTTCCGCCATCCGCACTAGCAGCGGTACCTGTTCGTGTGAGAAAGTAATTAAAATCAATCTTTGATACGGCGGATAGCCTAAATTAGCACGAATATCCATCTCATGGTTCGCAAAAGCCACATAATCATGATGACTCGCATATTGCACGCTGTAATGCTCAGGTGTGTACGTTTGTACAAACACTTCCCCTTGCTTTTCGTGCCGTCCCGCTCGGCCTGCAACTTGCGTTAAGAGCTGGAACGTCCTCTCTGCAGAGCGAAAATCAGGTATATTAAGCACGGTATCCGCCGCGATAACCCCAACTAAGGTAACATCCGGAAAATCCAGCCCTTTTGCCACCATCTGCGTCCCCAAAAGCACATCCGCCTGCTTCTCGCGAAACATCGTCAGCCATTTTTCATGCGAACCCTTTTCGGTCGTTGTATCGACATCCATACGAATGACCCTAATACCAGGGAAAATCTTGCTTAGCTCTTCCTCCACACGCTGTGTCCCTGTGCCGAAATGACGAATATGCTCGGATTGACAGCTTGGACACTCTGTAACCTCGCGCTCTGCATAACCACAATAATGACAACGCAGCGCTCGTGAGCTTTGGTGATACGTCAAAGAAATATCGCAATGCGGGCACTGTGAAACGAAACCGCACGTACGGCACATCACAAACGTTGCATAGCCCCGTCGATTCAGCAGCAATACCGTCTGTTCTTTCTTGTGTAACCGTTCTTCGATCGCTTTATACAAAGACCTGCTAAACATCGACCGATTGCCGGTTTTCAGCTCTTCACGCATATCCACAATCGTAACAGGGGGCATCGGTCTGCTCGCAACGCGCTCCTTCATCGTCAACAACGTAAACGGAGGCTTAGGTCGATCTCTCCTGCGTCTCGTTTTCTCCATGCTTTCCAGAGATGGCGTAGCTGAACCCAGCACAACAACGGCATCTTGCTGCTTCGCCCTTTGAACAGCCACATCACGGGTATGGTATTTGGGACTCTCTTCTTGTTTATAAGAGGATTCGTGCTCTTCATCTATAATGATCAGGCCAATGTTCGTAAAAGGAGCAAAAATCGCTGAACGAGCGCCAATCACTACCTTCACTTGCTTTCGCGTAATTTTGCGCCATTCATCATAGCGTTCGCCATTGGACAATCGGCTATGAAGCACAGCAACCAGATCGCCGAATCGCCCTTTGAACCGCTCCACCATTTGCGGTGTCAGGGAGATTTCCGGCACAAGTACAATGGCTTCCTTATCCATATCCAAGCATTGTTGGATGGATTGTAGGTATACCTCGGTTTTCCCGCTGCCGGTTACCCCATGCAACAGAAACACCTCATGTCGGTCTTCGGCCACAGCAGCACGAATAGGTGCAAACACGCCGCTTTGCTCCTCCGTCAGGAGAAGCGGCTTCGTCCGCTCAAAAGCACGCCCCATATAAGGGTCGCGCATCACTTCGACCTCGCGCAGCTCGATCCAGCCGCGATCAGCCAAGCTTTTGACCGTGCTCGCTCCGACTTCAATCGTTTCCATCAGTTCCGTCAATCGAACGGGGTGCGGATGCTCGATCAAATAGCGCAGCACCTCCTGCTGCTTGTTCGCTCTGGCAGGAAGCTCGGCTAACGCCTCTTCCAAGCCATGACCGCCAGCAGGAGGAAAGACTGTTAATGCCTTTTTGGTATTCATCCGATCTTTGACCAGTTGTACTTCCGAAAGTCTACCCGTTGACAGCAGTTCTTTAATCAAGGCGCCTTCCTTGGAAAAACGCTCCAACAACACATCCATCGAGACGGATTCCTTGCTCTTCACAAAGCTAATGATCGCCTGTATATCCGGCATATCCAGGAACGATTGCTCTTCCGACTCATCACCTACAATAATCACACGCTCATATTTCGCTTTAAGTGCCGCAGGCAGCATCGCTTGTAAGGCCGTCACTTCGTGACACATGTACATGCGGCTGATCCAACGACCAAGACTTACAAGTTCACTGGTTAAGGGTGGTACGAGATCCAACACATTTTGAATCGGCTTGATGCGCTTCGCGTCAACTTCCGTTTGGTCATGCAATTCAACCACAAAGCCTTGCAGCACACGAGGTCCAAAAGGTACGCCAACGCGGCTGCCAACTTCAACCCACTTGCTCAGAGATGCTGGAACTTCATAGTCGAACGCCCGGTTTGTTTGCTTCGCAGGGACATCGACGATGACTTTGGCGTACATCAGGATTCCCCCGCTGCGGCAGCCATACGATCAGCAGCAAGCTCAAGCAGCTTACGTGCAACATCCCATTTGCTTTGTATTGGCAGAGCTTGAACAAGCCCGTTACGATCATAGAAACGAACGACATTCGTATCCCCGCCAAAGCCAGCGCCCTCCTGCGACACATCGTTGCCCACAATCAGATCACAATTTTTGCGTTTCAGCTTGTCCATCGCGTGTTCATCCAGACGTTCCGTTTCCGCTGCAAACCCGATAACAAACTGATTTTCTGTCTTGAGCATGCCAATTTCCTGCAAAATATCAGGATTCTTAATCAGCTCCAACATCAGCGAATCTGATTTCTTTTTAATTTTCTGCCCGGCTACAACGGCAGGACGATAATCAGCCACTGCAGCTGCCTTAATGATGAGTTGGCTTTCCGCGAAATTAGCTAAGACCGCTTCGCGCATGTCCAGTGCTGACTGCACGGGAACAAGCTGAACACCTTCAGGAACTGGCAAAGCCGACGGTCCTGATACCAACGTTACCTTCGCCCCCATGCGAACTGCTTCTGCTGCGATTGCGTAGCCCATTTTGCCTGAAGAGTCATTCGTCAAATAGCGAACTGGATCTAAACGTTCCACGGTACCTCCGGCCGTTACTAAGACCCGCTTACCCGCTAACGGACCTGGTCCCCCCTGAAAATGCCGCTCAACCGCAGCAAAAATCTCCTCAGGCTCAGCAAGACGCCCCTTCCCTACATAACCGCAGGCTAGTTGCCCTTCACCGGGTTCAATGAAGCGTACGCCGCGGCTGCGCAGTGTCTCCATGTTGGTCTGCACAGCTGGATTGGCATACATATGCACGTTCATCGCAGGTGCCACCCAAATCGGTGCCATCGTTGCAAGCAATGTCGTGCTCAGCATATCATCCCCCAGCCCAAGCGCCAGCTTGCCAATCGTATTGGCCGTGGCAGGTGCAATCAACACGAGGTCGGCGCTGTCTGCCAGATTGATGTGAGATACGACCGATGGGTCCTTCTCATCGAAGGTATCGACAAAAACATGATGCCGCGACAAGGTTTGAAACGTGAGCGGCGCAACAAATTGCACAGCGGAACGTGTCATAATGACCCGTACAACAGCCCCAGCTTGAGTTAATTTGCTCGTTAACGCCGCAGCCTTATAAGCAGCAATGCCTCCACAGACACCGAGCACAATCGTTTTGCCTTGCAATACACCCATGGAAATCCCCTTTCGTAAAACCAATTGAGAAAAAAATAACAACCACAAGGGTTGTTGGGTAAGGCGGTTTATTTCTTGCTATATTTCTCAGACTCTGTTGTGTTAATTTTCTCGTAACCGATGTAGTTGCCGTATAGTTCTTCTAAAGCAACACCAACATGTTTGTGAGCCTTCTGGCCTTTCAAATCGGACTTCGCACCGTCACGAAGGGATCTAGCTCTTTTGGAAGCTGCAACAACTAGGGAGTACTTGCTGTCCACGATATCAAGCAGTTTATCAATTGAAGGGTATAACATTCAATTCACCTCATCCATCCATTGTACGATTTTGGGAAACATACGATCTTTTTTGCAATGCTCAGCCGCTAGAATCGCTTGTATTTTCGCGCATGCGGTATCCACATGATCATTCACAATCGCGTAATCATAGTGTTCCATCAGACGAATTTCATCGATGGCCACTGACATCCGGCTGCGAATAACTTCATCCGTCTCCGTGCCGCGTGTGACAATACGATTCTCAAGCTCATCCAGTGATGGCGGCAGCAAGAAAATAAATACACCTTCATCAAACTTCTGTTTGACCTGCAATGCGCCTTGTACCTCAATCTCCAAGATCACATCATGGCCTGAACGCAATGTCTCCTCTACGAAACGTCTTGGTGTTCCATAGAAGTTACCCACATATTCAGCCCATTCCAACACTTCATCGGTTTCAATCAACTGCTGGAACTGCTCACGGGTTTTGAAAAAGTAATTAACGCCGTCTACTTCACCTTGTCTAGGAGAACGCGTTGTCGCCGATACAGAATAGACAATATCCGGAGCAACCTTGCGCAGCGCCGCACAAACGGTTCCTTTACCCACACCAGACGGACCGGATAAAACAATCAGAATACCTCTCTCACGCTCAAGAGTGTTCGTATTACTCGTCATGATCATCGTCCTTATTCGAAAGTCTATGCGCTACCGTCTCTGGTTGTACTGCCGATAAAATCACATGATCGCTGTCCGTGATAATAACGGCACGGGTTCTTCTACCATATGTAGCGTCAATCAGCATGTGACGATCACGTGCTTCTTGAATGATTCTCTTGATCGGAGCCGACTCCGGACTTACGATCGAGATAATGCGGTTCGCCGATACGATGTTGCCGAACCCGATATTAATTAATTTGATAGCCATCTAGGACTTCCTCCTCGCAAAGCTACATGCCCGCTTCACTCGATATTCTGTATTTGTTCCCGCATTTTCTCAAGCTCTGCTTTCATCGCAATCACTCTAGCCGTAGGCTCCGCATGATTCGACTTGGATCCGATCGTGTTCACTTCCCGATTCATTTCTTGAATCAAGAAATCCAGCTTTCGGCCAACAGGCTCTTTGTCTGAAAGCAATGCCTCACATTGCCCAAAATGACTCTTCAAACGAGTCAATTCTTCATCCACATTGGAACGATCTGCGAATAGAGCAATCTCAGTCGCTAAGCGCTGCTCATCGACAGGAATCCCATCCAACACAAGGGACTGGATGCGACTTGTCATCTTCGCCGCATACTCCTGAACCACTTGAGGAGCTAGTGCTTCTAATTCAAGATGAATTCGCTTCATTTCAGCTAGCCGCTCACGAATATCCTGCTCCAGGAATTCCCCTTCGCGGCGTCTCATCGCGGATAACTGAGCCACAGCCTCCTGTAAACAGGCGCATAGTTCCTGTTCAACCTCATCGTCAAGCTCCTGACGTACATCCTTCATCTGAATCAGTTCAGGAAGTCGCAATAAATCTTGGAGCTCAACCTGACCCGCAATCCCATACCGCTGCTTCAACTGCTCCGCTGCTTCCAGATAAGCATCTGCCAAAGCAAAATTAACCGTTACGTTCTTCGGGGAAGCAGCTTCACGTTCTGCCGTGATAAAGACGTCTACACGCCCTCGCTTCACAGCTTGCAATACCGTTTTCTTCAAAGCGTCTTCGAAAGCCGCCCATTCCTTAGGCAAACGAATCGACACTTCACTATACCTATGATTGACCGATTTCACATCGATAAACACGTTGTATCCCGCAAAAGAACGATTCGCTTGTCCGAACCCGGTCATACTGCAAATCATTCTAATCACATCCATTACCCTATTTTAATTCATTTTGAAAGTGGGTACAAGTGGAAATCATGCCTTTTCGACTTTTCCCACACATACTTCGTCAAATCTACGCACATTTCATACGCCAAAAAAGGAGTCATGAGATAAATACCATTAAAGTATTGCATCGCCGTATCCAGCAGCTCTTTGGCAATTTCCACACCCATTGCACGACCTTCGGGACCCTTCAATCCATCCATTCGCGCCCTAACCTCGTCAGACAACCGAATGCCGGGAACCTCATTGTGCAGGTATTCCGCGTTCCCGCCGCTAGCCAGCGGAGCGATTCCAATGAAAATCGGAATTTGCAAATGCTTGGTAGCTTCATATATCTGTTCGATCAGCTTGGCATCGTACACTGGCTGCGTCATGATATAATCCGCACCTGCTTCGATTTTGCGTTCCAAGCGCTGAACAGCTTTATCTAAATGTTTCACATTAGGATTGAATGCCGCACCTACAACGAAATTAGCCTTCTGCTTCAGCGGCTTGCCGGAGAAGGCGATGCCTTCGTTGAGCTGTTTAATCATCCGAATAATTTCGAATGAGGTGAGATCGTACACCGAGCTGGACCCGGGGAGATCGCCAAACTTGGCGGGATCTCCGGTCACGGCCAGCACGTGATCTATTCCGAGCGCGTGCAAGCCCATGAGATGGGACTGCGTCCCGATCATGTTGCGGTCACGACACGCGATGTGAATGAGCGGACGTGCGCCCAGGCGTTCCTGCACGAGGTAGCCGAGGGCCAGGTTGCTCATGCGCGTAACAGCAAGGGAATTGTCGGCCATCGTAATGGCGTCGACATGGGCCTCTTGCAGGGCCTTCGAACCCTGCATAAATTTCTCGATGTCGAGATCCTTCGGAGGATCCAGCTCGACAATGACGGTTTTGCGCTGCTTCACGATGTCCAGCAGCGAAGGAATGCCTGCCGGAGGCGCAGGCTTCGCCGGCACGGGCTCGATCACGCGCACAGGAGCTGCATCAGCGGCAGCGCCTGGCGCGGCCGGCACGTAGCCTTGCAGCGCCTTCGCCACAGCGGCGATGTGCTCTGGCGTCGTGCCGCAGCAGCCGCCGATGATGCGCGCGCCAAGATCGGCGAAGCGCAACGCGCTTTCGGCGAAGTACTGCGGCGTCGCCGCATACGTATAGTGCCCGTCCACGTAGTCGGGCAACCCTGCGTTCGGGAACGCCGAGAACGGAATACCCGGGATCTGCGCAAGCTTCTCCATCGAACGAAGAATCCCATTCGGACCTACGCGGCAGTTAAAGCCGATCACATCAGCACCCTCGTCACGCAGTCGCAGGAATGCTTCTTGCAACGGAACACCATCCTGTGTGCTGCCCGTACCTTCGTTAGCAAACTGGCAAATCACGGGAAGCCCGCTCATACTACGGATAATACGCAAAGCAAGTTGAAGTTCTTCCAAATCATAGAACGTCTCAAGTAACAGCCCGTCCACCGGTGAGTCTAGCAGAACACTGATTTGTTCACGCAGTGATTCCTCAACGTCTGACGTTCGCACGTTTTTACGCTTGCCTGCACGAATAGAACCAATTGCGCCTACAACATACGCATCATCGCCAACAACTTTACGAGCCAGTTCAACGCCCGCGCGGTTAATGGCTTCAACGTCGCCTTCCAAACCATACTTCGACAGCTTCTCCCGATTCGCCGAAAAGGTATTCGTTTCAATAAGACGAGCACCTGCCTCGAAATAACGGCGGTGCACGTCAGCGACTGTTTCCGGTCTAAGCAAATTCAATTCTTCATATGAAATGCCCACGGGAAAACCCATCTGATATAAGTATGTCCCCATAGCGCCGTCACCGGTCAAAATTTCCCGTTGCAACGCTGAGCGAAGATCCAATTTCATGTAACATTTCCCCTATCTACCCGACATGTAGTCAAAATAAACGGCTGCTTCGTCCTCTTAGGACGAGTTCGTTTATCAAGATAATAGCCGACTTATCGTATGAACCTATCAATTCTTATATTTTTACAAAGTGCCCGTGAACACTTCTTCCGCAGGTCCCGTCATGTAAACGTGATTATCCTCTTCCAACCACTCGATGAACAGATCTCCACCTTTGAGTGAAACGGTCGCTTCTCGATCTGATAAACCGTTAAGGACAGAGGAAACTAGTGTAGCGCAAGCACCCGTTCCGCACGCAAGCGTAGGTCCAGCACCTCGCTCCCAAACTCGCATATCCGTATAAGCACGATCGCGAACGGTTGCGAATTCGACATTGATTTTACGCGGAAACATCGGATGAGCTTCTAGTTTAGGCCCCCACGTTGCGAGGTCAAAATTCACAGCATCCTCCACATAAATGACACAGTGCGGGTTCCCCATGGAAACCGCTGTGAAGCGGAACGTTGTGCCATCCACCTCAATCGGGTAGTCGACCACCTTGTTGGCATCAACGGTCGTTGGCACCTGAAGACCTTGCAGGATAGGCTCGCCCATATCCACGCGCGCCGTTACGACTTTCCCCTCTTGCACTTGGACTTGAACCTTCTGTACACCTGCACCAATGGTCTCAATCGTAATCTCTGTGGCATCAATTAACTTATGATCGTACACATATTTAGAAACACAGCGAATCGCGTTGCCGCATTGCTCGGCCTCAGATCCATCCGAGTTGATAATGCGCATTTGAAAATCTGCTTTCTCTGAAGGAAGAATAAACACAACGCCATCGGCACCGATGCTAAAAAATCGATTACATAGCTGAATGGCCAGCTGATCCGCCCCTACAGGTAGCTCTTTCTCCCCGGCAACGACGATAAAGTCATTGCCAAGTCCGTGCATTTTCGTAAAATTCATGTCAAGCACCCCTAATGTGCGGTTTAGCCATTATCATAGCGTAAAAACGTCTGTATGCATAGCCCTACGCCTCCGCAGCACGCCACAGTCTCAAAATCGCCATAACTTGTTAGCCAGCTAGAAGAGTACGAAAAAAAGCCGCCTCACGGCAGCTTTTCCTACTCTCCATTACCTAAAACTAGGCTTGGAAGATTTATTATAAACAGAGGAACTTGAGCCTCTCGAACCTTTGGTGCGTTTTGGCGACAACACACTGCCTAGCCCCATAAAGAAGGTTGGAATGCCAGCGGCGATCAGAACGAGAATCCAATCCTTCCAGCCCAGAGGCACGGTTTTGAAGATCGGTTGGAGGGCATCGACATACATAACGCCAAGCATCAAAATGAGCGATGACAAAACAGCGAGCACTAAGTACTTATTTTGCAACGGATTACGATGGAAAATGGAACGTGAACTGCGACAATCGAACACATGGATGAGCTGCGCCATCACCAGAGTTGCGAAAGCAACACTTTGTGCTTTTAATAACGTATCCGCATCAGACGGATTCACGCGTAACACGAGCCAGAAGGCACCTAACGTACACACCCCGATGAGCATACCGCGGGAAATAATTTTCCAACCTAATCGTCTTGCAAAAATACTTTCCTTGGCCGAACGCGGCTTATGCTGCATTAAGTCCTTCTCCGCTTGATCCACACCAAGTGCCATCGCCGGCAGACCATCGGTGACCAAATTCACCCATAGGATCTGAATAGGCACGAGCGGAAGCGGCAGTCCCGCCATCATAGCGATGAACATCGTCATAATCTCACCAACGTTAGACGCAAGCAGATAGCGAATAAACTTACGAATATTTTCATATATACTGCGCCCCTCTTCAATTGCTGCAACAATCGTTGAGAAATTATCATCGCTCAGTATTAAGGAAGAAGCTTCTTTCGATACATCCGTTCCCGTAATCCCCATGGCAATCCCAATATCCGCAGCCTTAATCGCTGGCGCATCGTTAACACCATCCCCCGTCATGGCAACAACGTGTCCATTGCGCTGCAGCGACTTAACGATCCTTAGCTTATGCTCAGGGGATACCCTAGCATAGACGTAGGTATCATTAACTTTGGCATCGAGCTCATCGTCCGAAAGCTGCCCGATCTGCTGACCGCTCATACTGACGCCATTGGCCGGAATCATTCCCAACTGCTTCGCAATAGCTTCCGCTGTCGTTTGGTGATCACCTGTGATCATAACGGTCTTGATGCCCGCTTTACGGCACTTGGAGATCGCTTCACGCACTTCTTTACGCGGAGGATCAATCATGCCGGTTAGCCCTACAAAAACTAAACCATTTTCAACATCCTCATAATCATCATACCGATCGCTCACTTTTAGTTCTTTATACGCAATACCCAATACGCGAAGGGCGGATTTGGCCATGCCTTCATTCGCTGAGATCACCTTTTGTTTCAGGGTCGATGTAAACGGAATAACCTTACCGTCCCACAAAATATAACTGCAATGCTGCAGAAGTACGTCTGGCGCACCCTTCGTGCAAGCCATACGGCCATGCTCAGAAGACACGAGCACAGACATCCGTTTACGTTCCGAGTCAAAAGGAAATTCGGCGATCCGTTTATATTTTTCCCTCAACGAATCTTGGGTAATCCCGCTCTTGGCGCTGAGAACAACTAACGCTCCTTCGGTTGGATCCCCTTTAATATTCCATATAGAGGCAGGTCCGGCGGAACCTTCTTTACCTTTCTTTCTTTTCGTTTCTTGCTTCTCTTCTATTAACGTCGCGTTATTACAGAGAGCAGACACATGAAGCAGCTTGCTGAGGGAAGGATGTTTGTGTGCGTCCGTATGCTGACCGCTTAGTAGAATGTTCCCAACCGGTGCATAACCATCCCCTGTTACCTCCATCACATCGCCGCCAACCCATAAATGGGTCACGGTCATTTTGTTCTGAGTCAACGTCCCCGTTTTATCTGAGCAAATGACAGAAGCACAACCTAAAGTCTCCACAGAGGGCAGCTTTCTAACGATGGCTTTCCGCTTAATCATCCGTTGTACGCCAAGTGCGAGCGCAATCGTGACAATCGCAGGGAGACCTTCGGGAATGGCAGCAACAGCTAAGCTAACACCAGCCAAGAACATCGCATAAGGTGGTTGTCCATGCATAATACCTGCAACAACAACGAGAATGGTTAAGGCGATAGCAACGATGATTAGAATTTTACCTAATTGCTCCAAGCGGTGCTGAAGCGGCGTTTCCATAGAATCCGTATTTTGAATAAGATCGGCGATTTTACCCATTTCGGTGCTCATCCCGATGCGAACAACAACAGCCTTCGCTGTGCCACGAGAAACCATGGTCCCCATAAAACCCAGATTGCGCTGATCGCCAAGGGGCACTTCCTCGTGCGGGATGGATGCTGTGATTTTGCTTACCGCAATCGATTCCCCGGTGAGCGCTGATTCCTCGATATAGACGCCATTCGTTTCAAGGAATCGCACATCTGCAGGGACTCTGTCGCCGCTTTCCAGAAAAACAATGTCACCTGGCACTAAGTCACGAGCTGGAATTTGATGTACAGCCCCTTCTCTCCAAACATTCGCGTTAGGCGCAGACAACTCTTTCAGCGCACGAAGCGAACGCTCCGCACGAAATTCCTGCGTAAAGCCCAATATCCCATTCATCACGATAATGATAACAATCGTAATTGCATCTAAATATTCACCAAGCAAGCCTGATATCAAGGTCGCCCCCAATAAGACCAGCACCATGAAATCTTTAAATTGATTCAAAAGCAGGGTGATTGGAGAAACACGCTGCCCCTCAGAGAGTTCGTTTCGCCCTATCTCCGCCTGCCTTTTCCAAGCTTCTTCCCAGGGCAATCCTTGCTGCATATTCACCTGCTGATCTCGCAAGACATCCTCCGAGTTCATCTGGTACCACTTATTCTGACTCATCCGCCCTTCTCCCTCCCACATCCACTTGATCTTATCTCACACTTATACGTATTTGTATTCAGACAAGCAGGAAAATATCCCTGAAATCATCTTTCCTCTCCAGCACCCCTTAAGTTTTTGTGAAAAGTATGGCATCATAGAGATTAGCAAAATTTTTATGCATAGAGCTCATTGACATGTCACTAAGCAAATCACAATGAGTTCCCAGAATGGAGTTGTATGTATCATGGCTTTAGACGGACTCGTCCTTCATGCAATTGTTCACGAGCTTCAAATGTATGTCGGAGGCCGAATTAATAAAATTCATCAACCGAGCGAAAATGACATTGTGCTGCAAATTCGCACGCAAAGGCAGAACGTGAAGCTGCTGCTTTCTGCTAATCCTACTTATCCACGGGTTCAAACCACAGAACAAGTGTCCATCAATCCAATGGATGCCCCCATGTTCTGTATGCTCTTGCGTAAATATTGTGAAAGTGGCGTCATTGAGGCCGTAGAGCAAATTGGCATGGAACGGGTGATCCGGTTCCAGATTCGTCATCGTGACGAACTAGGCGATGTCTCCCTGAAGCATATTATTGTGGAAATTATGGGACGTCACAGCAACATTATTCTTCTCGACCCTGAGACAGGCACCATTCTAGATGGCATCTATCATGTGACACCAGCGATTAGTTCATATAGAGTTGTCATGCCAGGAAGCAAGTATATGACCCCGCCTGAACAGGATAAGCAAAATCCACTAGAAGTGGATGCCGCCGAATTCGCGCGAGCACTTGAGGGTACGCAGTCGGATGAGGAAGATGCACCGCCAGTCAAACCCGAGCAACAGTTGGTTGCTGCATTCAGCGGACTCAGTCCCCTGATCGCCAAGGAAATTGTGTATCGCAGTCTGCAAGGAAAGAACGAAGTCGATAACGTATCTCTGTGGCAGGCGTTCAGCGAAGTAATGACCGCCATGCGCGAGAACCGTTATGAACCTGTCATTGTAGAACAAGAAAAAACAGGAAAGCTGTTCTTCGCGATGACGCCACTCACGCATATCACTGGTACTTCAAAGTTCTATCCAACACCTAGTGCGTGTTTGGAGCAGTTCTACGGCGATAAAGCCGAAAGAGATACCGTGAAGCAACGTGTCTCCGATTTATTGCGCTTTTTACAAAATGAAGTGAACAAAAATGTTAAAAAACTGGAAAAACTTCAGGATACTGTGGAAGACTCCAAGGACGCGGATAAATTTCGAATTCTAGGAGAGCTGCTAACCGCTTCCCTGCATACGATTAAGAAAGGCGACAAGGAAGTCCAAGCCATTAATTACTATGATGAAAATCAGCCTATGATGACCATCACATTGGACCCGCTCCTTGGCCCTTCGGAAAATGCACAGCGCTATTTTAAAAAGTACAACAAATTAAAGAACAGCACCGTGATCGTCGAGGAGCAAATTGCTCAAACACATCAAGAAATTACGTACCTAACAACCCTGCTACAACAGCTAAGTGTCGCCTCCTTGCCCGATATTGAAGAAATTCGCGATGAGCTTATGGAGCAAGGCTATGTGCGTGACCGCAACAAGAAACAGCGCAAGAAAAAGAAAAAAGATAAGCCTGCACTAGCCTGCTACGAATCCACCGAAGGCGTTCCCATCTATGTTGGGAAAAATAATACGCAGAACGAATATTTAACGAATCGACTTGCTTCCTCTATGGATACATGGCTGCATACCAAGGATATTCCCGGCTCCCATGTCGTCATACGCGGAGAATTCACCGACACCACCTTGCTCGAAGCCGCGCAGCTAGCTGCTTACTTCAGTCAAGCCAAAAATTCCAGCCAAGTGCCTGTCGATTACACGACGATCAAGCATGTCCATAAGCCGAACGGCTCGAAGCCTGGATTTGTGATCTATGTGAATCAGAAGACGCTTTATGTGACGCCGGAAGAGGAAGAGATCAAACAATTGAAAATGACCATCAAATGAACAGCAAAAACCCTATCGGGATCCATGGATCTCGATAGGGTTTTCAACTTATATGTAGGCTACTGTTTGTCCCACTGACTAATCAATGAAAGTAAATAGGCCTTTACCTGGTCTTGCAGATCCGGACGCTGCAAAGCTAGCTCAATCGTGGCTTCGATATACCCCAACTTGTCTCCAACATCATAACGCTTCGCCTGCATCAAGTAAGCAGCCATCTGTTGCTCCTTATTGAGCACTCGCAGCGCGTCTGTTAATTGAATCTCGCCACCACGGCCAGGTTCTTGCCGCTCCAGAATGCGGAAAATTTCTGGCATAATAATATAACGCCCGATAACAGCCAAATTCGATGGTGCCTGATCACGATCCGGCTTCTCCACCAAATCCTCAATCAATCGATAGTTGGCGTAACTCGTCGCTGGAGAAATGATGCCGTATTTGCTCACGTCGGCCCAAGGTACTTCTTGAACAGCAATGACCGAGGTTTCCGTTTGTTCATAAATATCCATCATTTGCTTAAGTCCCGGTGGTGAAGATTGGAGAATATCATCTCCGAGCAGAACGGCAAAGGGCTCATCGCCAATAAATTTACGCGCACATTGAATGGCGTGGCCTAAGCCGAGTGGCTGCTTCTGACGGATGTAATGCACATCTGCCAAATTGGAAACCGACTGCACAATTTCAAGCAGCCGTGTGTTCCCTTTTTCTTCAAGCATCATCTCCAGCTCGACCGATTTATCAAAATGATCCTCAATCGCACGCTTGTTACGACCTGTCACAATGATAATATCTTCAATGCCAGATTCGATCGCTTCTTCCACAATATACTGGATAGCGGGTTTGTCGACGATGGGCAGCATTTCCTTCGGCTGCGCTTTGGTTGCGGGTAAGAACCGAGTGCCAAGTCCCGCCGCGGGGATAATGGCTTTACGAATTTTTTTCATGAATGCTCCTCCTTCTTGGACTGCAATCGCTCAACGACGTCCATACCTATTCGTCTCGAACCAATAGCCGCATGGAAAGCGACGCCATCTCGAACGCCATGGAAATCGGAGCCCGCAGTCATCAGAAGACCCTTGCGCTGAGCAAGTAGCCTATACCTCTCTTCGTCTTCTGACGAATGATCGGCATGATACACTTCAATGCCATCTACTCCCTGTAGGGTAATAGCCTCAACAAGTGCATCATCGTGATAAATACCTGGATGAGCTAGCACCGCTTTGCCCCCAGCATCATGAATCCACGAGATTGCGGTAGCTGGCTCAATACGCGGTGGATTGGCATAAGCGGCCGCTCCTGTTGCCAAATAACGATCAAATGCTTCCGTGATCGTGCTCACATAGCCTTTATTTAAGAGCACCGCAGCAATATGAGGCCGCCCTACGGTGTCCCCTTTTCGCTTCACATTCGCAACTTCTTTGAGAACTTCCTCCATCGTGATTTCAATCCCAAGCTCCTGTAACCGCGCTACGATCATCTCGTTCCGTGTATCCCGTGTGTCACGTAAAGATGCCAAGCGTTGCAGGAATTGATCATCCTCGATATTGATGAAATAGCCAAGAATGTGAATGTCCTGTCCACTCGCAACCGTTGAAATTTCAACCCCAGGTACAACAAAGATGCCCAGCTCGGAGCCCGCCTCTAGCGCTTCCGCTACCCCGGAAATCGTATCGTGATCGGTGATCGCAATTGCACCTAAGCCTGCGTCGAATGCCATTTGTACATTCGCTCTAGGCGATTGCGTCCCGTCTGAAGCCGTTGTATGTGAATGCAAATCTGCTTCCATGCGATCCCCCATTTTCTCCTCCTATTATAGAAACCGGCTTAAATCCTCTTGTCTCAAAAAAGTCATGAAACTTACAGCAGAGATAGGCAGCAAGGTCGAGTTTAAGTAAATCGCATAAAAACTGCGTTCAAAGACGATATTCTCGATTTTCTTCACTTTAAAGAGCCCCAGCGTCACCTCATGCTTCACAGAGGATTGCGATAAGATAGAAATCCCCAATCCCGCTTCAACAGCTGATTTAATGGCTCCTGTGCTTCCCAGCTCCATTACGATCTTCATCGTGGAACAATCCATATTGCAGCGAGCGAATTCTTCCTCCATCACCCTTCTTGTACCAGAACCCTGCTCACGCAGCACAAAAGGGTACTTCAGCAGTTCTTCGAGCGTAACAACCTCAACATCTGCAAGCGGATGATCTGACGGCACAATAAGACGAAGCTCATCGCTGAGTATCGGTTCAGTATGAACATCTGGATGATGAATCGGTGCTTCTACAAGACCGAAATTGAGTTGATGACTAAGAACCTCGTCTAAGATCTGCGTCGTGTTCATAACCTTCATGGAAACGGAAATGTTCGGGTAATCTTTGCTGAAAGGGCCCAGAAGACGAGGTAAAATATATTCCCCCATCGTCAAGCTGGCGCCAAGCTGAAGACGCCCCTCAATCATCATCGTAAATTTCGACATCGCCACATCGGTGTCACGAATGAGCTCAATGCTATTTTTGGCAAAAGGCAGCAGTGCTCGTCCCGCCTCCGACAATTCGATCTTTTTGGTGCTCCTATGGAAAAGCTTGACACCAAAGTAATCCTCAAGCGACTGTACTTGCATCGTCACCGCAGGCTGGGTCATATGTAATGCTCCGGCTGCATGTGAGAAACTGCCTTTTTCCGCAACGGTATAGAAAATGTGTAATTGATGAAAATTAAGTGCCATGGTATACCGCCTCTCTCTTTGTTACCATTATATGAAATCAAGCACGCACAGTCCAATCAAGACGCCAAAAAAGAGTATGTCTGCCCCAGACATACTCTGATCAATTGAATGATTAACGACGCTTGCGACTATTCTTAATTAAGGTCATACGACGAGAGTGCCTTAACCAGGAATAGTACGACTTCAAATCACGCAGCTCCATGGTCTCTGACATTTTACCAAGAAAGGTGACTATTATCATTTTGTGCAGAGGATTGCCTACGAGATCGGTCTCATGTTCCAAATGCGAAAATTCAGCCACAACCACCAAATCATCATCAATTAAATAAACGTCTTCTTCATTCCGATAATAAGGGACCATGCTATCATTTTTAAGCTTTTCCCACAAGAAAGCGCAAATTTCCTCGAGTGAATTGTTATTGCTTGAAATACGATCGCTCCATCTCAGCTTTGCATGATTCGTGATCACGATATCCGCCACTTTTTTGTCGCCTAGCTGTACGAAGAATGGTTCGTAAGTACTCCATCTCCCCATCACCTTATCTTTCATGATCACATCCCCTTTCCTATTTAAATGGGACCTATTACCTACTCCCTGACGTTTGTAAGTTATATTTTACTGTATTATAACTTTTTTTCCCATGTAAGAATATATAAAATTATTAATAAGTATTTATGAAGACAAAAAACTATGCCTAATTTTCGGAAAATTGCGAAAACTTCTGTCGATGCGCCTAAAAAATAAAAAAAGCTTCTCACGAAGCTTTCATTTTGCACTGCAGTCTCAAAGCGTGTAAAATCTAGTTTTGTCAGGCACGTCACTACTATATTCCGTTTTGATTTCATTCCGGTATGATTTCTCAACCTTTTTGACGTAAGGCAGCTTGAGAAGGCTGCGTGTGGTCTCTTCCACTTTACTGGCATGTATATAAAGAACTGCATAATTCATTTTCTTGGATATGTAATGAAGGGAACCGAACCGCTCTAGATTTCTTGCGGCTTTGATATCGTTTACCCAAATGATTAATCCGCTTCGCTCAATCATCATGATTGCAACCTCTTTTCAATAATCCTAATATGGAGTGATCTCACAACATGAAGCCAACAGACACTATTGTCCGCGTTTATCGCGGAAACGTAACTGAAAGTATACATCGCGTCCACCTTGCTGTTGTGGACACCCAAGGAACGCTCCTGCACAGTGCAGGCGATCCGCATCTACTAACCTTCGCCCGTTCGACGGTGAAGCTGATTCAAGCCTTGCCGGTCATTGAATCCGGCGCTGCTGATCATTTCGGCCTGACGGAGGCCGAAATTGCCCTATGCTGTGCTTCCCACAATGGGGAAGCTCAACATGTGAGCACGGCCCGCGGCATCCTCGGCAAGCTTGGGTATCATGCCATGCACCTGCAATGCGGTGCGCACGAGCCTTTCCATGCGCCAACTGCGCAGGCGATGCGCGAACGCGGGGAGTCCCCCTCAACCTTGCATAACAATTGCTCGGGCAAACATTCGGGTATGCTATCTCTAAGTAGCCACCTCGGCGCTTCACCGGATACGTACATGAGCCCTGAGCATCCTGTTCAGCAGTTGATGCTGGATGCTGTCAGCGCCATGTCTGATGTGCCTAAGGAGCAGATGGAGCTTGGTATCGATGGCTGTGGCGTGCCCGTGTTCGGCATGCCAATCGACCATCTCGCACTCGCCTTTGCCCGATTGGGCAGCCATGAAGGGCTATCTGCAGAGCGTGCAAACGCTTGCCAGAGAATTGTCGATGCTGTGCGAAAATATCCTCAATTCCTCGCAGGAAGCGATCGCTTCGATACGCGATTAATCGAGGTAACAAAGGGTCGAATCGTAGGCAAAATGGGCGCCGAAGGGATCTTCGCCCTTTCAATCCCAGAACAAGCCATTGGCTTTGTCTTAAAAATAGAAGACGGAAATGTTCGTGCCTTATATCCCGCGGTCACCGAAGCGTTGAAGCAGCTAGATTATCTCTCGGAATCCGAAGTTAGTGAACTCGCTGCCTTCCATACACCAGCTGTTCACAACTGGCAAGGAACCGAGGTCGGACGAATCCGCCCCGATTTCTGCCTGTAAGTAATACTAACCGCAATTCCCGCTGCAGCTTCCACCAGAACTGCAGCCTTTGCCGGTTGGCAATGGGTTGTTGCTTGGGACTTTAATCGAATCAGATACAGCATGAGCAATCGTTGTAGAGACAGTAAACAATAAGTCGTCCAAACGATCTTCAGCTTCTTTATACTTGCGAACAGCTTCTACAGCTAAGAGTTTCTCTTGCACGTCATTCACAGCCGCTAGCGCATCGTGATAACTCGGATGGTAATGACCAAAACGCTCGCATTCCTCAAAGGCATCTTTTTTCCTAGCAAAAACAGCCTGCAAATCTTTAACTTCCTTGCTGTTCTCAACCGCGTTCTTCCAATATAAATAATCTGCAACTTCCGCAGAAGAATTAATCATGTCACCCATATCGTAGGCCTGCATTAGGATAGCCGACATATCCAGTGTTTCTGTTTCCATTGTTTGTAACATTACGACAATCCCATCCTTCCTCTCGAAAAATCTATAACACTTCTATCATATCACAGTTCGCCAAGAGTTTCTTCCTTTTCTCTAACACAGCCATCGTTGATCCCCGGTAATATGAGCTTCATCTCCTTCCACTCCTCACTTGGCCAAGAAATCTCCTGATATTCTTCCCAACCATCCAGAATCCAACCGGTCCGATCTTCACGCAGCATCCGAGGAATAATGAAACAGTCGCGGCCTTCTTTCCGCAGCTGTAACACGCTTTTCCATTCAATGGCCTTACGAATCATATCTTTCCGTGTTGATACGTGATAGTCGCGAAACTCCTTGATCCAACTCATTGGAATTTGCTGCATATCTGGATAAAAGTCATTACGTTCTGGCAAATGGGGGTCAATTTCATAGAGCTGAATTGTATCTCTGGAGTAGCATAGCCCTACAACTGGCTGCTCATTTATGGTTGGAAGATTACCTTCATTCTCGATAGATGAATTTGGAGTTAAGCGACGATTGGGATGGAACCCCATCGTTTCCAAGCATTTCGTCAAATGTTTCACATGCTCGTAAGAAATAATAAAAGTAGTTTCGCTAAGGCGATCCCCTAGCAATGATTGACACTTCTCATTTCGGAGCAAAGCCTCCGCAATATCTGCAGATTGACAACGAAGCAGCGTGACGTCCTCGACATAAAGCTTATCCTTTTGCTCCTCCCATTGCTGTAGTGTGATGACGATCTGATCAGGCACCTCATAGTAAGCATTCTCTTGCAAAATGCGAATAACGTCTGAACTCTTCAGCTCATGATCTAGCGCGCGTTGGAAGCTCTCTTTGGTCAAACGGTAGGTTCGTACGAGATCCGTGCTTTGGAGGTCTGCAAACGCAGCAACTTCCCACTCTAATCGAAGCGTGGCATCAGGAGGCAATAACAATTCGAAATCTGGCTGGACGTAGAGAGAGGGCGAAATGTTAGGCGATTGATTAATTGGAGTAACGGGTAGCGCTCCAAGAGCCTGCTGAGGGCTGATTAGCCATCTGAACCAAAGATGTTTCGCCTGATCTTCCGCTAATTCGAGGAAACGAAAAACAGTCAACGGCTTCAACCAAGTCGTAACCAATTCCTCTCGAAAGGCGGCTTCGTCCATTGGTTTAGGTTCTATTGAACAACCTGTTTGGATAGCTAGAAGCAGTTCATTTAGGTTGTACCATTGCCCATCAATTGCCCTCTCCATGATGGCAATGCCATGCTCTAACCAGACTGGTGCGGGAATCAAAGCCTGACGCCAAATGTGATACAGCTGAGCTTGCTGGTGGTCATAAGAGCTCTGGAGCCAGCATTGCAACAGCGGTTTATGAATAAGAAAAGCATTACCCGCTTCATTTCTATAAAGAAACCCCATCCGCAGAGCCATTTCAAGCATCAACGCGGAAGACTCCTCATACACGTCAGTAAAGGCATAAGAAACCCCTGACATCGTGAGGATTCTTCTCGGCAGGCTGACATGTTCAGTAAGCTTTTGCAATTGCTTTTTATGTAAGGTTCCTTTATTCGTAAGGGGAAATGCTGGCTGTCGTGAGCAGCTTACCAGAAAATGAAACAATTGCTGCGCTATTCCTCGGGGATTTCCTTGCATTTCTTCATCCATTTCTACACGGTGGTCCCCAACTTCTCCTGCTGGCAATAGAAAAAGTTCAGTTCTTAACTCGTTCATGGGGTTCAGCGCAGTAGGAAATAACAAACGCTGCCATCCCGCAAAAGCATCCTCAGGAAGAATAAATAATTGATCACCCCATGATTTGCGAAATGCAACAATGATGCCATATCGTCGTAGTCCCCATAAGCCCAAACTTACTTGAGCGCCTGCCATTTGGAGTGCGGCTTCCTTTTCCAACTTATCGCTTGTAAAGGGAAGACAGCCAAACGTTGACATCACAAGACGTAATGTTCGCCTCTCATCCGAAGATAGCCTGTTGTGTAGTTCAACGAGATGACTAGGAAGGGTGAGCAGCTCCTTCAGTGACTCGCAAGGCGTTCGAAGTGTAGAGCACCAAGTCTGATTTAGGATCCGCTCCTTTAACGCATGCGGCATTTTCCGTTCGATCTGTTCGTATTTCATTCTGCCCCCCCTTTCTCATCTTGCTACTTGATGCCAGCTCGTAATCTCATACTGATAGCCTTGTTCAACGAGAAATAGTTGCCGTTTCAACGCAAAATCCTGTTCCTTCGTGTCTGAACTGACTAGTGAATAAAAGACAGCTGTGTTTTCGCCGTTCCTTTTGGGTCTGAGAATACGCCCGAGTCGCTGGGCTTCTTCTTGCCTTGAGCCATAGCTGCCGGAAACCTGTATGGCGATCGCCGCATCCGGGAGATCTACCGCAAAGTTAGCTACCTTCGACACGATCAGGAGCGGAAGCTGCCCCTTTTTGAATCGCTCATAGAGCTCCTCACGGCGTTCATGTGGCATGCTGCCGCATATCATAGGTGCTCCTGTATGGGCCGCGATTTGTTCGAGCTGATCGATATATTGACCGATAATTAACGTTGGCTCTTCGGGATGAAGCTTCAGTAAGTGATCGATGACTTCTAGCTTAGCTACATTCTCTCCTGCGATGCGGAACTGATGTCTTGCGCCTAAGGCACTGTAACGATCACGGTCAAGCGAAGACAGCGGTACGCGTACTTCTTGGCAGGTTACCTTCGCTAGCCAGCCCATCGTCTCTAGCTGCTTCCACGCCATGTCATATTTCTTAGGCCCGACCAAAGAAAATACATCCCCTTCTAAGCCATCCTCCCTGATCAGCGTCGCAGTTAATCCGAGTCTACGTGTAGCTTGAATGTCAGCTGTCGCCCGGAAAACAGGGGCAGGTAGAAGATGAACCTCATCATAAATGATGAGCCCCCATTCCCTCTCACTAAACAACCGCAAGTGCGAGAACTCGGCCTCCTTACTCCCCCGATGAGTTAGGATTTGATACGTGGCAATGGTGATCGGTCGAATCTCCTTCGTGGTGCCATTATACTCGCCTACCTGATCGCTCGTTAGGCCAGTCTTACTCAGTATTTCGCGTTTCCATTGCTTCACTGAAGTGACATTGGACGTAAGGATCAGCGTCGCGCAGCTTGCCTTCGCCATGGCTGCGATGCCCACCACCGTCTTTCCTGCTCCGCAAGGAAGCACGAGAACACCACTCCCATCGTGACCTACCTGTTGGAAAGCTTCTACAGCTTGCTTTTGATAGTCACGTAATTGGAAAGGCTCATCCGCTTGGTCATCTTCTCGCCATGGAATTTTCAAGAATTCACCGCTGCGATACGAAGCCAAATCCTCTACTGGATAGCCGAGTTTCATCAACTCTTGCTTCAAAATCCCGCGATAATTCGGTGATATGGCAATAGCCCGTTCACCACGGGTGTCCTTCAGATATGTTTGTAATGATTCATACGCACAAATTTCTTTGAAAACGACCGTATCCTCGCTTACTAAAAAAAGCTCATTCCCCACATGCAGCATACGAAGAATCCCATACCGCTTCGTATATTTGCGAATCGTGCTTAGAACAGAAGAAGGGACACCGAATTTGGCATTTTGCTGTAAGCAAGCCGTCATTTCTTCCAATCCCATACCTGCTGCAGCCGCATTCCATAAAGACAACGGTGTGACCCGATAGGTGTGAAGATGCTCCGGGCTTTTAACTAAATCCGCAAAACGAGCCAGCTTGCTCTGGAGCCTTTCAAATTCAGGATGATTCGTTTCGAGGAGGATAGATAAATCACTCTGAATAATCAGAGGTCTTGAAGGATCCATAGTCAATCGTGTACTCCCTCCTTTTTCATTAGTATGAAGGGAAAGTACTTGATTTAAACATGGACTCCATGCTAACGTATCTCAAAAGAGTTCGTAAACCGCGATAAACAGGGTGGTAAGAACCGCTAACAGTGACACCCAACGCACAATAATGCCAGAACGAAGAACCATTTTCTCCTCTTTCGTGTACCAATGTGCTTTCCTCGAGCGCTCTTCAACTTCTTTCACATGAGACTCGAATTTTTTCTCTATGTCGTATAAGTTCCACATGGTCATTCCCCCCATCCTTTGGTTGGAATTGATTTTAACATGGCAGGAAGTACCAGAGTTATCTACAATAAATGATCGTTTCAATCGAAAATAGTGATGGTTGAGGAGTGCATGCTTATGGATCTTACGTTATACAAAACACTGCTCGAAGTAGCTAAATGGCAGAACTTTACGAAAGCTTCGGAAAAATTGGGCTATGCCCAGTCCAGTGTAACCTCACAGATTCAGAAGCTCGAGATCGAATACGGGGTCGAAATCTTTGAACGCATCGATAAAAAGATGAAGCCGACGCCTGGGGGAGAAATTTTACTGCGGTACGCTGCGAAGATTTTGAAGCTATACGAAGAATCTAAAATCAATGTGGCCGGTCAAACAACAGGAAGCTTCATGATCGGTACACACGAAACAACACTCTTCTCCTATATGCTGCCTCCGTTCCTTGGGACTTTCAAAAAGTGCTTTCCGAACATTACGATCACCATCAATGAATTAGTGGAAAATGATACCTCACGCGCACTGAAGGCAGGCGAATGTGATTTAGGGTTTATCGTCGATCGGGAGATCAGTGACCCCGACTTGATATATAGGACAATACAAGAAGAGGAATTCGTGATTGTGGCGGCAACTGACCATCCCTTAGCCGCGAAATCTGCTATCGTCCCAGAGGATCTTAATGGCTCTGAAATCCTCATGTCGATCTCGGGAGGACGCTGCCGGAAATTATTCGAAACGATGCTTCACAAGCACAATGTGCAGTATACACTCACTTATGAGATCAATAATTATGAAACCATTAAGAAGTGTGCCATGTACGGGCTGGGACTCTGCTTACTCCCGAAAACAACCGTTACGACAGAAACACAAAACGGGCAGCTAGCGATTTTACCGCTCCACTACCCGAATTTTAAATTACATGTGCAATTATGCTATCATGCCAAACGACAATTATCCGTGCCATTGAAAAATTTCATCCAATTGATGTGCGAAACTACTCCACACGAACGGCTTTCTCTTGGGCAAGCAAACACAACTCAGCCGCTTTAAACGTATGTGCTTGTGTCATAGCCGTCTCCGTACGGTGAATGCAATCCAAGATCAACTGACCGAAGAAAGGAAAGCCTACTTGTCCATGAAGACTGTAGTGCTTTTCTCCTTGTTGGTTGACCAAGTATAGCTGATCTCCCTGTGGATCGCGAGCGATATCGATATACTTACGCAGCTCGATATAGCCTTCTGTACCAAGGATCAACGTACGCCCATCTCCCCATGTCCCCAAGCCACTTGGTGTCAGCCAGTCTACGCGGAAATAGTTCGTTGCCCCATTGTCCCCAATCAGTGTCGCATCACCGAAATCCTCAAGCTCCGGATAATCCTTCGCATGATAATTTGCAACCTTGCTGCTTACCACTGTCGCATCCTTACAGCCTGCATAGAAGAGGAACTGCTCAATTTGATGGCTTCCGATGTCGCACAGAATGCCGCCATATTTGTCCTTCTCGAAAAACCAGTCCGGACGGCTTGGGGCATTCAAGCGATGAGGCCCAAGACCAATGACCTGAAGAACGCGACCAATCGCGCCCTCTTCGATCAACTGACCCGCGAACACGGCACTTTCCACGTGAAGTCGCTCACTGTAGTAAACGGCGTATTTACGGCCCGTTGTTTCAACTACAGCCTTAGCTGCAGCAAGTTGCTCCAAGGAGGTAAATGGCGTTTTATCTGTAAAATAGTCTTTGCCATGCTGCATTGCGCGAATCCCTAACGGACCGCGTTCAGAAGGAACAGATGCGGAAGCAATTAGCTTCACTTCAGGGTCATTGAAGATTTCATCTTCGGAAGCTGCAACCTTAGCCTGAGGGAACTTCGCAACAAATGCGGCAACTTTCGCCGGATCTTGATCATACACCCATTTCAGCTCTGCGCCTGCTTCTAGAAGTCCATTACTCATGCCATAAATATGGCCGTGATCCAGCGCGATAACCGCGAAAGTGAACTCCCCTTTTTGAACAACAAGGTTCGGTTTCCCTTTTGGAGCATAATTCATGCCATCATTTTTTTGCATTTCGAATTTCCCCCATGATCTTAGACATCAAGTGTTTTGAAGCTGCCAGCCTCTTTATTGTTTTTGGAGTTTTTGATTTTATCTTCCAGATGCTGTTCGAAAAGATCTTCATCGATCGGCAGGTCAACCCAGTTGTCTGTGAATGTTGACAGCATGATCGCATTGGAAATCATTAAACCTTTAATGCCTTCTGCTCCCGGAGCAATCAATGGTGTTCCGTGTAGAATCGCATCGACAAAGTTCTGTGTGATTCCCATGTGGCCCGTTTCCGTGCCCTCAACAGGAATTTCACATTTCCAGCATTCCGGTTGACCGAAGCCGCCTTTGTACGTTTCATTGAATTCTCTTTCCGATACGCGTAGACGCCAGAACGTCAATTTACCGTCTTCAATCACGATTTTACCGCGATCGCCTGACAATTCGAAACGATTCGTTCCCGGCGCTTCACCCGTCGTAGTCACGAACAGGCCAGTAGCGCCATTTTCATACTCAACAAATGCAGTTACATCGTCTTCGACTTCGATATTACGGTGTTTACCGAAATAACAGAAGGCGCGAACGCGCTTCGGTATCATGTCAATCGTCCACTGCCAGAGATCCAGCTGGTGCGGATCTTGATTAATCAGTACGCCGCCGCCTTCACCAGCCCAAGTTGCACGCCAGCCGCCTGAATCGTAATAGCTTTGTGATCTATACCAGTTCGTGATAATCCAGTTCGTTCTGCGAATTTCACCAAGTTCGCCAGAAGAAACCAGATCCTTTAGCTTTTTATATAAAGGATTTGTGCGTTGGTTGTACATCATGCTGAATACTTTACCTGAAGCTTCTGCCGCTTCATTCATTTGACGCACTTGTTTGGTATACACGCCTGCTGGCTTCTCACAAATAACATGTAGGCCCGCTTGGAATGCTCGTACAGCTGTTTCAGGGTGATCATAGTGAGGTGTTGCAATCAAAACCCCGTCAATGAGGCCTGAGACCAGAAAATCGTCAAGATTGTCAAACAATTGGACGCCTTCACCTAAGTTTTCTTTTGCCCACTCCAGACGATCTGCTCTCGGTTCACAAATAGCCGTGAGTACGCCGCCCTTCACTTCATTTTTCACCAAATATTTGGCATGTCCGGTTCCCATGTTCCCCAGACCTACGATACCAATCCTTACTTTATCCACTGTACGTCACCTTTTTCTTGTCAGATTCACAATTATTGAGCACGTTTTCACTTTAGCATATTTACAGAGATGCATCTTGTCGCAGATTGACTACCTTATTGCGAACTTTGACAGTTGCATTCGAACAAGACAGAGTTTACTGAGTGGATGCTGGTAATTGGATAAGTACCGTAGTTCCAACACCAAGCTTACTTTGATAGCAAATTAAACCATGGTGTTCTTCAATGATAGTGAAGCTCACCATCATCCCAAGCCCTGTCCCTTTTTCCTTCGTCGTGTAAAAAGGTTCCCCTATCCGTGGCAGTCTCTCCTCCGAGATGCCTTGTCCTTGATCCGTAAATTCTAATACGACGCCTTTCCCTTGTTTTTGTGCTGTTATGGTCAAGGTGCCGCCAGTAGACATCGCCTCAATCGCATTTTTGATAACGTTCACAAAAACTTGCTTTATTTGATTTCGCTCACATTTGACCGCCGGAAGAACTGGAGAAGCATGAAGAATAATCTCGACATTATTCATGATCGCTTCCGTGTTTAACAGCTGAATCACTTCTTCGAGAATCGTTAATGGATCGTGCGGCATATAAGCAACGGCCTGTGGTTTGGCAAGAATCAGAAGCTCGCCTAGAATCAGCTCAATGCGATTAAACTCTTCTTGCATAATGTGATAATAACGCAATTTACTTTCTTCATTCGCGTGACACATCAGCTTAACAAAGCCCTTAAGTGCCGTTAATGGATTACGAATCTCATGAGCGATACCTGCAGCCAATTGCCCTGCAACATGTAATTTCTCTGTTTTGCGGAGCAGTTCTTCCGTCTGTTTCTGCAGCGTGATGTCCTGTACCGTGCCAAATAGACGTAAGGCTCTCCCCCATTCGTCATACGATGTCCTCGCTAGCGTATGTAAAATGCGCACATCGTCACCAATCACGATTCGATAAACGAGATCTAACGTTCCTCCATGAAGAGCCTCTTTTAAAGCTGTTTTCATTTTGCTGACGTCATCGGGATGAATGGTTTGAAAAAGAATTTCCAATGGCACCTGTTGCTCAGCATCTGGGCATCCAAATAACGATGTCAGCTCATCTGAGATATAGACAAGATTGCTGATTATATCCCAATCATAATGCCCCAAACCTGCGATTTCTTGCGCAATTTCTAACTTCGCTTTACTTCGAATGAGCTCTGACTCAATTTGCTTATGTATCGTGATATCATGGACGAGCCCGCGTACAGCCATTCGACCCCCGTCTAAGAACACTCGCTCGATTTGTGAACGTAAATGACGGACTTCCCCATCCTGACGTACGATCCTGTATTCTATATCTGACATGCCGAGCAGAACTGCTTGATCAATGGCAAGCACTACTTTCTCACGATCATCAAACAAGATGGGTTCAACCGCTTTACTCAAATCAATCCATAAAGCTGGCTCAAGACCATATATCCGGAACATCTCTTCCGACCACATGATGGAATCCTCTTCTAAAACTCGTTCAAAGCTACCGAATTGACCTAAACGTTGAGCTTGTATGAATCGTTCTTCAACAATCTTGCGTTCAGATATATCTCGCCAAACTCCTAATTTCTGACTGCGCTTACCCTGTGCGTCCAATAACCACTTGAAATTGTTTTCGAACCATACGTACCATCCCTGCTTGTGAAGGAAACGACAAGTTATTATTCCTTGGTCATTCGACATATACTCTTTGTCATTCACGAAAATTTTCTTAAGAACATCAATATCCTCAGGATGGCAAAAAGCTAGTACATTGGAACCGTACATATCCTCAAGTTCATAGCCTAGAAGATTTTTGACCGAAGGAGAAACGTAAAGTAGAATACCATCCTCGGCAGTTATGGTGATGAGATCTTGTACGTAGTCTGAATACTTTTGATACAGATCGGTTTCAATTGCGAAATGGTTTGCGAACATCTCTGTTGCACGAAAAATAATATGTAAGTTGTCACCAATTGGGTAGGCATTTACATGAATCCATTGATTAGATGGCCTCACATATTCCTTAAAAGCAATTTCTTTACCCTCTCTCCGAGCTTGCTGAAATTGACTAAACGTGGCATGTCGGATCGCCGCGGGAAACTCGGTCCACGCCATTTTACCTAGAAGTTCTTCAGGTGATCGATTTAAAACACTTGCCCCATAGTCGTTTGCGTATATAAAATGCCAGTTTGAATCTAGAATGATTATACCAATGGAAGCGTTGTCTTCAAACTTGTTCATCTTTCGTATACGTACCCCCTTCACCCAGTTCGCTATTATTATCGCTTACTTGGATGCACCTCGTAAAGCGAATTAGATAAAAAAAGCAGCTTCCCCTCAAAATTGGGAATAGCTGCTTATGGATTGAAACTGATTTACTTAATGACTGCCCACAAGTGTCTGATCTTGTGAAATTCGGCTTAATGCTTCTCCAGCCTCATCTTCAAAATTGCCTCGAATCGCCAAATCGCCTATAGCAACGATACCAACAAGTTTACCATTTTCGATAACGGGTAACCGCCTAATTTGATTTTGAGCCATGACTTTCGCGGCTTCCTCAACAGACGTATCTGGATTAACGGTGGTCATATTTTTCGTCATTACGGTTTCAACACCGGTTGAACCAGAATGCTTTTCGGCATAGCCTCGAATAACAAGATCTCGGTCCGTCACTCCGCCTATAAACTTCTCCCCATCGAGAACCGCAACGAATCCAATATCGTGCTGCTTCATTTTCAAGGCAATTTCAAATACATTATCCAGCAGGGTAACACTCACGCAATCTTTACTCATTATTTCTTTGACTTTTTTGTCGGGCAACTCCATCATCCTCCTTGGCGTCATGTTGTGCAACAAATTATTGCTACACTAGCATTCTCCAAAGAAGCGAAGACATTCATGCCATATAATCCAAGGCCATAGACAGCAGCAATTTTGCCGCGTTTAGCATCGATCTTTCATCAATGTCGAACTTCGAATGGTGATGTGGATACACAATACCGGCCTCGACATTTCCAGCTCCCACAAACATGAAACAACCAGGTTTCTCTTGCAAATAATAGGAAAAGTCTTCTCCGGCCATAATAAGAGGAGATTCATGTACTGCCTCTTCGCCGAACAACGCTGCGCCTACTCGAAAGAATCGTTCTGCTTCGCTGGTGTCATTGATCACCGTCGGATAGCCTAGTTTATACGCCATCTCGTACGTTGCTTGAGACATGTCACAAGTCGCCTGTACAATTCTCTCGATCCGCGCACTCACATCTTGTCTTAGCTCCGGATTAAAGGTACGTACGGTTCCATTGAGCACACTTGTTTCAGCGATTACATTGAAGCTGGTACCACCATGGAAAGAGCCAACGCTAACGACACAAGGTTCAACAGGGTCTACTTGGCGACTCACAATGGATTGTAAATTGACGACTAATTGGGAGGCCACATACACACTATCAATGGTTTGGTGAGGCAAACCACCGTGTCCGCCTTTTCCTTGTATACGGATCGTAAATTCATCTGGCGCAGCCATGAAAGCCCCAGAACGCGTATAAACATGTCCCACCGGGAAAGGTGTCCATAAGTGAACGCCGAACACGGCGTCTACGCCATCAAGCGCTCCTGCTTTAATCATCGAGTCAGCGCCGCCAGGGGAAATTTCTTCTGCATGCTGGAACAGAAAAACCAAATTCCCTTTGAGTTCCGCCCGATGCAGGCTGGCTACCTTAGCAATTCCGAGCAAAGTTGATGTATGTGCATCATGTCCACAGGCATGCATTATCCCGTTCTTAGTTGATGTATAGCCACAATTCTTCTCATCTTGAATCGGAAGAGCGTCCATGTCTGCACGAAGAGCAACCGTCGGTCCCTCGCCGCTGCCGCGGAGCAAACCGACAACGCCATTTCCTCCTACGCCTGTACGCACATCTATGTCCCAGCTAAGCAAATGCTTCGTGACGAACTCTGCTGTCTGGTATTCATGGTAGGAAAGCTCAGGATTTTGATGTAAATAACGTCTCCAGCCCACCATTTCTTCATATATGGCTTGGAGATCTTCATGAAAATGGTTCATAAGATACATCCACCTCCTGTCCTCGATCACTTACTTTTATCTAAAATGATGTCTTGGAACCTATTCTATCAAATATCCACCATGGTTTCATCTCTAAAGTGCCATCAAATATTAGAATTTACAAACGTTAATCGACTTGCAGAACCATTAGAAACATACTATCATGAGAAAAGAATGCATACGTACAATATGGAGGCGTTAAAATTGATTATTGAAGCAACTGGTTTAAAAGGCCTAAAAAGCGATTTGGCTCACTTGGACGAAGTAACAACTAAACTTGGTTTCGTTCGCTGGCAGTGGGAGTACACCCGTGCTACTTACGATTTTAAAATGGAAGATAAAGCAAGTAAGGCTGTCTATTTCTTACGTGTAAATGCACGGGTAGAAACGGGTAAGCTCGAATCTCCTTATGCCGTGTTATACCTAGAAGAAGCATACATAGGAAAAGAAACATTCCCACATGGCTTAGATTACAATTCTCCAATCCCAGAGAATGTACTGAAAATTTCCAAACAGAAATTAGATCAACTGCAACAATTATTAGCAGACTAGGCGCGGTACCAGCATGAATCCCCCTCGAAGAGGAACGCCGGATTTTCTGCTGCTCTTATTAACCTTTGTACTGGTCTGTTTTGGTTTGGTCATGGTGTTCAGTGCAAGTTCGATGACAAGCGCCTATCGGTGGGACGATCCCTGGTTCTTTACTAGAAAGCAGCTATTTGCTGTCGGAATCGGTACAGCTCTCATGCTGTTTGGTATGAATCTCCACTATACGAAATTAAAAAAGCTCGTTATCCCTGTCTTCTTCATCGTTGTGCTCGGTTTAATTTTCGTAATCTTCACAAGTAAAGCGAATGGTGCGAGCAGTTGGTACTCACTTGGAAGATACGGCATTCAGCCGACAGAGTTTGCCAAATTAATTGTTATTCTCTATTTAGCTTCTCTGATCAGCAATAAAGAAGAAAAATTTCGGAATTTTCGCAAAGGCTTGCTCCCTGCTATCTTTATTGTTGGCTTTGTTTGCGGCTTGATCCTCTTACAGCCTGATTTTGGATCCTGTATGATACTATTGACGTGTTCAGCCATTGTGATCATGGTAGGCGGCTCAAATCTGAAGCACATTTTCTTTATCTGTGCTATTCTTACAGTCGTTCTAAGTATAGCTGGGCTTCTGTATTTCCTCTTAGGCGATACGGATTCTAACTATAGGATTCATCGGTTAACGTCCTTTCTAGATCCTTTCGCTGATCCGCAAGGCTCAGGCTTGCAAGTTGTACAATCCTTATATGCATTCGGACATGGCGGATTAACCGGTGCTGGATTTGGACAAGGTATTCAGAAGCTTCACTATTTGCCGGAAGCACATAATGATTTTATTTTTGCTATTATTGGCGAAGAACTCGGATTCATTGGCAGTTCCTTATTCCTACTCATTTACCTGCTCTTCATTTGGCGAGGTATTCTGATTGCGGTCCGCTGTCCTGATATGTTTGGTATGTTAGCCGGGGTAGGAATTATGGTCATGTTCGCCATTCAAGCCTTTATCAATATCGGCGGCGTAACAGGTACCATTCCACTTACAGGCGTAACGCTTCCGTTCATCTCGGCAGGAGGTTCCTCCATGATGGTCTCTCTAGCCAGTATGGGAGTCATTCTTGGGATCTCACGCGAACAATCCCAGAAAGAGTTCCCTTCTACACAAAAAGCACAGAAAAAAAGACCCTTATCGACAAGACATTGAACGTCGAAAGGGTCTTTTTCTCAACTCTTACTTTACTCGCAGCTGCTCTTCCGTTTCCTCTTCTGTAAATGCGACACCTTCTACCTTCACATTTACTTCAACCACAGTTAAGCCCGTCATATTTTCAACAGCTTCCCGCACATTCTCCTGGAGATCCCTGCATACATCCTGGATACGGGAACCGTATTTAACGATAACTCGCAAATCGATCGCTGCTTCAACTTGGCCAACCTCAACGGAGACGCCGCGTTGCACATTTTTACCACTCAGACGCTTAGCTAAGCCCTCCGAGATGCCGCCAGACATGCCTGCTATGCCTGCTGTTTCCAAGGCCGCTAGACCTGCAATTGTCGATACTACGTCATCAGAAATTCGAATTAAGCCAGTTTGATTGTCTTCGGACATACGGATCACTCCCTAAACTTGGTATAAATCTATTGTAATAAGAACAAAAGCTTAAAGCAAGAACTGCCTGCTCGTCCTCATTTTAATTTACATTAGCGCAGAAAGTGGGTATATTAAAAAGAAGTTAAAAAGTTCCAATATATGAGAGTCGGAGGGTTTCCATTGAAAGGAAAATTGTTCTACCTAGGGTTGCTGGTTTCTTTCGTTGCAGCTGGTGCCGTGCATTACATGCACCTGAATGCGACGCTGCAATTCATTATCGCTTGCATAGCCGTTATTTTTGTGGCTGGGTTCTTAGGGAAAGCAACAGAAAGTGTTGCTCATTATGCGGGAGATCGCATGGGCGGCTTCCTCAATGCCACATTTGGGAATGCAGCCGAACTCATCATCGCTTTCTTTCTAGTGCGAGATGGCCTATACGATGTCGTCAAGGCGAGTCTCACAGGCGCCATTATCGGAAATTTGTTGCTTGTTCTTGGATTGAGCATATTCGCAGGCGGCCTCAAATTCAAAGAACAATCCTTTAACATTAAACTCGCTTCACACAATTCCTCACTGATGATTCTTGGTGTTGTCGCACTCTTCATTCCTGCTATTTTCACCGGCGGTTTGACCACCAAAGAAACATCCTCTATGAGTATGATCGTAGCGATTATCCTCATTGTAGCCTATCTGCTCTGGCTGTTTTTCTCGATGGTCACTCACAAAAATGTGCTTTCCGATGAAGCCATTGAACACGGTGAGGCGGCATGGTCCAAAGGATTGTCGATTATCTTCCTAGTCGTGGCTACCGTCATGGTTGCCCTTACGAGTGAATGGTTAGTGGGTACATTGGAAGAAGTCACCCATAAGTTTGGGCTATCTGAACTATTTGTCGGTGCGTTCCTTATTGCCATTATCGGCAATGCCGCTGAGCATAGTGCCGCTGTTATGATGGCCATGAAAAATAAAATGGGAGCAGCCGTTGAAATTGCGATTGGGAGCTCCTTGCAGATTGCTTTGTTCGTCGCACCTGTGCTTATCCTGCTAAGCTTCTTCATTAGCGGTACACCCATGAACATTGTGTTCTCCACCTATGAAATCGCAGCAATTGGTGTAGCGGTGTTCATCACCAAGTCCATCACGCAGGATGGATCAACGAACTGGTATGAAGGTCTTCTCCTCCTGTTCGTCTACATCATCCTAGGTGTCGTATTCTTCCTCGTTTAATTGCATGTACCGAAACAAAAAAAGTAACCCCTCGGGGTTACTTTTTATTGTTTAACGCTTCATACAGCTGCGCAAGATTACGTTCAAGCTTATTGAGAATTTGTTTGCCTGGCAATTCGGAGATGAGTCCCGCTCGAATGGCAAAATCAATTTCCCGCGATAGTCCGTACATTTGCGTATCTAATACCTCTTCGTATAGAGGACATTGACGTGTCGTCAAGTTTTCCATCTGTACTTCGATCAGCTTTTCGATTTTATCTGCATCTTCTTGAAGAAGATTAAGCGCCTTTTGATTCATATCCAGAAATAAATCAGATGAAGACATTCCCAACTTCCCCCTATACGCAAAGTCATCCGTCCTTATATGATCTATATTAAGCGAAATTGCCGTAATATACAAGAGAAGGTACCCTCAGAGATTCTGAGAATACCTTCACTTAGGATTTAAACTATTCTTGAACGACGTTTACACCCAAATTGTGCTTTGCAAATACTTCAGCCATAGCAGCTTTCGCTTCTTCAGCATCTGGACCATGAACATGCAAATCATAGTTGCTGGAGCTAAGTAGTGTCGTAAACAATCCAAGAATACTTTTTACATCGATATACTTATTGTCGTATTGAAGAACGATGGATGATCTGAATTTATTCGCTGTTTGGGAAATCTCAACAATTGCTGCATTATTAGCACTTGGCATATTTCATTCCTCCATTATAGTCGCGTATGAGTTGTTCGTCTTACTTCCTCTATGATAACTTGGAATAGTAAGGGAAAGCAACTACAAAATTTCCTGCATTCTCCATGTAAGCCCTTTATTTCGTCTTTGGCGCTAGCGCTCTCTTCACACTATTTCCAAGGAACAGTAATAGCACTAATATCCCTAGCAATAGAAGTAATCTCCCCTTATACCTCTGGAAATGAAACAGATCATGAGCGATCATCGATTCTAGAAAAACAATAGGAAACTTCCCTAATAATGTGCCCCATAAAAAATGACGGAATCTCATTCGAGTTAGACCCGCCGAGAAGTTAATGGCAGAAGACGGTAGAATCGGAATCAAACGTCCAATCAGCACATAGAAAAAACCATGCCGCTCCATTCGCTTACTAAATTGTGTAACTAACGGAAAACGCTCCAGTTTCTTTTCTACCCAAGCATGTCCATAATAACGCGCAAAATAAAAGGAAGCGATTGCTCCTAAGCACGACATTACATAGTTCACAAGAAATCCCATCTTAATCCCAAATATCGCAACGTTGGTACCCGCTACAAGAACGAACGGAATAAACGGAAAGAACGTTTGGAAGAAAATCAAGCTCATTCCAATTATTTTACCAGGCCAGCCGATGTCTCTTAAATGTTCGGCCAATTGCCGCATGTTGCTATGTGCCAGTTTAATGCCTACAGGATTAAAGAAGAAGAAATAAAGCAAGCCAACGAGCCCAATAAAAATAAAGATAAGCAGTCCTATACGTTTACTTTTTAGTGCCGACAAAATTCGACCATCCTCCCTTAGACCAAATCATTGTAACATGTTACAAGAGGTTCAGGAAGAGTAAACTAGTGATCGTCACCCAACGATTTTTCTCAAAGTTCTTTGGCATAAGTTAATCTCGATACTCACTTCAGTTTTCACCACTTTACCAAGTATTATGGAAAAACCTCTTCCCAGGCAATTCAAGGATGAACGACCGCGTTTGGAGGCAAGTGTTAGAGCCATTGAGAAACTATGTTCAGAGGCCAAATATGGCTTTCTAATGCGGTTTTAAAAAAGCACTTGTCCGAAGACAAGTACTTGAATCACTTAACCGATTTGAATTTGATTACGGCCATTATGTTTGGCCTGGTAAAGAGCCATATCTGCTCTATAGAAGAGTGATTCCACGCTAATTTTATCTTCTTCCCAATTCCAATCCGATACGCCGCAGGATACCGTAACTTGTGGATGCGTCTCCTCCATCACGCTCCTGCGAATACGCTCAGCAATCCGAATCGCTTGATCCTTAGAAACTTGAGGTAAATAGACGGCAAGCTCTTCTCCGCCCCATCTAGCCGCGATATCATTTTCTCTAATACTGGACTTAATGATCTGGCTAACATGGATTAGGATCTTGTCTCCAATTTGGTGACCGTACGTGTCATTTACCTTCTTGAAATTGTCAATATCTACAACAATCAGAGATCCACAGAAATCTTTCTTCTGCATCAGATTAGCCTGTTCATCCAAATAATGCCGGGCATAGAGCCCCGTTAAATTATCCGTAATTACCATCCGCTTCACTTCTGCGTGCAAAGAGGCGTTCGTCATAGCTAGTCCAATATGGCTAGAAAGTACCTGCAATAGCTTGTAATTGTCATATGAGAAAAAGTTCGGTAAACGATGTACGATGAGGATGACACCTTCTACATTGCCGTTAACCAGGATCGGCGATCCGATCAATGACCGTGAATTCGTTCGTTGCATTAAGCTAGAGCTTACTTTGTCATTATTCCAATAGTCGGAGATAATGATTGGCTCCTTAGACGAATAGATCAGACCTGAGAATCCTTCGTCCAGCGTAAATGTCTCATGAAACATGGCAGGTAAGTTCGTCGCTTGAACGATTAATTGATCACTATCTTTCGAATTTTGCAGGATACAGCTATAATCAGCACCAAAGATGCTTAAAATTTCACTCGAAGCTGAATTGAAAATCTCATTTAGACGTAAACTTTGATTAAGCTGCTTCGTAATTTCATTAATCAGTCGCAGTTCGTTAATCATCAGATTGGATTGTTCATATAATTTCGCATTTTCAAATGCGGTGCCCGCTGAGTCCGCTAGCAGCGAAATGAATTGCAAATCAGAAGCATCTATCGACTCATCTCTAAATTCCATGTACAGAACACCATACACGCCCTGCTTTCCTGATAAGGGGGCTGCGATATGACCTGAGCTCGAACCGCTCCCCATCGTAGATGGTTCACAGATAACTTGACCTTCCATGAATGCTCGCGTTCGAATATCCGATTCTGTTCGTTGAAAATTCAATGGCTTCACAGCTAGATTCGTAGAATCGTTATCTTGTGAAAGCAATAAATCAACACGCATGTTAGGGTATACACGGCCCATGCACTCAATAACTTCTGTCAACACAGAATGAACATCGATCTTCGCAAGCAGCCTCTTAGAAGCTTCGAAAAGAATAACGTGCTTCTTGGATTCTATTTCCTTCAGATGGTGAAGGTTATTGAGACGATCATACTTTCTACGTTCCTCAACAATCAGCATGGAACTTTGAAAGGATAGCGCAAGACTATATAGCAATTGTGCTAAATCTTCCATATTTAGATTAAATTGGGTAAATAGTCCTAAATAAAATTGTACATTGCCTTGATTGTCTCTAACTGGTGTGACCGCAGCAAGACATGATTTGAGCTCACGCACATGCCATTCATCGCCATCCATAAACTGCACATTGTCTGCATTGCCACTGCGAGCAAATGGATTATCTCCACGTTCCTCAACCTTCCAAGAGGTACCTGGTTCCAAGTACTTGTCAATCGTCGGCGTGTCATTTGAGCAAGAGTCAATCACGCACAGGTGCTCATTTACGCACAGTAGAGCCGTTTGTCGAGGAAGCATGTTAGATCCGAATTGATGATTCCAGCTATCAAAGGCGTGATGTAAAATTAGGTTCGACTGCGAACCCGCGTAAGAAAAGTTGCCAGAAAGTATAAAGCCTTGCCGAAGAAACACATTAATGTGTTCTGCACGACTATGCTTTTGTATACTGCGAAGTTCACTCATAGGCTCTCCTTCACTTTCTAACAATAGTCCTGAAGTACCAAATTACTCTTACTATCTCTATCATACTATTTTTTTTCACCTATTGCACGATATTTTCCTCTCATTGGGACGATGAGAGACTTGACACTTGCCACTGTTTTTAATAAAATTAGAAGTCGAGTAACACCATGATTTCGGTGAATGCCATTTGTGATCACCCTCACTGCTTTTGCTCCTGACAAGACAGCGGCTGAACTACTCTTGACAGGGAATCACATTATGATTCGTAAGCAAAATCGGGCACTTGTCTTCACCCTGACATCTAGATGCTATTTACTAAACTAATTGTCATGAGAAGGAGTTTTCCCTAAATGTCACGTTATACAGGACCTAAATTTAAATTAAGCCGTCGTGTTGGTATTTCCTTGAGTGGTAACGGTAAAGACTTGAAACGCCCATTCCCTCCAGGTCAACATGGCCCAGGACAACGTAAAAAAATGAGCGGTTACGGCGTACAATTGAATGAGAAGCAAAAACTTCGTCATATGTACGGTTTGAACGAAAAGCAATTCCGCAACTTGTTCGACAAAGCTTCCAAGCTTAAAGGTATTGCCGGTGAGAACTTCATGGTATTGCTTGAAAGCCGCCTAGACAACTTGGTTTACCGTCTTGGTCTTTCCAACTCCCGTGCAGGCGCACGTCAACTGGTTGCTCATGGTCACGTGACTGTGAATGGCAAAAAAGTTGATATCGCATCTTACATCGTATCCACTGGTGATGTGATTTCACTTCGTGAAAGAAGCAAAGGCCTTTCCACTGTGAAAGAAGCTCTTGCTAACCGTAACTACCTTCCAACTTACCTTGAGTTTAACGACGCAAGCGTAGAAGGTAAATACATCCGTTTACCAGAACGTTCCGAGCTCCCACAAGAAATTGACGAGAAACAAATCGTCGAGTTCTACAGCCGTTAATAAAAGCAACCCCCTTAGGGATTTCCCTAAGGGGGTTATTTTTTGCATAAATGGTTAAGCAAATTTAACAAGGAAGTAATTCTTTTTACCGCGGCGAATAATGAGATAGGAATCTCCAAGCCGGCCTAATTGCTTAGCTGTCACTTCAAGCTCCGTTACCTTAACGCCATTCACCGTAACTGCTCCGCTCTCAATGTCTTGTCGTGCCTGACGTTTGGACGGCGCAGCACCTACAGAAATAAGGAGATCAATTACAGCGACATCATCTTCCTCTAATGTAGTCGAAGGTACGTCCTTGAATGCTTCTTCAATTTCAGTACGTGACAGTGATTGAATATCCCCACTGAACAGAGCAGCAGTAATGTTAAGTGCACTCTCTAGTGCTTCTCCCCCATGCACCAACTTCGTCACTTCTCGAGCTAACACTTTCTGAGCTTCTCTCTTCTCTGGCTGAGCTTGTACTTCAGCTTCAAGCCGTTCAATTTCCTCTTGGGATTCAAAAGTGAAATATTTCAAGAATCGAATCACATCGTTATCAGCTGTACCTAACCAGAATTGGTAGAACTGGTAAGGTGATGTTTTATTCGCATCCAGCCAAATCGCTCCGCCTTCTGTTTTACCAAACTTCTGACCATCACTTTTCGTAACAAGCGGCAACGTGACACCGAAAGCGCGTCGATCGGTCGATTTGCCAATAAGCTCAAGTCCTGCAGTTATATTCCCCCATTGATCGCTTCCACCAATTTGAACCGAACAATTCTTCGTTTCATTCAACTTCAAGAAATCATAGGATTGAAGAATCATGTAACTGAATTCCGTAAACGAAATCCCTTTCGTAATACGGGAATCTACCGAATCTTTAGCCAACATGTAGTTCACTGTAAAGTTTTTGCCCACATCTCGTAGGAATTCAATTACGTTCAGTGAGCCTAACCAATCGTAATTGTTCACCAATTCCGCACTATTTTCAATTTCTGTTGAGAAATCAAGGAAACGAGAAAGTTGGTTTTTAATACTTTGCGACCATGCCTCAACCACCTCTGGACCGTTCAGCGTGCGTTCGTTCGCTTTACCACTCGGATCGCCAATTAGCCCAGTTCCACCGCCAACTAACGCTAACGGAATATGACCAGCAAGTTGGAAACGTCTCAAGGTTAAAATAGGCAACAAACTGCCGATATGCAAGCTATCCGCTGTCGGATCAAAACCACAATACAGGACGACGCGCTCTTCGTTTAACTTTTTATCCAAACCTTCTCGATCTGTAATTTGATGCAGCAATCCACGAAACTCTAAATCCTTCAAAATGCTCATGTTCATCCATCCTTTGTTCATATTAAGTAGTACATTTACATACAAAAAAGCCTTCTTATCCCAAAGGGACGAGAAGACTTGACTCGCGGTACCACCCTAATTAAAACAGACGTTACGTACATCTATAACCAAAGTCGTAGGTACGGCGTGCTATTTTCACTCAAGAACCGGTAACGGGGTTTAATCGGTAAATACTACTTGTGCAGGCATTCCTGCAGGTTCCCACATACTGCTCAAGACCGTAATTCACTAACCTGCAGGTACCGGTTCGCACCCTCCACCGGCTCTCTGAAAGCATCCACAAGCTACCTACTGCTGATCCATCTACGCATTTGTACAAGTTATAACACAGGATTCTGATCCTTGTCAAACCTTCAATCGAACCTTTCTCCCTTCATCATTACCGCAAAAGGTGCAATTATGGTATACTATTAGGGTTCATGTAAGGAGGATATTGGAACTTATGCGCAATTTTTTCGCGAAATGGAATCGCCCCTGGGTTAGAACAACACTCAAAGTAACTGGGATTACCTTAAAATGGGCCATCATCTGTGTCTTTTTGGCTGGCCTTCTTGGTGGATCCGCCGCTTTCGGATATGTTAGTGCACTTGTTAAGAAGGATCCCATCCGAAGCGAAGAATCGATTCGCCAACAAATGCAAGAAAATGCGATCACGGGATTCGCCTATTTCAATGACGATGCTGTTATTGGGCAATTACGGACAGAAGAAGATCGACGGCTTGCACAGCTTGACGACATCCCGCAAGTCCTGTTAGACGCGGTCCTCGCCATTGAAGACAAAGATTTCTACAATCATCGCGGCATCGATTTCCGCGGGCTCTACCGGGCTGTCACTCAGAAATTGCTTAATGAAGATGTGCAAACCGGCGGCAGTACAATCACTCAGCAGCTGGCTCGGCGCGTTTTTCTTACCTTAGATCGAGACGACGGCCGAAAAGCGAGAGAGTTGCTGCTCGCATTACGAATGGAACGCATGATGTCGAAGGATGAAATTTTGCTTGCCTATTTAAACAAAATCCCTTACGGCAACGGAGCAACAGGCTATAACCTATATGGCATTAAAGCTGCTGCCAAAGGTTTGTTCAACATTGACGATTTGGACAAATTGAACATTGCGCAAGCCGCGTATTTAGCTGGATTACCACAATCCCCTTCTCAATACTCCGCATTCACTAGTAAGCCTGCTTTCGATGAGGAAGGCTACAAGAAAGCGGTAGCACGTCAACAATTAGTATTGAAGCGGATGTTGGAAGAGAACAAAATTACAAGTGATCAATATCAAGATGCCCTGAAATTCGATTTGAAAGCATCGATGCCAGCAGCGGCTCAAAAGGCTTACACAACGTACCCTTATCTAATGATCGAAACCGAACAGGAAGCTGCAGAAATCTTATTGAAGATTCAGCATCCTGAACTTGATCAGAAGACGAACCAAACCGCTTATAATGAAGCACTCAAAAACATACATACACAGCTATTACGCGGTGGGTATCAAATTTACACGACCATTGATAAAACTATTTATGATTCCATGCGTGAAATTTCAAACAATGAAAAGAATTTCGCGCCAACGGATGAGAAAAAAGGTGGTATCGAGCAAGTTGGAGCCATTATGATTGACTCTAAAACGGGTGCAATCAAGGGTATGATCGAAGGCCGTGACTTTTTCGATGAGCAGCTGAATCATGCGACCCAAGCTTACAGACAACCTGGATCAACGATGAAACCAATTGCTGCTTACATTCCTGCTCTTGAGAAAGGTGTCTTGCAACCTGCAAGCATCGTGGATGATATTCCGATTATTCTAAAAGACGGGGTAAAAGGCTTCCATCTTCCTGAAAACTGGGATCACAAGTTCCATGGTCTAATGACAGCTCGAAGAGCCTTGAATCAGTCCTATAACATCCCAGCCATCGACGTGTTTCTCAACAAGGTGGGCATTACGCAAGCATGGGACTTTGCTAAGAAGCTCGGCATTACGTCACTTACCAAAGAAGACAATACGGCGCAAACAGGTGTTATTGGCGGTTTAAGCCGTGGAACCTCGGTCAAAGAATTGACCGGAGCTTATGCGTCCATCCCGAATAATGGTGTTTTTAATGCCCCTTACTTAATTCGTGAAATCAAAGATTCAAATGGCAAAACGATATATGCACATGAACAGACGCCGACAACGGTATACTCACCGCAGAGCGCTTACCTCATTACAGATATGATGAAAACTGTCGTGAGTCAAGGTACAGCGACTGATCTTATGAAGAAATTTAAATCGTATGGCAAAATCGAAATCTCTGGAAAAACAGGATCAACGCAAGATGATGCTGACGCCTGGTTCATGGGCTTTACCCCAGATGTAACGGTAGGCGTGTGGATAGGTTATGATCAACCGATTAATAAATTGTCATCCAAAACACTGCAAACGTACCATGCCAAAGATATCTGGGCACTCATCATGAACAAAACAATCGAACAAAAACCAGAGCTTTTTCCGAATAAGAAATTCACTAAGCCTGATGGCATCGTTTCAGCAACGGTCTCCAGCTTATCAGGTATGCTGCCGAGTGAACTTACAACAAGCTCGGATCATCTTGTGACTGACATTTTCAACAAAAAGTATTTACCAACCGAAACCGATAATGTCATGGTTAAGATGAAAATCAGCTCGTTAAATGGACTCAATTATGTGGCGCAAGATAACACGCCAGCTGATTTCGTGCAAGAGAAGGTCGTTATCAAACGACAAAAATCAATCACCCAATTATTAAAAGAAATCGATGCTGCCATGCAGAAACTTCCTGAGAAAAGCAGAAAGCCACTCGATTTCTATAAGCCTGAAGATTACGACGTCGATGCACCAGCCGATGTCGATCCGCGGGTTGATGATGGCAAGGTACCACCAGCACCAAACAACGTTGTGACCGTCAGAACTGGCGATGTAGCGACGATCACCTTCCAACCGAACACAGATGCAGATATTGTTGGTTATCGGATTTATCGGTCAGATAACCACGGCAAGTTCCAACTCATGGGAGGCAAAGTCGTACTTGCAGGTACTGAAGCAAAATTTGTTGATCAGCTGCAAACGGCAAGTCTAACAGGATACTACGTAACCGCGGTTGATGTGGCAGGCAAAGAATCTGTACCAAGCCGGTCCTCTTATACCGATGGAAGCACCTTAGATTCGTTGCTAATTCCAGGTGTTGACAGCAATGGCCATCCTTTGCCGGATCTTACGAATCCCTCACCTGGGACTACGAATGGCGGAACTGGCACAGGCAATGGCAAACCGGTAGCAAAAGATGCTCCCGCTGCTCCAACCGGCATTAAAGCAAAGGCAGAAGACGCTTCACTCCTACTCACCTGGAAAGCGAATGATGCCAAAGACAAGGTTAAACAATATGTGGTTTACTTTAGCGACAAAGAAAAAGGAACATATATGAAGCTAGGGACCGTCGAGAATGGAACTGAATTTCATTACTATGCGGCTGCCTTTAATGGTTATTATAAAATAACAGCCATCAATGATGCCGGTGAGTCTAAGTTCTCTGCTACGATTGCTTATAATAATTAAAATGTGTTGAGGAAGAATCCGGCGGCTACTGCCGGGTTCTTTTTTTGCTACACAAAAAAGCTTCCTCAACACCACAGAGGGTGCAAAGAAAGCTTTCAAAAAATTAATCTTCAATTGTCGATAAGTCACCCGTCGGCAAGTTAAGCTCCCATGCTTTGAGAACACGGCGCATAATCTTCCCACTGCGTGTCTTAGGCAGTTTATCTTTAAATTCAATTTCGCGAGGAGCCGCATGAGCAGAAAGACCTTCCTTCACGAACTTAGAAATTTCTGCCTTTAGTTCATCTGAAGCAACGAAGCCTTCACGCAGCGCAATGAATGCTTTGATGATTTCTCCGCGCATAGGGTCTGGTTTCCCAATAACCCCTGCTTCAGCAACCGCAGGATGCTCAACAAGCTTGCTTTCTACTTCAAATGGACCTACGCGCTCACCCGCAGTGTTAATCACGTCATCCACGCGACCTTGGAACCAGAAGTAGCCATCCTCGTCCTGATAGGCAGAATCTCCTGAAACGTACCAGCCTGTTAAACGGAAGTACTCTTCATACTTAGAAGGATTGTTCCAAATTTTGCGCATCATCGATGGCCAAGGTGTTTTGATTGCAAGGTTCCCCATTCGATTCGGAGGCAGAACGTTCCCAGCGTCATCTATAATAGCCGCATCAACACCTGGAATTGGACGACCCATGGAGCCTGGTTTTATCGTCATGGAAGGATAGTTACAAATCAATTGTCCACCTGTCTCAGTCATCCACCAAGTATCGTGAATACGTTGGTTGTAGACCTTCATTCCCCAACGAACAACTTCTGGATTTAAGGGCTCTCCCACGCTTAACACGTGACGAAGTGCAGACAAATCATACCCAGCCGACACATCGTCGCCAGCGCCCATCAACATGCGGAAAGCAGTTGGCGCACTATACCAAACGGTTACTTTATATTTTTGAAGTGTATTGTACCAATCCTGTGGACTGAAGCGTCCTCCGCGGATCACATTCGTCGCGCCATTCAACCATGGAGCAAAGATCCCATAGGACGTCCCAGTCACCCAACCTGGATCAGCCGTACACCAATAGATGTCATCTTCTTTCAGATCAAGGACAATTTGTCCCGTATAATAGTGCTGCAGCATCGCATTTTGAACGTGGAATACACCTTTCGGCTTCCCTGTTGATCCAGATGTATAATGAATAATTAATCCATCCTCACGGTCCAACCATTCGATTTCAAGCTCTGTGGAAGCGCTCGCCATTTCTTTATGGTAATCCACTTGTCCTTCACCAAGCTCAATGTTCTCCCCAACGAGGATCACATGCTTCAAGTGAGGAAGTTCATTGTAAGGCACACGCGATAGCTGGCTAGGTGTCGTAATAATCGCAACAGCCTCACTATCCTCCAAACGGTCTCTAACCGCTGTTTCCATGAACGCTTCAAAAAGCGGGCCAACAACTGCGCCTACTTTAAGTGATCCAAGTAAAGAATAATACAGTTCCGGTGTTCTAGGCATGAAAATGAAAACTCTTTCACCTTTGCCAATGCCTAAGCCTCTAAGCACATTACCGAATTGATTGGATCTCTCTTTCATTTGCCCAAATGTAATTGCTTCATCTCGCGTGCTGTCGCTGTAGTATAAAGCGATTTTATCCTTCTTCGCGCCTTCTGCATGGCGGTCAATGGCTTCATATGCCATATTCACTTTGCCTGTTTCGTACCAGGAAAAGCTTTTCTCGATGTCTGTCCAATCAAATGTCGCATGTGTTTGTTCGTAATTTTCCATGTTAGGATTAAGGGATACTGATTCAATGAGTTCGTCTTTCATTTGATCCATAAACGTAAAACCCTCCTCACGAGATAAACCGCTTTCACTTTACTGATGAATTCGAGCAAAATGTGATCGATTTTTGACATGTTCTATTATAACATACTCAGAATATTTCGCCTATGTTTAAGTTTTACTATGATTTCAAACGAAAGTTTGGTATATAAATACTATGAATCTAACTAAAGGAAACGCCTATCATGTTGTTTTTTAGAAGGAGAGCCAAGGTTATGCAGCATATCAAAATCTACCACTCACAAAGCTTGCGCACTGCTCCCGATCAACCTGAAATAATTATTGAGGGCCCCGTTCCACCCGAAAAACTGCAGGAACTCACGATGCACGCGAAACTCGACGCCTTTCGTCGACCCAAGGAACAACTCGAAGCACTTATCGAGATCTCGGGGTTGCCTGAAGGCCGGATCATTCTCGCTCGGGATGGCACAACCATTGTTGGCTACGTCACCTTCCATTATGCGGACGAAATTGAACGTTGGTCACAGGGTAATATGAAGGATCTAATTGAGCTCGGCGCCATTGAGGTCGCAGATGATTACAGATCGATTGGGTTAGGCAAAAAGATGATCCAACTCGCATTTGAAAGTGATCAAATGGAAAATGTGATTTGCTTCACAACGGAATATTACTGGCATTGGGATTTGGAAACGAGCAAATTAACGGTTTGGGAATATCGTCAGATGATGGAAAAGCTCATGAAAAGTGTTGATATGGTCTGGTTTGCGACCGACGATCCGGAAATATGCTCGCATCCCGCCAACTGTCTCATGGTGAGAATCGGGAAACAAGTACCCATTTCCTCGATCGAACAGTTCGATCGTGTTCGTTTTCAGCAGCGTTTTATGTATTAGCTCCAGGAGACGAAGTCCGTCGCCAGTACTTCAAACGAAATTGTTAGCCAATTCGGGGGAATTTGGAAAATGAACATGAAGTTAACGCATCCTGTGTTTATATATGACGACCAAGAAATTAAGTATAAATTCAATGATAACCATCCGTTCAATCAAGATCGTCTCATTATGACGGTGGATCTGCTGCGCAAAGCTGGCGCACTGCCAGACAGCGCTCTACTCACTGCTAGTTCCGCGACAGATGCAGATCTTCTGCGCGTGCATACTGCCCCCTATATCGAGGCTGTTAAAGCACTTAGCTCACCTGTGCCTGACGAGCATTGGGTACGAGAGGCGACCCGGTTCGGGCTCGATACGGACGATACGCCTTACTTCCCTGGGATGCATGACATCACAGCGAAGGTTGTCGGTGGTTCCATCCTAGCTGTAGAGCTGGTGATGTCAGGTCAAGTCCCGCACGCCTTGCATTTAGGCGGCGGTCTTCACCACGCCCTGCAGAGCAAGGGCGCGGGCTTCTGCGTCTATAATGACGCATCCGCAGCCATAGCATACGCCAAAGAGAAATATGGCGCTAAGGTTCTTTACATTGACACGGACGTGCATCATGGGGATGGCGTGCAGTGGAGTTTCTATGCCGATCCGCAGGTCGGCACGCTCTCCATTCACGAAACGGGGAAATATCTATTCCCCGGCACAGGGGCTGTGAACGAACGCGGAGAAGGCGACGCGTTCGGCACGAGCGTTAACATCCCGGTGGAGCCTTACACCGAAGATGATTCCTGGCTGGAATGCTTCAGCGAGGTGCTGACCGAGCTGATCGCCCGCTTCCAGCCGGACGTCATTATCTCGCAGCATGGGTGCGATGCCCATGCCTTCGACCCGCTCGCGCATGTGCATTGCTCCATGCGCGTGTTTAAGGCCATGCCCGAGCTCATCCACAACCTTGCGCACCAATGGTGCGAAGGTCGGTGGGTCGCGCTCGGGGGCGGTGGGTACGACATCTGGCGTGTCGTACCGCGGGCTTGGAGCCTGCTCTGGCTCGTCATGAGCGAGCAGGCGGTGTTGGAGCAGCTGGAGGCGGAGCCCCAGCTGCGGCTGCCCCAGGCGTGGCTGGACGCCTGGCAGGGCAAGAGCCCCGTCCCACTCGTGGAGACTTGGCTTGACCCGGTTGAGGCTTGGGCGCCGATTCCTAGGCGCCAGGCGATAACCGATAAGAATCGGCAAACGAAAGATCTCGCCATGATGTATTTGAAATAATACTCTCTTTTATGAAAAAAGCTCAGAACCCGCCGATTAGGCGATGCTCTGAGCTTTTCACTTTGCATTTTTAATATCATTTCAAGCATGTTACAGCTGCTTAACCATCTCTTCAACCATTTTATACGAATTCTCCGATGCAATCACCGTGAACTCTGCAAAATTCACGTGTGCTGAACCATCCGCTTTATCGGACATGGAGCGTAGAACCACATAAGGAATCCCATTCATTGCACAAACCTGCGCGACCGAAGAGCCTTCCATCTCGACACATACCCCATTAAGCTCTTGATACAGATTAGCCACCACTTCTCTGCTTGCGATGAACTGATCACCTGACAGTACTCTGCCCTTCTTCACTTTACCTGCGAACAATTTCTCACCAGAAGCTACAGCTAAATCAACGAGTTTGCTGTCCGCTGCGTACACAGAATTCTCTGCATATGGAATTACCCCACGCGGAAACCCAAGTGCTGTCACGTCCATATCATGCTGTACGCATTCTGTGGAAATAACGAGATCTCCAATTTGCAGTTCAGGATCTAACGCCCCTGCTACACCAGTGAAAATCACAGCTTCAACACCGAACTGATCAATCAGGATTTGCGTCGTAACCGCAGCGTTCACTTTCCCTACGCCTGTGCGACATACTACAACGTCTTTACCATAATAAGTTCCTTCTCGGAACGTGATACCAGCTTTTACTGTTTCTCTTATATCCGTCATGTGAGCTACGAGCAGCTCAATTTCTTCATTCATCGCACCGATCAGGGCAATTTTGTTCCACGTCATATTATATTTCCTCTCTTTCTTCACACATGAGAAAACCTCTACCGCTTATTCCACAAGGGGATGTCGCGATTAGAGGTTTGTTTTTTCATTTAAGCTTGAGCTTTAACGGAATGACGGTTAATGATTTCGTGCGGTAGAATCACTTGCATGTTATCCGTTGATTCTTTATTCATCAACTTCGTCAGTAGTCTCATGGACACTGCCCCGATATCATACATCGGTTGAGCAACGGTTGTTAGGGTTGGTCTCACCATGGATGCCATGCGGATGTTGTCCACACTGATCACAGCAATATCTTCCGGAACGCGAAGTCCGTTGTCTTGAATCGTATGAATGGCACCAATAGCCATTTCATCGGTTGCTGAGAAAATCGCAGACGGTTTCGGTGAAAGCTCCAAGAAGTAATTTACAGCATCTACGCTTGACTCATACCGATAGTTACCAATCCGTACATACTCATCACGCACTGGAATACCCGCAGTTTCAAGTGCACGCTTATAGCCTTGATATCTTGCGAAACCATTCGCAGGATCTTGGAGCGTTCCAGATATCATAGCAATGTCGCGATGCCCAGCATCAATAAGAACATTCACTGCATCGAAAGCAGCCTTCTCATGATCGATATCGACGGAAGCCATCGCTTGGTTCTCATCCTTCGTGCCGCATAGAACAACAGGAACGGAAGATGTACGGAAAGCTTGAATATGTTCTTCGGTTACAACACCACCCATAAAGAGCAGTCCATCCACTTGCTTCTCAAGCAACGTATTGATAACACGAATTTCTTTTTCCTTCTTCTTGTCCGCATTACACAAAATAATATTGTAATGGTACATATTCGCAATATCCTCAATCCCACGTGCTACTTCAGCAAAGATAGAATTGGAAATATCGGGAATGACAACACCAACAGTCGTTGTCTTTTTACTTGCCAAGCCTCTTGCTACCGCATTTGGACGGTAACCTAATCGTTCAATGGCTTCAAAAACCTTCTTACGGGTTTGCGGCTTCACGTTCGGGTTGTTATTGACGACCCGAGAAACGGTTGCCATGGAAACGCCTGCTTCTCTCGCTACATCATAAATGGTTACGGTCACGGTTACTCTCTCCATTTTCACAAGTATTCTGCGAACCTAGTATATTATCGTTATGATACGACAAATTAATCCATCTTGCAATGCAAAATGAAAATGCTTTGAAAATAATTTTCATTTTATTTTCAAAAGTTTCACACAAACAATAAAAGCCAACCCCTTAACGAGATTGGCCGCCATTTATTAAGTCGAAATTGCGCTTTGAGTGATTTGTGATAACCGTTCGCGAATTTCCTCAGCCCATGGCTCATCCCCTAGCGATTGTGCTAGCAATAGGATGTCCAACAGCTCATTAATTCGTTCCTCAACAATTTTCTCCATCGAATCATTCATACGCTCTTTTTCTGTCACTTTCAGCAGCAAGAAGGCAACCTCCGAAACTTCATGAAAAAAGAACTGCTGCTTTTCTGGTTTACTCCCCAGTCTACCGATCAAACCCGTAAGTTCAGGTTTCACATGAGGAACAACCTCACTTCGACCACAGGCTTCACAGGAATAAATAGGGACATTCTCAATGTCTACTTTGTTTTGATAAATAACCGTACGCAGACGAAGGTTCATCGTGCGTCCGCACTTACAATACTTTTGCATTCTAACACTCCTTCACTGACAGGCGGCATGTACATGAGTTGCTTGTACTATGTTATTCTACGATATCGTCAGATTTCCTTCTGACATATGCATAGTAGTTTTTGCCACCTTTGGAAGCGAAATGTTACTTTGCCTGTTGTTTACTGAACGCGATAACCTCATCTACAAATCGTTTGGAAAACGCAGGCAGATCTGGCGGTCTACGCCCAGAAATGATGTTGCGATCAACGACCACTTCTTCATCGACCCAAGTTGCGCCAGCATTTTCGATATCATCTCGAATACCTGGGGTAGACGTCATGGTGTAGCCATTTACGATTTTAGCTGAGATCAATACCCAACCTGCATGACAAATTTGTGCAATAGGCTTCACATCTGCATGAAACTCCTGTGTGAGTCTAAGGACGTCTGCATAGCGACGTAGTTTGTCAGGCGCCCACCCGCCAGGAACGTATAGGCCGATATAGTCCGAAGACTTGACTTCATCAAAGGCATAATCCGTCGTGATCGGAACACCATATTTCCCATGGTAGACCGTTTTGGCTTTAGGGCCTACGATATCTACAATGGCTCCTGCTTCACGCAAACGGTAGACCGGGTACCACATTTCTAAATCTTCAAATTCTTCATCAACAAAAGCAAGAACCTTCAAGCCTGCTAATTCCATACTAATTACCTCCTACAATGGATTCAGTTTGTTCTGTTTGAGCAAGCAGCTCCAAGATTTCATCACTGGTTCTGCAAATGAGAATGCGATCCACCAACGCCTTGCATGTCGCGGCATCACTGCTAAGCAACCGATGCTTCACCTGTAAGAGCGTCTGCACGGATATGCTAAGCTCTTCGATGCCAAGTCCTAGCCAGATCGGCAGAGCCCGAATATCCCCCGCCATTTCGCCGCACACGCCAACAGGAATACCTATACGCTTGCCTGCGTCAATTACAGTTTTGAGCAATCGGATGACGGCAGGATGATACGGATTATATAAGTGCGCAATGTTCTCATTCATACGATCTACAGCTAATACATATTGCACGAGATCATTCGTACCAATGCTCATGAAATTCACTTCGCTTGCAAGTACATCCGCAATAATGGCTGCAGCAGGAACTTCAATCGTAAGCCCCACTTCAATATTCGCGTTAAACGGCAGACCAAGAGCGCTGAGCTCCAACTTTGCTCTTTCCAAATGTGATTTCGCTTGACGCACCTCATCTAAGGACGTCACCATGGGATACATAATCTTCACATTGCCATAATGGCTAGCTCTCAAGATCGCTCTTAACTGCGTCATAAATAGATCTGTGCGGTCCAGAGAGATACGAATGGCCCTGTAACCCAGGAAGGGATTATCTTCTTTGGCAAGTGGCATATAGTCCAGTTTCTTGTCCCCGCCAATATCCAATGTCCGGATTACAATGGGACGCCCTTTGAGCTGCATCGCCGCGTGACGGTACACTTCGAATTGTTCATCCTCACTAGGCAAAGAGTCACGATCCATATACAGATATTCCGTACGGAACAACCCAACTCCTGATGCGCCATTACGCAGCACTTGGTCAATTTCCATGACTGAATTAATATTCGCATGCAAATTCACAAAGCTCTTATCTAATGTCAGCGGAGCTATATCAGCAATTTCTTGCAAGCTCTCTTTGAACTCTAACCAGTTTTTCTTACGTGCCTGATAACGTTCGATTGTTGTCTTATCCGGATTAATATATAAAGTGCCTTCTTGGCCATCAATAATCAGGAAATCCCCATTTTGAATAGGACGGAGCAGTTTCCCTTCAAGACCTAGTACATAAGGAACTGACATCGCTCTAGCCATGATTGAAACGTGAGAATGCGTACCGCCAAGAATCGTCAACAGCCCTAAAACATTAGTAGGATCCAAATGAGCAAGCTGAGAGGGCGTAAGCTCTTTCGCTACTAAGATGTATGGATGGTCAATAGGAGGCACTGTCGTACTTGTATCCCCTAATAAATGCTTCAAGAGCCGATTCCCAACATCTTTAATGTCCAGTGCACGTTCTTTCATGTATTCATCATCAATCAAATTAAACATACCAACAAACTTATCAATGACTTCTTTCACTGCAACTTCAGCGGCTTTATATTGCAGCTCGATAATTCCTTGAATCTCATTCATGAAAATGGGATCTTCCAAGATCGCCAAATGTGCATCAAAAATATACGCTTGCTCTTGCCCCACCACTTCTTTGATCTCTTGCTTGATTAGCTCAAGCTCATCTTTCGAATGCCGAATACCATCATATAAGCGCTCGAATTCATAAGCTAAATCCGTCACATCAATCATCTTCTCAGGAAAATCCCATTCCCATGTAGGAATAACAAAAGCTTGCCCCATTGCTATTCCCGATGACGCACCTACACCTCTAATCATCCGTTCGTCCCCCCCTCGGATTTAGTTGGCTTAAGGACAACGGACATAACAGAGCCTTGGCCTTTCTTAACTGGCTTAAACGGAGCAAAGCTCCATGATTTCACGATATCTGGATTCGTAATAATCATTGGTGTAGCTAAGGAAGAGGCGAATTTCTTCACCTTGTTATAATTGAATTTCACTAGCAGTTGACCTGCTTCCACACGATCCCCTTCCTTCACCACCGCATTAAAGCACTTACCCGGTAGGCTGGAAGTATCGATACCGATATGCAGCAGAACCTCAAGTCCTTCATCCGTTAAAATCCCGAGCGCATGCATGGTTGGATAAATGTGCATGATTTTACCTGCAACGGGAGAAACCAACTCTCCTTTTTCAGGAATAAAAGCAACACCATTACCGACTAACCGGGAAGCAAAAATACGATCAGGCACTTCTTCGATCGGGATCATTCGCCCCTGCATCGGTGAAGTAAACAAAACAACATGAATATCTTTGCGCAATACTTTCATGATTTCTTCACGTATAAGCTCTGAAAATGTTCCAAACACGACTTGAACATTGCCTCCTCCAAGACGTATGACGCCTGCTGCTCCTAAGTGTCGTAATGCCGTGATGTCCATCAGACGATCATTGACAAGCGTAAGTCGCAATCGGGTAATGCAGGCTTCAATCTTCTTAATATTGTCTTTTCCACCGAGTGCTTGCAAAATCAAAGGAGAACGATACGGAATGTCTCCTGCCCATTCTTCTAACGGTGAGCCTTCTTCCCTACCAGGTGTAGGAATTCGGAACTTCTGAATCGCCCATCGGAATAAGAAATAATAAAGTAAACCATAAACCAACCCAATCGGAATCAACAATAAGCCATTGTGTGACAAGTGCAAATTAATGATGTAATCAATAGCCCCCGCTGAATAAGAGAATCCATGGTGGATATTTAACTCATAGGCGATCCACATGGCCACGCCCGAAAGGATGGCATGAATAACAAACAAATAGGGAGCTACAAAAAGAAAGGCAAATTCAATTGGCTCTGTCACGCCAGTTAAAAAGGAAGCTAATGCTGCGGTCAAGAAAGTAGCCTTGATCTTCGGCTTTAAATCTTCCCTGGCTTCCCCGATGATCGCGAAAGCAATAGCTGGCAAAGCAAACATCATAATCGGGTATAAGCCTGCCATATACATACCTGCTGTGGGATCCCCTGCAAAAAACCTTGGCAAATCTCCGTACGCATATTGGCCAGACGGAGTCTCATACGCCCCAACTTGAAACCAAAAGAAGTTATTCAGGATATGGTGCAAGCCAGATGGCACGAGCAAGCGATGGGCGATCCCATATATGAATGCCCCGAAGCCGCCTAACCCGAGTAAGCCATTTGAAATTTTGCTCATAACCGTTTCCAAATAAGGACCAATCGCAATCATGATATAAGACACGATGAGCGTAGCGAGTCCCATGACGAGCGGTACCATGCGTGGTCCACCAAAAAATTGTATGTACTCTGGGAGTTTAATCTCCTTACAGCGATGATAGATGATCGCAGCCAACAGACCAATTAAGATCCCGCCAGACACGCCTAATTGAAATTGCGGGCCTAGCTCATGCTCGATCAGTCGGGTAAACATAAAATAACCCAACATGGCAGATAAACCAGCTATTCCGGCGCTTTCTGTTAACCCTAATGCCACACCGACAGCAAAAATAATTGGTATATAATCAAAGATTGTATTTCCAGCCAATGATAACATATCCCCAAAGCTTGAAGCATGTATGACATCCCAAGGTAATTCCCCTAGACAAAGCAGCACAGCAGCAATAGGAAGCGCAATGGTAGGCAGCATTAAGGAGCGGCCAAGCTGTTGTAAGTTCCCCATCCAGTTCAAACGAATGCTACCTCCTTAACAAATTCAAAGAGTATCTTTCACTTCATCATAAGATTCTCTTATCAAATCGTAAAGCTTGTTCGTCCTTTTGTCAAAACCAAAATAAGCAGATCGTCTATTTCTAATCGAGGGGTTTTTCTACATACGAAACGTAAAAGTTGACTAAGTCACCTGGAAGCTGTCATAATTTACCTGTACCCCATTTCATGATCTTAGGAGGAAATACGCTTATGTCTTATGATGTTATTATTATTGGTGCTGGTCCTACTGGCGCTAGCGCAGCACTTTTCACTTCAAAGGCAGGCAAGAAGACGCTCGTTATTGACAATGAACAAAGTGTTACAAAGCGTGCATGGATCGAAAATCATTATGGTGTTGAAGCGATTGGCGGGCCTGAATTAGTTGAAATCGGCAAAAAGCAAGCCGCCAAATTTGGTACTGAATTCGTCCAGGGCAAAGCCACTCAGCTCGTAAAAAGCGAAGATAGCTTTCAAGTTTCCACAGAAAATGGTACATATACAGGTAAGCACGTAATTCTGGCAACAGGCTTGTCCGTTGAGCTGGCTGAAGCAGCCGGCATCACGACAAAAGAAGGAACTGAGCCGCGGATTAAAGCGATTGTTGACTGCGACGCACAAGGGAATACGAGCCTGAAAGGCGTATGGGCAGCAGGCACGACCGCTGGTGTCAGCATGCATACGATCATCACAGCTGGTGATGGAGCCAAAGTCGCAATTAATGTTATAAGTGAGCTTAATGGCGCGCGCTATGTCGATCATGATGTTTTGAAAGCTTAGTTCCCACGTATGAGAAAACCGCTAATCGATACCCTGCAAAGGCGATCGACTAGCGGTTTTATTTGATTTATCCGTCCTGCCTTAGTTGTTCCGCGGATTCAGAATGGCGTCTTCCACTTTGATGCAGCGGTCCATGATGACCTCTAAGCCTGCTTCACTAGCAATACGTCCTGCTTCTTCATTCACGATGTCTAACTGCAGCCAAAACACCTTCGCTCCAATCTTAACTGCCTCTTCGGCCACAGGTACAACTTGATCGGCACGACGAAATACGTTAACGATATCAACAGGTTCAGGGATGTCCGATAAAGAAGCATAACATTTCTCGCCTAAAATCTCATCTGCATTTGGATTAACAGGAATGATCCGATACCCTCGGCTTTGCATAGCTGCTGAAACCATATAGGATGTTCGATCTGGTTTATCCGATAAGCCAACTACAGCAATATTCCCTGCATGTGCAAGCAACTCTTTGATGTGTTCTCTGGACGGATTTTCAAATGTCATAAGGATCGCTCTCCTATTTATTCAAGTAGGTTAAACCTTGTTTGCCCATAGCTGTCCAACTGTCGACAAACTGGGCTTTATTGACTTGTACTTGTTTTTTTCCGCTCAATGGGTCATTTAAATAGACATTTGTCTCATCAAAACCAACAAGTACAACCGCATGCTCCGAATACGTCGTTTTTAATGGGCCAATTGGTGTATCCCAGGTTACCCATTTGTACGGTTGGTTATAATCAATCGTCGTCCAAACGATGACTGGGATCCCATACGCCACTTGCCCCTCATACAGTTCGAATGCTTCGCCCGTTATATCAATGGCTTGCGGGACATAGTTCTTCAGCAGAGGGAACAATCCCGCATGATAGATGCCGAATCCTCTTTGATTACGAGTAACATCTCCTACGAAGCCGGTATTCGGATTTCCCCAATACCCGATGGAACCATCTGAGTTAAGCGTTGCTGGCGTACTATCTCTAGGCATTTCTGCAACTAGTTCCATCTTCGTTTTGTTCACCCCGTAGAACTGCAGCAGCATCGTGAGACTGGTGATCTCACAGCCCGCTGGCAATTCAGGCAGCTGTTCAAAGATGGGAACATCCAGCATCGCTGATTTTATTTTGGCAGGGGCGGGCGACGGTGTCGGTTTCACAGTGACCTTCGTCGTTGCTGCGGGTTTATCAACTGCTAAGACTACTGGACCAGACGCGAATAAAGCTGGCTCTTTCCCCGTTGCCTTCGCATACAGCAATACAGCAAATACACTGCTTGCAAATGTAAGACCTGCTACGAGAAACAATCCAAACGTCACCTTCAATCCTTGCCAAATAATCCTCATGCTGACTCACCCATTCATTGTAATTGAGATTCTAAGACTCACTCACAAGCTCAACCTGTGCGCCGATCGAACGCAAATGGTCGAAATATTGTGGATAAGACTTCGCCACATGATGGGCATCCCGAATCGTTAAACCCTTCTCAGAGCGCAGACCAACAACGGTCAAAGCCATAATAACGCGGTGATCGAAGTGTGCATTGATTTCTACGCCGCCTTCAACACCTTGTGGCTTACCATGAACAATAATTTCACTCTGACGCTCTTCAACATGGGCTCCAGCCTTGCGAAGCTCATTCAAATAATCTGTGATACGATCACACTCTTTATACCGAAGGTTTTCAACATTGTAGAAACGTGAAGTTCCTTCCGCAAACACTGCAGCAGCAACCATAGCTAGTACAGCATCTGTAAAATGGTCACCATCAAATTCACCGGCAACAAGACGTTGATTGCCTCGCACATGGACAACACCATTATCATGCGTTAGATTTACACCCATTGCCTTTAGAACATCTACACAAGCCTTCTCACCTTGCTTGCTGTTCTCTTCAAGACGAAGCACGCGCACATCCGAATTCGTAACTGCAGCCGCAGCAAGAATGGCTGCGGAGCCTGGATAGTCACCTTGGATGACATATTCTTTGGCTTCATAAGATTGTCTACCTGGGATGCGGTAATGCATTAAATCTTCACTTGCATGAACAACAATACCTGCCTGTGCCAATACCTCAAGTGTTTGGCCGACAATAATTTTGGATTTCAAATCGTGCAGAACTTCAATTTCACTATCTTCCTCTAGCAAAGGGGTCATAAACAACAAGGAACTTAAGAACTGAGAACTCACATTACCCGAAACAGTGATTTTACCGCCGCGGGGTTGTCCCCCTTTAATCGTTATCGGCAAACGACCGTTATTATGTTGTACTTCTACACCCATTTGTTGCAAAGTATCAATTAAATCATCATGAGGACGTTTTCCTAAGGATTCCGGATATGTATTAACGAACGTCACATCAGGACAGAAAGCAGCAGTTGACATTAGAAAGCGCAACACAGCTCCAGCATTGCCAACGTTCAATTCAGACACGTGCCTCGGGTTCTTGCCAAATCCAGTGATCACAATTTTCTCATCGTCTTCTTCAATAATCGCACCAAGATCTCGCACACAGCGTCTCATGGCATCACTATCTTCACTATGAGCTGGATAATAGATCGTACTTGTCCCATTCGCAAGAGCGCCGATGAGCAGGTAGCGAGTTGTGTAGTTTTTGGAGGATAAAGCATTGATTTCCCCTTGGAGATGGGAGGTTGGTTTTACGATGGCTTTCATGTCGTTTGATAACTCCTTCGCAAGTAGTTTATATGAAGTATCCGGTATGATGAACGTTAGACAACAATCATCAATGGGATGATAGAGATCCTAAGATTTATTGACAGTGTACCATACGAAATCTAACTTGGAAACCTACTTCCGATGCAGGATAGTCTAGGAAAAGCTAGATAAAGCAACACATCGTTTGACATATCAACTTTATATTTCTATCATACTAAGTAAGGAGAATTCTTCCGAAATCACAAACATGGAGGCATAGTCATGGATACGATTCTACCATCCGAAATCAAAGCAAGACTTGCGCAAGGAGAGCATTTAACGCTCATCGACGTTCGCGAAGATGATGAAGTAGCCGAAGGCATGATACAAGGCGCTATCCATATCCCATTAGGCCAATTGCCAGACCGTCTAAGCGAGATTCCTCAAGCCGACGAAGTCATCTTAGTATGTCGCAGCGGAAACCGCAGCGGACGTGCGCTAGGCTATTTGGAAGCCAATGGCTTCAAAGGGCTTAAGAACATGACCGGCGGCATGCTGGAGTGGGAAGACTAAGCTGACAAGCTTGTCTTCTCGCTCTAGTGTAGCCCAGCTTGCTGAATGATGCGATCCGTAATTTGATCCTCAGTTAGTTCTGTTGTATCAATGGACGTATGCGCAAAATCATACGCATGTTTTCTTTGTTCCATGAGTGTATGAACCCGTTCTTCCAAATTACCTTGCAGCAAAGGACGATTGGTATCGCTACTTACTCTTTGGATAATCGTTTCTGCTGATGCATTCAAAGCGACGACAAAGCCATGCTCCAGCATGCACGCTCGGTTGGACGCTGCGAGAACCGCGCCGCCTCCCGTAGCTACCACTTGTCCTTCACTATCTAATATACGAGCTAACGTCTCTGTTTCGAGAGCGCGAAAATGAGCTTCTCCTTGATTCCGAAATAACTCGGATATACTTGTCTCTTGAACTTCTTCTAGAACCGCGTCAGAGTCACAAAAGCTCCATCCTAGTCGCTCAGCCAGCTTCCTGCCTACGGTTGATTTCCCAGTCCCCATGAAACCTACAAGCACTATATTTCTTACTGTCACACAAATCCCCTTTTCTCATATGCTAGTCATACAAACTTTCCCAACATCATACCATAGCCCTTCCAACATGAATACAATCCACCAAAAAATCATATAGTAGTGTGAATAAATTCTAGCACAAACAGTTAAGATTTTAGAGAGACCATGCCGACAAGGAGAGATGGAGCTTTGAACCCTACTGTTTTAAACCAAACTGTCACCTTTACCAATCGCACACAACGCAAACTGGAGCAAATTTTGCACCCAAGCTATACGCTATGCAAAGAGGATGTCGTCTGGATTCTGGAATTTATTAAGAAAAAAGTGGCTGAAGAAGACCCGATGATGCAAGGTCTCACTCAACCACGATTATTAAGAAACTTTCGTTATTTTGCGGAGGTCTCTCTCATGCTCATCCATCGTCGCAATGGCTTCGATCAAGAAGCTGACCGACTTAAGATGTGGCTAAGAGAAGCCGCATATGGCTTGCAGGAAGAGGCTTAACGCCTATTCCTATTCGTTACCCATCCAGTTGTAGTGGAAGGATCCTTCTTTATCCACACGCTGGAACGTGTGAGCACCGAAGTAATCACGTTGCGCTTGCAACAGATTAGCCGGCAATCTTTCAGTGCGGTAGCTATCATAGTATGCAAGTGCTGATGCAAAGGAAGGTACTGCGATACCGCGAGTAACAGCTTCTGCGATGACTTGTCTCCATGATTGTTGGTAGTTATCGACTACGCCTGTGAAGTACGAATCGAGCAACAGATTTTTCAATTCAGGATTGCGATCATACGCATCCTTGATATTTTGAAGGAATCTAGCACGAATGATACAGCCGCCACGGAAAATCATTGCGATGCTGCCATATTTCAGATCCCATTTATATTCTTCGGAAGCTGCTCTCATTTGAGCAAAGCCTTGCGCGTAAGAACAAATTTTGCTGGCGTAAAGAGCTTGACGAACAGCCTCGATAAACGCTTTGCGATCGCCTGTAAATGCTGGAGCATCAGGTCCTTTGAGAACTTTGCTAGCTGCTACGCGTTCTTCCTTCATCGCGGAGATGAAACGGGAGAATACGGATTCTGTGATGATAGAAAGCGGCACGCCAAGGTCCAGAGCACTTTGACTGGTCCATTTTCCTGTTCCCTTTTGTCCAGCGGAATCTAAGATCACATCAACCATTGGTTTACCTGTTTCAGCGTCATATTTGGTGAAAATATCACGCGTGATTTCGATCAAGTAGCTATCAAGCTCCCCGTTGTTCCACTCCGTGAAAATCTCATGAAGCTCTTCTGTGCTTACATTCAAAACATCTTTCAGCAATTGGTAGGCTTCGCAAATCAACTGCATATCGCCGTACTCAATGCCGTTATGCACCATTTTCACATAGTGACCGGCACCATCTGGTCCGATATACGTACAGCAAGCATCTTCGCCAACTTTAGCAGAAATCGCTGTAAGGATTGGCTCTACCAATTTATAAGCGTCTTCTTGACCGCCTGGCATAATCGCAGGTCCTTTAAGCGCGCCTTCTTCACCGCCGGAAACACCTGTTCCAACGAAACGAATACCGTGTGCTTCAAGCTCTTTGTTACGACGTTGTGTGTCTGGAAAGAAAGCATTACCGCCGTCGATCAAAATATCGCCTTTATCCAAATGCGGCAGCAATTGGTTGATTGTATCATCCGTAGGTCCGCCTGCTTTGACCATGATCAAAATTTTACGCGGCACTTCAAGCGATTGAACGAATTCTTCAACACTGTATGTACCAACAAGTTGTTTACCTGGTGCTTCTTGAAGAAGCTCCTTCGTTTTCTCAGCAGAACGGTTGAATACGGATACTGTAAAGCCTCTGCTCTCAATGTTTAATGCTAAGTTTTTCCCCATTACCGCTAAACCTACAACACCAATTTGTTGCTTAGACATGTCTCTTCTACACCCTTCCGATATATAAATAGTTAAATCGTCATCGCGCCAAAACCGCCGTCCACTCTCAAAACAGTTCCTGTAACAAAGCTTGAAGCTTTCTCAGAAGCTAGATATACTGCAGCACCTTGAAGCTCTACAGCTTCACCAAATCGATTCATCGGCGTATGACGCATGATGGATTCGATTCGTTCCGGCGACAAAATCTTACGATTCTGCTCTGCAGGGAAAAAGCCAGGAATAATAGCGTTCACACGCACGCGACTCGGAGCAAACTCACGAGCTAAGTTCTGTGTAATATTATTCACAGCTGCTTTAGAAGCGGAGTAAGTGAATACACGAGAAAGTGGTGGATCAGAGGAAACGGATGAAATATTAATAATGCTTCCGCCTTGACCTCGTTCAACCATATATTTCCCAAACACTTGGCAGGCTAACACGACACTTTTCAAATTGACCTCCATAATAGAATCCCATTCTTCCATGGAAATGTCAAAGAAAGGTGTAGCACTATTTTTGCCTGGACAGTTCATAAGGATATCCGCACTGCCCGACCAAGCGATAACATCTTGAAGAACTTGCTCTAAATCCTCACGTTTGGTTGCATCTGCTTGGAATGTCTGAGCTTCGCCGCCAATCGCTGCAATGCTCTCGCGAACCTGCTCGCTTTTCTCTTGATTGCGTCCAACGATCGCTACCTTAGCGCCATGTCCAGCCAAAGCAAGCGCCATGGATCCACCCAGTGTGCTGTTACCGCCGATAATTACCGCTGTTTTCCCAGAAAGATCGAATAAGTTCATTGTCGTCATCCTCTCAATTGATGTTGCTTGGCAAACGTTGGTTGAAAGCCTATAGCTAAATTAGGATTGAGGACTCCGTAGGTGCTGACCTTGAAAAGCGGTGATCGCGTCGAATTGATCTTTTAACTGATGATATACGCTCGTATAAATAGATGTCAATTGCTGATAGACGCGATAATCGTTTTCATTCACCTCGTGAGCCTTACCTACTTGAATCCATTTGTGTGCATGTGATAAGTCTTCGATCTCTCCCATAGCAAGTAGACCAAGCAATGCTGCGCCAATTCCTGAACTCTCAATCGAGTCTGGAACGGTAACCGCTGTACCGAGCATGTCGGTCATCATTTGACGCCAGAACTCCGAACGGGCGAAGCCGCCGGATGCGCGAATGACCGTAGCAGGTCCCATCATCCGTTCCAACGATGCAGCAACGGCTTGAATAGAGAACATAACACCTTCTAGCGCAGCGCGAATCATATGCTTTTTCTGGTGACTGAGTGAAAGTCCGAAATAGACACCTCGCGCATTCGCATTCCAGTAAGGAGCTCGTTCACCAGACAGCAATGGCAAGAAGAGCAATCCATCTGAACCTGCTGCCACTTCAGCAGCAAGGGCTGTCAGGTGGTCGTAAGGATCCATACCCATGCGGCGTGCTTCTTCCGCTTCTGCTGTCGCGATCTGATCTCTCACCCAACGGAACACGATACCTCCGTTGTTAATTGGTCCACCTACGACCCAGAAGTTTTCGGTTAGTGCGTAACAGAACAACTTGCCTTCTGGATCTGTTTGCGGTTTGCTCACCACGCTGCGAACAGCGCCGCTCGTACCGATGGTAACGGCAACAACGCCAGGTTCAAAAGCGCCAACGCCGAGGTTGGCCAGGACGCCGTCGGAAGCACCAACAATAAACGGCGTGTCCGCTGCCAAGCCCATCGCAGCCGCATGTGCTTGACTTAGTCCTTCAACACGATGCGTCGTTGGTACTAGCGTGGACAGCTGCTTCGGTGTCACGCCGGCATAGTCTAGTGCGCCAGTATCCCAATCCAACTGCTTCAGATTGAATAAGCCTGTCGCACTTGCCAATGAGTGGTCGATGAGATACTGACCAAACAGCTTAGCAAACACATACTCTTTAATCCCGATAAATTTATGTGTATTTTGAACAAGCGCTGGTTCATGCTCACCGAACCACTTGAGCTTCAGAAGCGGTGACATGGGATGAATCGGTGTGCCTGTTCTCGCATAAATCTGTTGTCCGAGCCCGCTGCGCTTCAAATCCTCCGCATACTGGCTGCTTCGATTGTCCGCCCAAGTAATACATTGTGTAAGCGGCTTATTGTGCTCATCTACGGCGATTAAGCTGTGCATGGCGGAGGAGAAGGACACGCAAAGCACTTGCTCAGGCGTGATGCCTTGTTTACGTACGACGACGCCAATACCCTGTACAACAGCATTGAAGATTTGATCTGGATCCTGTTCAGCGCGATCCGCAGCCGGTGTGAACAACGGATATTCAATGGAATGTGAGGCAAGAACGCGTCCATCACGATCAATGACAAGCGTCTTGGTGCTCGTTGTTCCAATATCCGCTGCTATGATGTATGGCTTCTGACTATCCGTCATTTGCAAATATTCCCCTCTGCATCGAATGTGAGCTCAAATGGCTCTGACAAAATTTCAATATCCGGATGCTGACGAGCAGCTTCAAGGAGATTCACCGAGATTTCAATTTCACCAAGGTGGAGTGTGTCTTGAATGCGTACCAGCTTACAGGTTGTGTAATCCAAAATGTTACATGTTTTCACGGCCGCTTTGATCGCGTAAAAATCATTCTCAAGGGTAGTAGCTATCTTCGTAGGCGCACAAACCGTAGAGGTTAACCCATTCGCATAGGTGAATTCTAAGTTTGTCTTATCTACTAGACGCTGTGTAGTAAAATCAGCCGTACCAACACCATTCGCGTTGCCTTTGGTTTCATGTGTCAAATCGAGTACAACCATCTTGGACACTTCTGGCCCCCCATGCGCATAAGGGGTAGGGTAACGCCCTGTCACGTTGGGATCCATGCCATCGCCGCTAATATTTTTACCGATGTAATCAATCACAAGCACATCGATCTCATCGAATAAAATTTTCGGCAGGCGTGACTTCGCTTCGATGAGCAGAAGCTCTTCCCTTGCTTCAATTTCCGCGGCAGGCAACACTTCAACTTGACAGGTCTCATCGTAAGCATTCTCAACGAGGGCTACACCGAAGACGATTGGCAGCTTCTCAATCATCAAATTCGCCATTGCTGGCACATTCTCAGCCATGTACTTAAAGCCTAGTTGATGACAAGCTTCCGCACCTTTTTGCTTGCCAAGACCAATCGCGATCATCTTCATGATGCCGCTCTCAATGCGTCCGCGGAATGCCGTATGCGGCTTCACGCGGTTGATGACAACAATGGCATCCGCTTCCGAAGCGATGCGATCCACATAAACCGGCAAGCCGTTCGGCAATTGATCGATTTGAACGACATCCATTGAGGAGCGAATCGGTGCTCCCATTGTTTCTTCTGTAATCCCAAAGTGTTGAAGCACCTCGGTTTGGCCTTCTGCCGTTGCGCCGCCATGGCTTCCCATGCACGGTACGATGAAAGGATGTGCACCTCTTGCCTTGATGGCATCCAAGGTTGTTTTTGTGAAGCCTGCGATATTAGCAATCCCTCTGCTTCCTACAGCAACTGCTACTTGCTGTCCAGGAAGGATGCTCGGCATAACGCCGCTGCTTTCCAGCTTATCCGCGAGTTCCTGCAAGGGATTTTCCAAGATGGAACGATCAAACTTCTGGCGAATTTTGACCATTTGCGGAATCGGAATATCATTTAACAACTCTCTTAGAATGCTCATCGACTTCTCCCACTTTCCTTATGCATGTAATGGTTGCACAGATTCACGAACGATCAGCTCTGTTCGTAACAGCAACTGCTCGGTTTCATTTAATTTGTTTTCTATATTACCTAGGAGACGCAGTGCGCCTTCTTTGCTAATTTGCTCAATGGGTCTACGAACCGTCGTTAATGCCGGGGTTACATACGCAGCAAAAACCGTATCGTCAAAGCCAACGACAGATATGTCTTGAGGGACCTTTAAACCCGCTTCAAACACCGCTTTAATCGCTCCTAATGCCATCTCATCGTTACAACAGAAAACAGCTGTCGGTCTCTCTGAGAGGGCCAAGAATTGCTGCATCGCTTTATGACCGCTTTCCAAATCGTACAGACCAGGCATACGATATTCCGGCGGAACCGAAATACGATAATGCCCCATCGCTCGTTCAAAACCATCCTTACGATTTTGTGCGGATTTGAATCCTTTACGTCCTTCGATCAAGGCAATCCGCTGATGCCCTTGATTGACGAGAAAAGCTCCTGCATGGAAGGCACCTTGCTCTTCGTCGGAAAGGACATTCAACACACCTGCGGTGTCTACTGGCCGATTCAATACAACGAGCGGAATTCCTTTCGCTGCAATATGCTCGATAATCGGTTGATCGTCATCGCTTTGACTGACAATGATAATACCGTCAAAGCTTTTCTTCGTAATGGAATGAAAGCTCGTGTAATCATCAATCCCTTTGACAATCAGCTGGTAGCGATCTCTAATTACGGAGTTGACGCCGCGAATCGCTTCGTAAAAGAAGCCCGCGGAAGTTCCATTGCTTAGTGTGGTAAAGAATAGCCCCAAGTTATACGAACGATCGAGCACCAAACTCTTCGCACTATAATTCGGTGTATAATCTAGCTCTTCTGCGATGATACGAATTCGCTCCTTGGTCTCCTCTTGGATGAGCGGACTGTTGTTCAGAGCTCTGGAAACCGTCGTGTGCGATACACCCGCTAGTTTCGCAATATCCTTAATGGTTACGCTCATGCCTTCACCTCTATCAGAAGCATATCACATCTATGCACACGTTAACAATAGTCTTTTTACTGCACAAAAAAGCTCCCCTTTCAGGGAGCTCGCCATGTATTATTCGTTGAAAAATGCCGGCAAATACGGACGATTCTGCTCTAACATCTCATCCATCAACGTCTTCGCTACGCCCACTGACGGCACTAAAGGATGATGGACGAGAGCCTGAAGAACCAAATCTCGACTTCCCGTGACAGCTGCTTCGATGGTCAAGCGCTCGTAAGATTTAACCGCGTGCATGAGTCCCTTCACATGTTCAGGAACCTTGGTCAATCCCATTGGCACTGGACCTTGGCCCGTAACCACACAATTGACCTCGATGCAAGCATCGTTGGGCAGGAAATCAATGATGCCGTTATTGCTGACATTCAGGGTCTGAATGTCTCGTCTGTCATTATAGAGCGAGATCATGAGATTCACTGCTGCTTCCGAATAATAAGCACCGCCGCGCTTTTCTAGTTGCTTTGGTTTCTCCTGCAAATCTGGATCTTGATACAATTTGAATAGCTCATCTTCAACTCGTTTTACCACTTCGGCTCGCGTTCCATTTTCTTTCATTGACGCCAACTGCTCCTCGAGCATCACGTCTGTCATATAGAAATATTTCAGATAGTACGAAGGCAGGGCTTGAAGAGAGCGCAGGAAATCCGCATCCCATTCGCTCGCGGGAACGTTTTTACCGCTGTATTCTTCTCTTTTATCCAGGAGTTCACTTAGTTTGTCCTCGCCATTTATCTCAGCACGCGTCACCCAATGAAGATGATTTAAGCCCACAAACTCGGTATAAATCTGCTCAGGTGCTACGTTATATTTATTCATCAACCATTTGTGCAACCCAATCGGGGCGTTACATAGCCCTATACTTTTTACGGTAGAGTATTTATGAATCGCTTCGGTCACCATACCCGCTGGATTCGTAAAATTCAACAACCAGGCATTCGGACTGAGCTCTTCGATATCTTTACAGATGTCCAATAAGACAGGAATCGTCCGCAATGCTTTCATCATCCCACCAGGACCCGTCGTTTCCTGACCAATCACACCATATTTATTCGGAATATGCTCATCCCATTTGCGAGCTTCCAATAAGCCTACTCGCATTTGTGTACTTACGAAGTCCGCATCTTTAATCGCTTCACGGCGATTTAAGGTTAAGTATACCTCGATTGGCAAGCCTGACTTTTCGATCATTCTTTTCGCGAGGTTACCAACGATTTCCAACTTATGTTTACCCGCTTCAACGTCAACAAACCAAAGCTCTTTGACAGGAAGCTGCTCGTAAGTCTTAATGAATCCTTCCACGATTTCCGGGGTATAGGATGAACCTCCACCGATAATTGCAATTTTTAGTGCACCTTTCATAACACTCACTTCCCGACTCTAGTTTGTAGGTATGGTCTCGTAATTTGAAACTATTTTAAGATTATCGTAAGCTTCTTGGCTTAGGGTTTGTCCCTCTGCTTCCATTGCCATCCAAACAGCGCCCACAACCGGTTCTAAGCTTAATTTAACAACTGTTGCCTTTGGCGCAGCATCCTTAACAGCTTGTTCGATGTATTTATGAATGAAGATACCTTCGCCTCTTGTTACCACACTGCCTGCAAGAACAACATCGAATTGTTCATCTTTCATGCCAAGCCGCCCAATCACTGCAGTCGCAGACTTGCCCAATTCTTCCCCTTGAAATTGCAGAATTCGAAGTGCCACTTCATCATCTTGCTTAGCGGCTACAAATAGAAGCTTTGTTAGATGCAGCGGAATCGGCTTCTCGTGATCCATGAAATCATTAAACATGTCATCCACTGTAGAATATCCAAGCTCCTTAAGCACGAGATCAGTTAGTATTGTGGGGCGCTCGCGTCCATCCCAAGCACGAATGACAGAACGGAACGCCTCGACAGCCAATGTCCCTCCTCCGCCAAAATCGCCGAATGGATAGGTAAAGCCCCCACATTGATAAAAGTCCCCTTCTCGATTCTTCCCAGCGCTATTCGTGCCGCTTCCACATATCAATACAACACCGAAAGGCTGTGATGTACCTGCACGAAGCGCAATCATCGTATCGCAGTCGATTGCATACTTAGCAAATCCAAGTTCCTTGATTAAGGGGCGAAGCACCTCATAATCGATAGGTCGATCTGCGCCTGCTAATCCGAAAAAAGCAAATGAAATGTCTTCACGTGTTAAACTTGCCGCTTGCAAGGCCATTTCGACTGAGCTGGTAATATTGCTTCGCGCACGATCTACACCTAATTGGTGATTGCCATTGCCACTATGCCCTTTGCCAACAATACGTCCCTCTGCATCAGTTACTAGGGTATATGTTTTGCTGCCGCCAGCATCTACGCCTAAATAATACGTCATCTATGATGTCTCCTTGCTGTAGATTGTCTAATAACAAGCTCTGGCGTCAATTTAATCGTTTGATGCGTCTCCGTGAGTCCGTCAATCCAACGCATTAATTCATCTACGGCAGAACGCCCAAGTTCGTTAGCTGGTTGACGGACAGTTGTTAAATGCGGACGGAATTCCGAGGCAAAAATTTGATCATCGAATCCTACGATTGAAATATCTTTTGGTATTTGGTAGCCTACCATTTTACAAGCATCCATCAAGCCAAGTGCAATAAAATCGTCGGCCGCGAATACAGCTGTAGGCATTTTCTCGCCACGGATCCATCCCTCTGCAATATCATAGCCGGAGGATATGCTAAACTCAGCTTGCTGAATCCACAAGTCGTTCAAGCCCGCCTCCTGCATCGCGTAAATGTAACCTCGTTCCCGTTCAGCACTACTTAAGTAAGGCTTCGGACCTCGAATGTGAGCAATTTCCGTATGTCCAAGCTCAATCAAATGCTTGGTTGCCTCATAGCCCCCTTGGAAGTTATCCACAATTACCGATGAGACAGAATCATGCGTATGCTGATTATCAAGCAAAACAAAGGGGATTTGCTTTTTACGCAATTCATTCACATAAGCATCCTCATTCGTTGGAGACACTACGATTAATCCATCAACGCGATCCTCTTGAAATAACGACTTCTCGAAAGAGGCGAACACATCCGTTGAGATCGATAAAGCTAAGAAATAGCCTCTCTCTGCCAGTTGATCGTTCATTTCCTTCACAACGGCATCAAAGAACGAATCATTGAGCGTTGAGATCGCCACGCCGATGATACCGGTCTTCCCTCTAGCTAAGCTGCGGGCAGCGGCATTAGGCTGATAATCCAGATCTTTCATCGCCTGCAGAACCTTCTGTCTGTTCCCTTCTCTCACTGTACCTGCTTGATTAATCACGCGCGAGACAGTGACAACAGAAAGACCGCTTTTCTTTGCTACATCAAAAATACTTACTTTCATGTATTCAGCTCCTGTGATTCTCGCAAAAGTTTAAGCGCTTTAACTTTTATAAATAAATTATAATCGAAGCTCCTAGAATACACAAGTCTCGATTTCCATGCCCCTATAAACACACAAAAGAGAGTCCCGTATACGTTCATACAGGCTCTCTTCTATCCCAGCACACTATTCATTCTCACATCTCCAATAGAAGCATTTCTTGTCTCATCTCAATCAATTTGACTTTACTTTCCATCGCCGCCTTCGTATCTCCGGATGCGAGTGCATCTTGCAGGGTAGCTAGTTCATAATCAAGCTCCATGCGCAGAATAGGGATGCGCTCATCCGTCCTCTTCGATCTTAGTGCTTGCATGACTTCTTCTACGGTCACAGCAGGCTCCTTCTGATACAGCACCTTATGCTCGATTCCGCTAATCTCCACCATACGGATAATTTCTCCGAACATAATATTCTCAATGAGAATTTGCCGATCCTTAAATCTTTTTACAACCGCATGACCTCGTGTATCGCCGATCAGCTTCTCCATCATTTCAGCGAGCTTCTCATCCTTAAATGAGTAATTCCCAACAATCTTATACTTCTCGCCAATTCGTTCGAATTTCAGCTTAATCAACTTGCGTCCAGTCCGAATTGAAATAATAAATTGAAGTTCACTTTCATTCCAGTACAGAGAATATCCTTCTTGAATGAGTGCTTTAATGAAGTTCCGGATTAGCCGGCGATCAAATCGTAACTCTAGGTTGCAATACTCCACTTCATGACTCTTACTCACGGCAATCCCCTCCATAATTGGTGCATAATCATTTATTTAAATATTCAGACAACTTATGTTCTTACAGTTATCTTATTATGAATTCTATGTTTTAGCAACTTGGATTATGGATATTTTTTAAAAAGAAAACGCACAAAAAAGCCGATGCCTGTTTGCCATCAGCTACAGCCCACGTTCAAACGAATCTATGATTAATGCCAGCCCCAGAAAAATCCATCGCGTTCCCAAGCTGCTCTACCGCCATGTAATTTTTTGAAGATTTTCTTAACCTCTTTGGAAATGGCTTGATTTCCATTGTCATTGACATAAATAAATGATTCCCCAAAATGTTTAAGAATATAGTCAACGGCATCCTTCTGATACAAAATACCCGCCGATTTCAACTGATTGATCATCCACTCTGCAACCTCGTTAGCTGTCATCTTATTACCATGCTCCCTTCTCTGTCCATTTCCTCATTGTACCACATATCCTTATAAAATCCGCACCTGACTAAGGGCATTCGCACAATCACCTATAATGTCCCGTATAGCCCATGCCTTCCCACACTTAAAGCCATATGCTATCTGGAAAGCCGATGAACAGGTCTTAGAAAGAGAGGGTGAATCAAATGGGTTATGGCGTAGCAGGTGTTGGCGGTGCTTGTGGAGTTGGTGTTGGACATTCTTCTGCAGCAATCTTGGTTCTTTTCATCTTACTGGTTATTATAACTAGCGCTTTCGTTATTTAATACTCATCCGATACGAAAGGGCAGCCCATTCAGCTTGGGCTGCCCTTTTAGTTGAATTTAACTTATATCACCCTCCGCAGGCTTGAGAATGACTGATCCAACACTCATTAGAATCAGTGCGAACAACGAAAGCACCCCCATATTCATCCACATATGGGACAGTGGTTGACCTGACGCCATGCGCACTATCGCATCAATCGCCCACTTTTGCGGAACAAAGTTGGCGAGCTTCTGCATCCATTCCGGCATCAAGCTAACAGGCCAGAAGCATCCCCCCAGCATGCATGTCGGGGTAACAATGAGCGAGTTAATCACGTTCAAATTGGTCGCATTTTTGACCAAACTCGCGACAGCACTTGCAATCCCCATACTTGCAAGCAAGAAGAATTCTAAGATGACAAACTGGGAAACGAATGGTAGACCGTACTCATACCCCGTGACATACCTCGTAATCAAGAGGATAACAAGCACTTGAAGCGTTCCTACAACAAAGCTTCCCAAGAAATTTCCAAGTACGATTTCAAAGGCACGAACAGGTGCCGTGTATGTTCTTGCCAACGTACGAAGTCTTCGATCTTCCATAATGAGGGAAACGGAGTGATTGATTAATCCCATCATAAAGATCAGCATGAATCCAACAACGAGATGACTGTTAGGATTCGTATACAAATTCATGTCCGTGATTTCAAGCTTCACTTGATGCTTTTGAATTTGTGCGATTGTATGCTCGACTGCATGTCGTAAATCAGCCTCTTTCAGTCCTTGTTTACTATATAAGGCAATCGTATTTTGGTAGCCCGATAAGATATCATCTAGATTCAATTTGAGCGTAATTGTCGCTTCATTCTTATTCAGTTGATACATATCAACCTGCGGCAAAGAGCCCGTCAGTAACGCCTCACTAAAGCCTGCAGGAATGATGAATCCGGCATTGACTTTCTGCTTAATAATATCGTTTTTGAGCTCAGCTTCAGATTCGGTCACTTGCAACCGATAATCCGGAAGCGCACGAAGTTCTTGCTCCACTTGTGTGCCAATTGTTCCTTGGTCCAAATTCAGATAGGCAATGTCGACTCGGTTCTCGCTTTGTTTACCAAGGACACCAATGATCAACGAGACCGCTGCAGCAGGAATCACCAAATACATGAGGAACCCTTTTCTTTGAAAGAGTGAACGGCGCAGCATGTTGAGCGCGATCGTTAAACTATTCATGATATCCCCCTTTTCGGTAAATAAGTAGAGCCATAAGCAACATACCCACACTGATACAGCCTAGAATTAAAAGATGATGCCCTATAATCGCGGAATCACTTCCCAGCATGAGATGAAACATACTTTGCATCCCCCAATAATTCAGTGTAAATGAGCCGAGTTGCTTCAGAAAACCGTCCGGTAGCGGTGTGAAGCCTCCACTTAAGAAGGTCATGATCAGAATAACCATTTGAAAGGTTGTCGAGATCGTTTTATCCGATTTGGAAATGAGCATAACTACGATCGCTAAGCTCATAGAAGCGACGATGATACATAAACAAATAAGAAATAGCATCAGTAAGTGCGATCCCCAATCAACACCGTAGAATAGCATCGTAGCTCCTACAATGACCGCAGCCTGGCCGATGGAGATCAAGATATTACCGATAATTTTACCCAGAATAATTTGGTATTCCTGAAGAGGCATCGCGTTTAAACGGGATAACGTGTGATTCTCCTTTTCACGCTGTAAGCTATTTGCCGCCATCATCCCCGAATATAATAAAAACATGATTAACATCGACGCCGCGTAGTATTGCATGGCTGTATAATTGGCATTTGATGCTATCAGTTGGCCGATATGAACAAAGGAAGAGCTTGCAGCAGCCGTTTGAGCGGCCACTCCGGTTTCTTGCTTCTTCGTTTCTTCCAAAGCTCCCGCACTTGCTGTAAGTTGAAAAGCTTGGTTCTGATTCACTTTGTCTAAGAAAGATCGAAATACCATTTGAGCCGTTAGATTTTGCAAATAATCATGACCTAATATCATTTCCCATTGGGCTGAATTTCCTGCCATTACCTGAGCGCTGAAATCGCTTGGGATCAATAAAGCAAATTCCGAATCACCGTCTTTTAACCGTTGAACAGCTTCAACACGTGATGAAATAACATTCGTTCGAAGGAGCTTATTCATCTCTGGCGCTGCTAAGAAGCTTTGAAAGCTATCACGGAGGACCCCCGTATCCAATTGAACGATATCTACCTCCACTGGTTTTAACGTTTTATCCTCTATCTTGAACGCGTCTGAGAGCGCCGAACCCAAAATGAAAATTAACAGGAGCGGCATTACAAACTGAATCAGTAATACGTAGCGCATCCGAAGCTTTCTCAGAATTTCATACTTGGCAATGGTCCACATTGGCATGCTGATCTCCTCCTAATCTCTCAAGGTTCTTCCGGTCAAAGACAGGAACAATGCCTCTAGATCAGGCTCCACCTGCGTGAGCGTTTGAATCTTCACATGATGCTTAGACAGAATGAAGAGAATATCTTGTAAATAACTTTGCGATGCCCCCACGATAAGTTCCAGAGTCTGTTCACTTACAGTCACCTGATTTATCCACGGATGCTCTCTTAACTCTTTGACCGCTTGGTCAGCGAGGTTCGTTACTTGAAGTACAACTTTATTGTCTTGTGCAACCTTACTGCGCAGCTCCTCTTGCGTGCCGCAAGCGATGAGATGACCGTGGTCCATAATGCCAACTCTCGTCGAAATTGCCGATACTTCCTCCATATAATGGGAGGTATAAATGATCGTCGAACCCATGCGATTCAATTCTCGTACCGATTCCAGAATATGATTACGTGATTGAGGATCAATCCCGACCGTAGGTTCATCCATGATAATGAGCTTCGGGTGATGCATGATCGCGCAGGCGATATTTAGTCTTCGCTTCATGCCACCGGAGAAGGAGCTTGGTTTATCATTTGCACGATCCAGCAATCCAACAAAGGACAGTGACTCCTCAACTCTTTCCTTTAGCAGCTTGCCTCTCAATCCATACAACTTAGCGAAAAATGTTACATTCTCCCTTGCGGTGAGGTTTTCGAATATCGCTAATTCTTGGGGCACCAACCCCAGATTACGTTTGACTTCCAAGGGATCCTTTGCAACCGATCTGCCCTCCACAAGGACCTCACCCTGATCGATTTTCAGCAACCCGCTCAACATTTTGATTGTTGTGCTTTTCCCCGCTCCATTAGGCCCTAACAGACCGAAAACTTCCCCTTCTCGAATCGTCAGATTCAAATGATCGACAGAAATGCGATCGTCATATTTCTTAACCACATTTTTCAATTGAACAAAGCTCATCCGTTCCTCTCCCTCTCTCCAATGCACTTATTACCGTAATTGTACGCATTTGCAAACACTATGACAGGTAGAAGAAGTCATTTTGCAAGGTGACTAAAGTCATTTTCTTTCACCTACACGTGTTAAGCACCTTAAAACGTATGCTATACTTTCTTAAACAACTGCCAGATAAAGGATGGGAACCACGCTTGACACGACAACTCATTCTCACTCGCAATATACTCATTCTCATCCCCGCGATCGCCTCCATGTATTTGGAAACCTACACATCGAATGAGACCTACGTACTTTTCGTTCTCCTGTTCCTTGCAATGACAGAATGGCGACGAACACGCTTCTCTAACACGATGTGGCTTCTTCTTTTAGAAATCGGATGCACGGGTTGGATGAGCTATCATTATCATGGAATATGGTTTATTTCTTTCTTTTCAACACTCATGACTTTTCTAATAAACAAACATCAGCAGTTGGAAATCCGTGTACTGATCTTACAGCTTCTTGTACTGAATCTGTCTTTATACAGTCAGCCCTACAGCACTTACATCATTGCTAATGTGATCTTTGTCGCGTTCGCTTTAGTCCTTTTTCAACTACAGCGGACAAAGCAAACGAAAGAGGATGTCGAGCTTCTCTATGATCAGCTCCGGAAACAGCACTATGCGTTGGATGATGCCCGCCTCCAATTAATGGATTATGCCCGAAAGGTAGAGAACATCGCTCAAACGGAAGAACGCAACCGCATTTCACATGATCTACATGATGATTTGGGGCATAAGCTCATTCGTCTCAAAATGATGATGGAAGCCTCACTCTCGATCCTTCCAACTCAGCCAAGGAAAGGAATCGAAATGTTAGGAACTGTTCGTGACCAGCTTGGGGAAAGTATGGAACTCCTCCGTTCAACTGTGCGGCGATTGAAGCCTAATGAACTTGCCTTGCAAAGTTATTCCTTACATAAGTTGATTGATGGTCTTACGCGAGAGAACGGCATTCACATTGAGATCGATATCCAAGGAATGCCATATGATCTGTACCCCAGCCTTGAGTTCATTCTCTATCGCAATGCACAGGAAGCCATATCGAATGCGATTCGACACGGTGCTGCGACTCACATTTATATCACTTTATTGTACTCGCCTAATCAAGTGACAATGGATATTGCGAACAATGGGCAAAGACCAACCGGACCGACGTCGAAGGGTTTAGGACTTTCTGGCATGGAAGAACGAAGTAAGGTTATCGGGGGTCAACTTTATATAACCATTGAGAATCAATACACGATTACCACGGTATTGCCAACATTTCGCCATAAAGATGCTAACTAGAGAGGATTGACTGTTGATGATTCATGTACTTATAACGGACGATGATCCTTTTATTCGTGAAAGCTTGCAATTAATTATTGGACTTGATCCTGAAATAACCGTCGTCGGTACCTGCACAAACGGAGATGAAGCCCTCTCTTTTATTCAAAATGGGGCGCATGTAGATGTAGTTCTCATGGATATTCGAATGCCGCAATGTGATGGTGTCCAAGGTACGAAACAGATCAAAGAAGCGTTTCCCGATATCGCGATACTGATTCTGACAACCTTTGATGATGATGCGTATATCATTCAAGCTTTGCGAAATGGAGCAAGTGGTTATTTATTAAAAAATATTTCTCCAGATCGTATTATCCAAGGTATCAAGACGATTAAGCAAGGAAATTTGCTGATTCATCCCGAAATTGCGAAGAAACTGACCACTTTCATTCAAGCTGCGCCTGCCCAGTCTGAACCTTCTTCCAATCCACTTACGGGTTATGGTTTAACTACTAATGAATTAACGGTTATTACGAAAATCTCCGAGGGCTTATCGAATAAAGAAATCGCCCAGGAACTATTCCTGAGCGAAGGTACAGTGAAGAACTATATAACTGAAATTTTAGGTAAACTAAATCTACGTGATCGAACGCAAATTGCTATTTTATATTTGAAAAGCCAAACAAGGTCGGGCAATTAGTTGCTTACTTCCCAGCCTGGATATCTTCTTTGGAAGAGCTTCCTACCGAGTAATCCAACGTCGAATCGGTTTTGGTAGTTTGATTTAACTTGATGGTCGTTCGATAGAAATGGCCATTATCAGAGAGCAAATAGCTGTATGTATTTTCTTCCGTCAATTTATCTAGGATAATGGGACTCGAAGTAAAAATGACATCATTAATTTTCAAATAGCGGAATTGCTCCACAAACTCTTTCAATACTTTCAGCTTAATCGGATCTTTCTCCCCAGTTACAACGAGTGGTTCGAAATTCGAATAAGACATTTGCGGGGGCTCGTTCCCCCAAGCATTCTTCAATTCTGCCTCGCTCACATACAATTGCCCTGTATACTTCTCCTTCGCTTTCCGCAAGCCTTCCGTACGAATGCCCATCCGCTCAATATCAACTAACCGATAATACGTTTGATCCGCCATATTGATCAGCACGGGATAGGTAGCCCCGCGATAATCCATAAATTGCGCATACGGAAATTGCAAAACAATTTCGGAATAGTTCGTTTGATTACCCTCCGTTGGCTGCGTTGGATTCACCCTGGAATTCACATAGATGGTTTTGGTGCTCTCCGTCCAATTAACAATTGCGCCCAGATAACCAGCCAGTTCTTTCACAGGCAAATAGCTCGAATTATTATAAATCAATGGCGGATTTGCAAGCTGAACGGCTTGTCCATTGACGACGACCTTATAATCACTTCGAAGATACGCGTCGACACGCTGCAGCACATCTTGTGCATACACACCTGCGCCAAAGCAAGTCCCCATTAGTGTCCCGATGATTGCAACTTTTGACCATTTCGGCATCTTCTTCATTCGTTGTCCTCCTGTACCTTACATAGTTCGCTGTATGAAACATTCGACAAATCCCTGAATTCCCCTGCTTCATCCGACAAAATCAGCTTTATGACCTATGGAACCATGTCAACGAAACTCGCAATCAATTGCGGGAAGGGATAATATGCTTTAGAATAGTTGAAAAACAAGCATGTGAAATGAGGACCTCCTACAATGAGTTTTACTGGATTTACACAACACGATTTCGATACCTTCGCCATCGAAGGCTTAGACGGACGTATGGCAGCCATTCGCGAGCGAATTCAACCTAAATTTAAAGCGTTGGGCGATCGGTTAGCCGCAGAATTATCCGTGCAAGCTGGAACTGAAATGTTCCTTCATATTGCCAAGCATTTGCGTCGTAAAATCAATCCACCTGTTGACACTTGGATGGCTATTTGCCCTAATAAACGCGGCTACAAGCAGGTGCCTCACTTCCAAGTTGGACTCTTCGATGATCGTGTATTTATATGGCTTGCACTTATTTACGAGCTTCCGAACAAAGGCAATATCGCAACGACCTATATGAACAATTTAAAAAAGATTCGAAGTGAAATCCCTGCTGATTTCCTACTCTCTTTTGATCATATGAAAAAAGAGGCTACCCCCGTGTCTACGCTCGGCACAAAGGGCTGGAACGAAGCTCTTATTCGCTTCCGTGATGTCAAAAAAGCCGAGCTTCTCATCGGCAGAAATCTCAGCTTCGATGACCCTGTTTTGACAAATCCCGCTGAGTTGGAGCTCTTAATCGAACAGACCTTCCAAAAGCTGCTTCCTCTGTACAAGCTTGCTGTGGATACCCCATCGCTCTAATTCAGCAAAAATTTATATTAAATTAAGGTTAATTTCAACTAAAATGAGGCTTTCCTGCACAGACTATGTCCTGTAATTCCCAATAAACAGGAAAGGAGGCCTCGAAACGAATGAAAACAACAAACATGCGAAAGCTACTTATCAGCTCTATCGCTCTATCTTGTATCTTGGGAGGAAGTCTTACTGCTTTCGCCCAAAACCCGGATTCCGACGAGCAGCCAACTTTACAATTACAAGCTGACGAGAAAGGACATGACGGTCAACACAAGCGTAAGTGGCCGATCATTGAAGAGTCCGCCACAGTTATCGGTGTGGACAAAGAAGTCCTCTTCAAATCACTGAAGAGCGGTAAAAGCATTGTTGAAGCTGCCGCAGAGAAAGGAATCTCGGAAGCCGATTTAACCGCTAAGCTCCAACAGCTGCGAACAACCAAGATTGAAGCTGCCGTGAAAGACGGCAAGCTGACAGCAGATCAAGGCGAGCATATGAAGCAAAAGCTCGGCGAGCATTTGAAGTTCATTCTCAATGAGAAGAACCTGTTAGCTCATCATCCTGGACACGGCAAGCACAAATTCGGCTTGAAACCAGACACGGAGAAGCTCGCAAAGTCGCTTGGTATGAGTAAGGATGAACTTCGCACGCAGCTGCATGCTGGGAAGTCATTAACAGAGATTGCGCAGGCGAAGGGCATTTCGAAGGACAAGCTCGTGGTATCCATCAAGGATCAATTAACACCTTCCATTGAGAAATGGGTTGATCACAAAATGGAACCGAAATCGAAGAAGTAAGTTTCATGAGAGTAACAGGAGGGGCATTCTACGGAATGCCTCTTTGTTTGCATAATTATTATATAAAATGAGTGATTACTCACTTCTTAATGGCATAGAAATGTCGTAAGATGAGTTTAGTATCATCAGTGAGTGATTACTCACTTTATTATTATATTGAGAGAGGTGCCCGCTATGACCACCGCCACATCGATTCAAGTCCAAGGGGTCAGCAAGCAATTTGGTGAAAAAGTTGTATTGAAGGATATCACGCTTGCTGTACCAGGTGCACAAATTTTCGGACTCCTTGGGCCATCTGGTTCGGGTAAAACAACACTCGTACGCATGATCGCAGGTATTGATGCCCCCACATCCGGTGAGGTAACCGTGCTCGGGCAGAAGATGCCACAGCTTGCAATGCTTTCCCAAATTGGCTATATGGCGCAGTCAGATGCCTTATATACCGAGTTAACTGCGCAAGAGAACCTCGCATTCTTCGCAGCCTTATACGGGCTCAAAGGAACCAAATGTAAACAGCGCATTCAAGCTGTCATGGAGCTCGTTGATTTAGGCGACCATTTGAAGAAGCAAGTTAGCCACTATTCTGGGGGCATGAAGCGGCGTTTATCTCTTGCCATTTCCTTGCTGCATGAACCCAGCATACTTATTCTTGATGAGCCTACCGTTGGGATAGACCCTGTTTTACGTAAATCAATTTGGCAAGAGTTAGCAAATCTGAGCCTTAAGGGAACGACCATCCTCTTGACGACACATGTCATGGATGAAGCGGACAAATGTCATCAGCTAGGCATGATTCGAGACGGGAGACTCACCGCTATAGGTACGCCTGAGGAGTTAAAAAGCGCCACCTCTTCCTCCACGATTGAAGAAGCATTCTTAGTATATGGAGGTGCTGGGGCATGAGAATTCGCGCTATTGTTATTCGCATACTTCGCCAATTTTTCCATGATAAACGCACCCTCATGATGATGTTGGTTGCCCCAATGCTTATTCTGTTCATGATGTCATTAGTATTCAATGGCAACACCTATGTCCCTATGCTTGGAGCTGTGAATGTCCCAGCTCCACTCATTCAGAAGCTGCAGGATCTGAACGCAGAGGTTACAGTCTACTCCGCCGTAGAAGCCCAAACGGAGTTAGACAATGTCAAGCTAGACGCTGTGCTCGTTATGAATGGAACAACACCGCAATTGACTCTCGAAGGCAGTGATCCTAGCAAGAACAAAGCTGTGCTCTTCTTGCTGCAAAAAGCTTTACAAAGCGCTGCCCCTGCTGGCGCTGCCCCTGCTGGCGCTGTCACAGCTCTCGCGCCAACCATTACGTATTTGCACGGTGCAGCTGATATGGCCGCTTTTGATAATTTCGGACCGGTCCTTATTGGATTCTTCGTCTTCTTTTTCGTCTTCCTGCTTTCAGGTGTGTCCTTCCTTCGTGAACGTACTGGCGGCACCTTGGAACGACTTCTCGCTACACCATTGCGACGGTGGGAGATCGTCGTTGGGTACATCCTTGGCTTCGGGATCTTCACTACCTTGCAGGCTACACTCATTGCTTGGTTTGCAACAAGCGTACTCGGTCTTATGATGGTTGGCTCGTTCTGGTATGTGTTGATAATCACACTGTTACTTGCCCTTGCTGCGCTTTCCTTGGGAACGCTGATTTCTGCCTTTGCTAATAATGAGTTCCAAATGATTCAGTTCATTCCTCTCATCATCGTGCCGCAAGTTTTCTTCTCCGGCTTGTTCAGCTTGGATACGATGTCAGTGTACCTACGTTGGATCGGTCATTTGATGCCGCTGTATTATGGCGCTGATGCCCTGCGAAATATTATGATTCGCGGCGCAGGCTGGGACCGTATTTGGCTTGATGTGCTCGTCCTTACTTCATTCACTCTCGTCTTTATGATCTTGAATATTGTGGCATTGAAGAAGCATCGTAAGATATAATGGATGGATGTCTCTGAGAAGAAAAAGAGGTGAATGCAATGTCCGATATCGAGCCATGGTTAACTGAACTGCTGCGTCTGAACGACGAAGAAGAGAAAATGACCGATAAACAGATTAAGATTGTTCAAGCGGCCGTGGAGATTTTCTCTGAAAAAGGTTTTGCAGGCTCCTCAACGAGCGAGATTGCCCAGAAGGCTGGCGTCGCGGAAGGCACGATCTTTCGTCATTACAAAACGAAAAAAGAGCTGCTCCTCTCGATCGTAGCTCCCATGATGACCAAGCTCATTGCTCCGTTCGCGGTTAAAGATTTTACAAAGGTCTTGGAAGCTGAATATCCAAGTGTTGAACAATTCTTACGCGCGATTACCGTTAATCGGTTAGAATTTGCTCGCAAGCATTTTCCTGTGATCAAAATCTTCCTGCATGAAATCCCGTTCCACACCGAGCTGCGTGAACAATTTAAAGAAACGGTGGCTGTTCTTGTGCTGGAAAAAGCATATAAAGCGATTCGACATTTCCAGAAGCAGGGTCAAATCATTGATCTCCCCACGCCCACTACGATGCGGCTGATCGTTTCCACGATTTTTGGGTTTCTCATTACCCGTTTTCTACTTGTTCCCGATGCCGAGTGGGATGAAGAGAAAGAAATCGACTATACCGTCAAATTCATTATGTACGGTTTATCACCTCGTGTATAACAAGTTGCATGGTCAAAAAAAAGCTGCACACCGTTCTCCCTTGGAGAAACCGGTGTGCAGCTTTTTCAACGTCCTAGACCGCTCGCTGCGCGGTAGTTTGGCGATCAACCATAATGAAGCGCTGCAGCAGTAAGATCGCAGCTAGGCAGAGCACGCCGCCGATGATGAACGGCAGCGAGTGCGCGATCGCGAACACCGCTCCGCCAAGGAGTGGGCCCGCGATGCGGCCCAGGCTGTCCATGGAGGAGCTGAGCCCTGTCGCGACGCCTTGCCCCACCTTCGTACGCTGTGTAATCAGCGACGTCACACACGGTCTGATCAGCGCATTCCCTGCGCCGAAGACCGATAAGTAAATTGCAGCTGTGACCACGCTGCTTGAGTACAGCAGCAGGAAGAAGCCTGCTGCGGAGAGCGCTAGCCCGACGCCGATGACGAACTGCTCGGCGCCTTGCTTGACTAGGCGGCGAACGACGCCGCCCTGGATCAGGGCGCCGACGATGCCGCTCGCCAGGAACATCATCCCAATGTCAAACGGCGTGGCGCCGATTTTGTCCATTTGAAAATACTGAAGCGTGGCTTCAAGTCCTGCCAAAGTGAACGAGACGAAAAACGATAATACGTACAGATATTTAGAAGCACCGTCAAATGCGGTCCAGCGCGAAGGAGCTTTTTCCTTCGCGGATCTCCGCTTGTCCACCGTCAAGGATTCTTTTAGAATCGCAGCTGCAAATAAGAAGGAAGCAAATGCAAGCGCGGCAGCCACGAAGAAAGGCGTGTAAGTTCCCCATTTGCTAACAATACCGCCGACTGCCGGTCCGAAGATAAAGCCTAAGCCAATCGACATCCCCACCATGCCCATACCCTTGGTCCGATTCTCTGCCGTCGTAATATCCGCTACATAAGCAACTGCACAAGCCGTCGCCGCGCCTGAGAATAAGCCGCCTAGAATACGGGACACATACATGATCCATAAATGATCATTGGCAAAGCCGAAAATTAAAAAGCTTACACTGAAGCCTAGTAGTCCGATTAGGATAATCGGTCTACGGCCTATTCGATCCGATAAGCTTCCCCAGATCGGAGACATCAAGAATGAAGCTGCAGAATACACCGATAAGAGTAATGCGTTATGAAACTTCGCTCCTACTCCACTCACGACTTCTGGCAGCACAGGAATGATAATTCCGAATCCGATAAAGATCGTCATCAGCAACAGCATGATGATTCCAATCTGTTTATTCATGATGCGTTAAGCCTCCAAACCAATTCTTTTCCCTTATCGTACCATACCTTTTTTGGGGATGGAAATGAACATTTGAAGAACAAGCAGCCCTATGAGTACAAATCCGCTCATTAAGAATGGCGCATGATATCCATAAACGTCCCACAGTTTGCCAGATACGATAGGACCTACGATCATCCCAAGTCCTTCAATCGTGAGGAAAAAGCCCCATACTGCCCCTCTCTTCTCCGGTGGAATAGCCGAAGCAATCAGTGCATTCCATGATGGAATAATGAATGCATAGCCTATACCAAGCGCGGCTACAAGGAAGTACAATATCCCCATTGATTTCGCATAGGTAAACAGCAACAAAGAGGCCGAACTAAGCGAGAATCCAATCAGCAGAAAGGGACGAATGCCAACTCGGTCCACCATTTTGCCCATCGGAATAAGAAATATGACAGTCACCGCACCTCCAGCGATTAAGAACAAACTGTACTGAAAGGAAGATAGGTGCAGTACTTCTCTGGCATACAGCGTTAGAATGGGTGTTAGGATGCCTAAAGCGAACGTCTGTGCAAACATGGCGGGAAACATCAAAGGACTAACCGACATCGATTTACGAACCTCGGTTAGATAGGTAGATACTTTTTGTAACCGTGTTTGCCCTTTTTCCACTTGCGACCGTATTGCCGCCTTCTCCCCTACACGACCACCATTCGGCACGCTCACTCCCTGCTTTCGTGGTAGCATAAGAGCGACAAGGACGACCAGCGTCATACAGCCAATTAGCATCTTGAATGCAAAGGCATAGTTATTTTCATCTACGAAGAAATTAATCGCCACTGGACCTAGCCCAACGCCTGACAACCACGCCATATAAACCACGCTCATGATCGTAGCTTTACCCTCATCGCCTGCAACCTCTGTCGTTCCCGTGATCACACAGGGCCACAAAGGTGCGGTTCCGAATCCAAGCAGTGCACAGCCGATAATCATCCATATATATTGGGACGTTATTGCCATGATAATGACCGATAAGAAGGTCAACAAAACGCCTGTAAGCATGGTTACTCGATAACCCAGCTTATCAATGATCCATCCCACAGGTGTGCGTAATACATTATCGCCAATATACTGGGCAGCAAGCGTCCAGCCAATAATAAAAGCCGAGGCACCGAGGGTTGTTTTCATATATACCGGTAAAATCGTTAAAAGCAAAGCACCCTTTACAAATTCGACAACAAACATAATAATTAACAATTCCATCACAAATGGGGAAAATAACCGACTTTTTCGCCATTTTTGCATCCAAATCATCCAATTTCTCCTTTTATTTGCCTATTTACACGCCATGCTGTTAGTTTGACCCCATTTGGAGCAAACTATTTTGAAAAAATTAACTTGCATGAAATCTCTAGTTTGATATACTCATTTTGTTTGTTGCAACATTTGACAAGCACTCTACGATAGAAGGGAAGCGATAATCAGGTGGATCATACCCGTACACCCCTGTTCTCTGCATTGCTTGCGCATGCGGAAAGAAATCCAATTCAGTTCCATATTCCTGGCCATAAAAAAGGAGTCGGCATGGACCCAGAGTTTCGTGCTTTCATTGGCGACAACGCGCTGTCCATCGATCTTATCAATATAGCACCGCTCGATGACCTACACCAACCGATGGGCGTCATCGAAGAAGCTCAGAAGCTGGCTGCACATGCGTTTGGCGCGGATCATACGTTCTTCTCCGTGCAAGGCACGAGCGGCGCGATCATGACCATGATCATGACGGTTTGTTCCGAAGGCGATAAAATTATCGTTCCTCGGAATGTGCACAAATCCGTGCTAGCCGCGATTATTTTCGTTGGTGCTAAACCTGTCTTTATTCAGCCTGCACGTGATAAAAATCTAGGTATTGATCACGGCATTCCAACCCGCTCGGTTCGCCGTGCCCTTGAGAAGCATCCAGATGCCAAGGCAGTGCTTGTCATCAATCCAACTTACTATGGCGTGTGTACCAATCTCAAAGAGATCGTTGATCTTGTACATAGCTACAACATGCCGGTACTTGTTGATGAAGCACATGGTGTACTCATTCATTTCCATGAGAAACTGCCTATGTCCGCCATGGAAGCAGGGGCTGACATGGCTGCTACCAGTGTACATAAACTTGGTGGTTCCATGACACAAAGCTCGGTCCTCAATGTCAAAGGAAATCGCGTGAATCCGAAACGTATTCAGACGATCATTTCGATGCTGACAACGACTTCGACTTCGTACATTTTACTCGCTTCATTAGATACGTCGCGCCGCCATCTCGCTATCAATGGACGCGACATGGCAGAACGCACAATTGAGCTTGCTCACTATGCGAGAAAACAAATCAACGAAATTCCTAACCTCTATTGCTTTGGTGAAGAAATTCTCGGTGATGAAGCCACTTATGCCTATGATCCTACCAAAATCTGTGTACACGTCCGTAAGCTAGGTGTCACAGGCTTTGAAGTAGAGAACTGGCTGCGCGATCACTACAATATCGAGGTCGAGATGAGTGACATGTACAACATCCTCTGTCTCTTCACACCAGGGGATACGCAAGAGAATGTTGACATTTTACTAACGGCTTTACAAGAGTTATCCCACATCAATGATGATGTTGTTGAGGTCAAAGAAGTAGTAATCAAGGTTCCAGCAATCCCGCAATTGACGTTGACACCGCGTGATGCTTTCTATGGAGAAACGGAGATTCTGCCATTCAAAGACTCTGCTGATCGTATCATTGCTGAGTTCATTTATGTCTACCCGCCTGGCATTCCGATATTGCTACCTGGTGAAGTCATTACGCAAGAGTTGATCGACTATATTGTTGAGCATGTGGAAGTCGGATTACCTGTCAAAGGGCCTGAGGATCGCAATGTGCAACAAGTAAAGGTTATCGTGGAAACGCAGGCCATCTTCTAATCTCTCTATCACAAGGGATATATTGTAAAACCGTTTACATGATGCTATGATATGGGTGATGTTTTGCGAATGAGGTGATCAAGGAATGGCTCAAAGCGCTTATATTAAATTCGTAACAGGATCAACTGTCGCCGCACTTACCTTGGATGAACTCAAGGAAAAGCTGCTGCATTATCGCGATCAACTCAGCCAGACAGCCAAACAGCTTGGTTGGGAGTATGACGAAGCCGGATTCCCTTACACGATTGAGACGAAACCGGAAGGCGAAGGCAAATGGTTTTATCTGAAAGGCATCAATCCCTTATATCATGCGATTGTAGTTGGCGTCGGTTCTGAACAAAACCAGGAGCAGGAGCGCCAGTTCGTGCAATTCGTATTACCCGACAATGCCACACATGGTGACAAGAGCAAGGGCAATGAATTCTGCAAATATCTGAGTAAACTTCTGAAAGCTGAACTCCATCTATTTAACGGTAGAATCATGTATTTCAATCCTAGAAAATGAATAACCACAAACAGAAACCCCCTAACAGATCACTCTGCTAGGGGGTTCTTATGTATAGCTCTTATTCTTCGCCTTCTTGAGCCACGATTTCATTGTAAATCGTTACCACACGTTCCCACTCTTCTTCATCTTCAATGTTGACGAGGAAAGCATCTTCGTCCTCTTCTTCAACACGGAAAATCACGCCATCTGCTTCAGGATCATTCCGATCCAGTAAAACAGCATACGCTTGCTCCTGAGATTGGAAGGTATATACCATGACCATTTCATGTTCTACACCGTTCTCGTCCGTTACGATAAAAACATCTTCCCCTTGCTCGTCGTGATCGTGGTCACAGTCCGGGCCGTGCACATGATCATGCTTCTCATCGCTCACAGGCAGAACCTCATTTCATCAAGTAATAAGTTACTTAAATATCCTAACATTTTCATATTAAGAGGTCAAACCAGTTATGCTTTTATTGACTTACTCTGATTGAATTTGCTTTTCTGAAACGACCGAGTAATCGCTGCTTCCATCTTGCTGCATAGCGAATTTAACAACATATGTGCCTGATTCATCAAATGAAACACCGTACAAAGGAACTTTCAACCAAAACGACTCTTTGGAATCTGAAATTGATTTAACAACGGGTGTAATCACATTGCTACCGCTAGGTGAAACAATGGAAACACGAACGGAATTAATGCTTGTTTTCAAGTTATCTACCTGCGCGAATACGATAAAGTCCGCTTGCTTGCCGCGTTCAACGACTCCGAAAGGGACGATAGCTGAATCTTTACGAACTTCCGTTGTAAAGAACATATGTACATTCGGCTTATACAAGTAAGCCGTTTTACTTGAATCCTCCCACCTCAACAATGCTTGTAATGCATCGCTCATGGCGCGTAACGGCAACACCGTCTTGCCATCCACGATAAGTGGTGGAACATCGGAATCTCCGAATTCTTTGGTTTGATTGTTTACGACTAATCTCGCGATATTATATCCTTTATATTCCCCCCATATCGATGAGGCTACCACCGCAGCCGTACTCAAAACAAAGAACACAACCATCAACGTAAAAATGCGTTGAACTTTCATCTCATTTAACCTCCAACCTCGTTAGTCATCTGTCTGTCTGCATCTTTATACGCCGATGTTTATGAAGAGTTGCGATGAATTTATAATTTTGCAATAAAATTAAGAACACGCTGAATATAAGCATCCGATTGCACTTGGAACGACCCTACATGACCCGCTTCGCGTGTGATCCATAGCTCAAAAACATTGGGATGACGCTTGTACATTTGGACACTATTATCAAACGGAATAGCAGGATCGTCCTGACTATGAATGAATAGCACAGGTCTTGGTGCGATCCGATCGACAGCAGCTAATGCGTCAACAGCATGAGGGTTTACGCCGATCAACTTCGGCAGAATGAATAAAATAAGCGGAGTAAAGGGAATCCTTGGGAGTTTGGACCACACAGGCAGATTCTCCTTCAAATAAGGGTAAAGCTGACTAAAAGCACTGTCAGTAATCACACCTGAGACGTCTTTCTCTTCTGCAGCTGCCAATATAGATGCGGTGCCTCCCATTGAGAAGCCAAGTAAAGTGATTTTAGTAGGCGTATTCGTATGTGACTTCACCCAATCGATCGCGCCAAGGATATCTTCTTTTTCCAAAAAACCAATCGTTGTCGTTTTCCCTTCAGAAAGGCCTGAATTACGGAAATCAAACATAAGAACATGATACCCTGCTTGCACAAGTGCTTGCGCTAACGACAAGGCGGGAAGCCCCTTCTCCAGTCGAGTTCCTGCATAACCATGGGACATGACAACCGTCATGGTAGAAGTAGCTGAAGGCGCATTTAGAGATTCTAGGTACCAGCCATCTAGCATGACATCCTGTCTTCGGCTTGGAAATTTGACATCCATGCGTTGCATGAGATAGTTTTCGGGTGTATCGTCCACTAACTTCCGCTTCGGATGCGTTAACTGCCAACCCACAAATATCGAAAGCCCAATCAAACACAATAATACTAACAAAAAGACGATGGATACGAGAATCCAATTCATAGTGAAATCAACACCTTCTATTCGAATACTTAATGGATACTGTTTCTCTAATTCTGCATATATGGGTTGAAAGTCAGCAACCTCCCATGTTACATTAGAAAAAGATGGATTTTTGTCGAAAAATGGAGGCTGCTGAATGAGTTTGCAAATTCAAATGTTGGGAACCGGCAGTGCCTTTGCCAAATTATATTACAATACAAGTGCATTAATCCGTTCGAAGTCATTGAACTTTCTAATAGATTGTGGAGCTACTACACCTAAATCACTTCTTGAAATCGGATTAGAACTGGACCAAATAGATGGTATCTTTATTTCACATATTCACGCCGATCATGTAGCCGGCCTTGAAGAAATAGCCTTTCGGTTATTCTATCAGTATAAACGGAAACGAACGAAGCTTTATGTCACCGAGGCATTAGCACATATTCTATGGGAGAATACCTTGAAAGGCGGTCTATATAATCCAGAGGAAGGTTTCAACCAGCTTCAAGATTATTTCGAACTAGTCTTTCTGCAAGAAAACACACCCACCCTCATCACTCCTGAACTTACGATTGAAATCATTCCTACTTTACATATCGCCCAGAAGCTTAACTATTCATTCTTTATTAATCATCACACATTCTATAGCGCGGATATCCAATTCGATAAAGAGTTGCTGATCAACGAGGTTGTGCGCACTAGAAATTGTCACACCATTTTTCACGATTGTCAATTAAGCGGTTCCGGATTTGTTCACGCCACATTAGAGGAGTTGCTCACACTCCCTGCTGAGATTCAGGAAATCATCTATTTGATGCATTATGATGACTTTATGCCGAACTATATTGGCAAGACAGGTCTAATGACCTTTATTCACCAGCATGACATCATCGAAATCTCCGACTAAACTAAATTTCGACGCCAGCCTTGAGAATTTATTTTCTTAAGGCTTTTTTCGATAATTTCCACGTACTTTCTCATTTTTTTTTCGCGAACAGCAGGGATTTTATGACAAGTATAGAACTTGTCACAAGAGTGTGTGAACGGAGGAAATATCCATTCGGGAGATGATACGGTGATTATCAATGGGGTTTATTATGTTTATGTCATTCTATACGGCCTATATTCTACCTATCTACATGCAGTACTGAACATCCCTTTGTTTCTGTTCGCTGTTTTTCTTTACATCCTGTCGGTTCGTTATCAAACTTCACTTCCTGCCAGACCATGGCTTCAACTGCTCATTATCGGTTTCCTTCACGCGATTGGCCAATCCAGTCTATGCTATCCCTTATATTTAATAACACTGGCACGCTATACATACAAAGAAGAAAACCTAATGAAATCATGGTCACTTTCAGCTGGTTTTATCACCATTTACTTATTAAATGTTAATTTCATTACACATTCCGCAAGCCGAGAATCCATGTACGGTTTAATGAGTATCGTTGATTTTACAGCGGTTACATTATTAAATAGAGCAGCTTTTTTACGAAGCGGTAAAATAGATCGCTTGCGCAATGAACGCGATTTACTAACGCAAAAAGATTCGCTTACAGGTTTATACAATTATGAGGAGTGCCACAGAAGACTTGAACAACAAATCAAACATCACCAGTCACTCGTGCTGTTTCTAATTGATTGCACAGATTTGAAAGCGATGAATACCTCGGGAGGCTTTCAAGCAGGTAACTTTGTCCTGAAGCAAATGGCTGATCTCCTCCAGATTTTATTCAAAGATGCGCTCTTTATTGCCAGATACGGCGGAGATGAGTTCGCAGTCGTGATGCCGCTTTATAAGGATTTTCTAGCAACCGCTTCCTTCCAGCAGAAGTTAGATTCTGAGCTTCCTAAGCTTACGGGGATTCAAAACACGTACGGTATTGCCATCTTTCCGCAAGATGCCTTGACGAAAGATGATCTTATTTTGCATGCCGAGCATAATCTATTTATAAAGAAACGTGAATCTTGGTTAAAACGTGAAGAACAAATGCAAAGATCAGAAAAGCTGCGTGTTGTTGGAGAACTTGCTTCAGGAATGGCCCATGAAATTCGTAATCCTTTAACAACGGTCAAAGGTTTTTTGCAACTGTCAAAAGCAAGCGATTACAATATTGAAAATTGGTATGAATTGATCATGGACGAGATCGATCGGATGAGTGATTTGACAGGCGAATTCCTCCAATTCTCCAAGCCTCATCAAACGATCTATGAAACCCATTCATTGAATGAATGTGTCCTTAAAGTCATTTCACTCATTGAATCTGAAGCAACAAGCTCTGGGCATGAAATCCATTTCCATGAATCCACCCATGCCGTTCTTATGCTCATGGATCAGGACAAAATGATCCAGTTACTCCTAAACATGATGAAAAATGCTTGTGAAGCAATGGAAGAGAGTGGCTCCATCCACATGAAAATAAGCCGCGATCAGAAGAACGCGACTTTAATCATTGCCGACACCGGGCCTGGCATTCCGAGTGATCAGTTAGAGAAAATTTTCCATCCCTTCTTCACAACGAAAGAAACCGGTACCGGTCTAGGTTTATCGATTTGCTACAAAATCGTTCAGGATCATCAAGGTACTTTGGAAGTTGAAAGTGAGCTCGGAATAGGAACACGCTTTATCCTAACTTTCCCTCTTACGAATACCATGACAACTGACATTGATAATGCCGCTGTAAGCTAAAGCGGCTTCTTCATTCTGACATGAAGAATGCCAGCATCATAGAATGGCTCTTCGGAGATCACTGTATAGCCTAATTGACTGTAAAAGCCTTCGGCTTGGCATTGCGCATCGAGAATGGCGTATTGACAGCCTAGCTCAAGAGCCTGCTGTTCCATGGCAAGTATAAGTTGTTTCCCAAGAGATCGCCCTCTATAGTCCTTTAAAACGGCAACACGCTGTAATTTGGCTGTTGCTTCTTGATATTCATACCATCTAGATGTAGCGACAGGGCGTTCACCATCTAGGATTAGAAAATGATGGCAAGCTTCCGGCGACTCATCCTTCTCATCCATCTCTAAGTGTGCGGGTACTTGTTGTTCATCCACAAATACGTTAAAGCGGACAGCAAAACAAGCTTTCAGTTGTTCCATCGTAGTTACACGAATCGTTTCCATGCGGCCATCTTCCTCTCTAAGATCGTTTCTTGATCTTATCTCATTCCGGAAATGTTGTCCACATGTACCAATTGCCGTGTTATTTCCTTTCTAGTAGGTAGCTGCATGCGCCGATGGCAAATCCTAAGAGGGCGCCAGCAGCTACCTCTCGCGGCAAATGACCCAGACGTTCCTTCAAAGCTTTACGTCTTCTAGCATGGTATAACCCAGGGTGTTGCCGGGCAATTCGTTCGACTTGCTCATCTAAATCATTCACTTCAACTGCAATCTCTCCAGCTGATCTGCGAATCCCCATTGCGTCATACATGACAACAGCTCCGAATACGGAGCTCACCGCAAAATCTATCGCAGAAAAGCCTCTCTTCATCCCAATATACGTGGCCATTGCCGTAACACCAGAAGAATGTGAACTCGGCATCCCACCCGTTTGAATCAATTGTGACCAATCCCATTTTTTACTGAACACATACGTTAAAGGCACTTTGATGGCTTGCGCGGCACCAATACCGATCACCGCCGCAGTCAATGCTCGATTCATTTCTTTCACCTCACTACTAGCATCCATCACAGGTTTAGATTCTATGCGCAAAGTTTGATATACTAAATGCATTGATTCTTTTGTAAGGAGTGTAACTAATGAATATCGCTTTTTTCCTTTTGCCTAAATCCGAAGTTATTACTACAACTCCACAAGCAACACTTCGACAAACGTTGGAACGTATGGAGTATCATCGTTATACCGCTGTACCGATTCTCTCCGATGATGGACATTATGTCGGTACAGTTACCGAAGGGGATTTACTCTGGTTCCTCAAAAATTCGGAGCATATCGGTTTTGAGAACGCACACCGTCATGTGCTTGAAGAGGTTCCGCTGCGTGTCAAAAATAAGCCCGTTCACATTCATGCCGACATGGTGGATCTGATTGACTTGGCTAAAGTACAAAACTTCGTTCCTGTTGTCGATGATTCCGATAAATTCATTGGTATTGTTCGGAGAAGTGAAATTATTGAATATTGTGCGAAGCAAATGAACTTTAAATCCAAATCAGCCGTACAGCCCTAATTCATATATGTATAAGAAAGACAAAAAAGGCTGATAAACTCAGCCTTTTTTGTCTTTCAGAATCATTTTCTTATTGGACCTGACCATTCGATGAGGCTTTAGAAGATACAAACTCACTGGCCCAGTCAACCATGCCATTCATTAAGGTCAGAACGAGATTAACTGCATCTTTTTCGGTTAACGAGCCATTCGACTGAGAGCTGACGTACTGCGACGTCTTTTGTTCCAGCTTAACGACTAAATCTTTTATTTTCAAAAGTTCATTCGCTAAATCTGTCACTTGCTGATTATTCGAATCCCCTTGACCTGTCTTCATGTTCTGACTTTGACTTTGATTTTGATTTTGTCCTCGGCCTTGATCTTGACCTTGGTTCTGGTTCTGATCTTGATTTTGAGCGGTATTCTTCGCTGACTCATTTTGCCCTGTATCATTGTTACTTGAAGATGACTGCTGCCCTTGACTGTCTTGCGAGCCTTGAGTACTTGAGATCAACATCTTTTTGACCGACTCCAACTCAATCAGAACCATATCATTTTGTTTGGTTAATTCATCCATTTGCAACTTGAGATCCTGTGTTTTAATCATGTTGTCGAAACCCTTCCTTCCCTTATTTCACAGCACCGCAAGCAATCCGCTTACCCGAGTTGCCGGATGGATCCGTCTTTAGATCATCTGCCTTCTCATGAACAATCAAACTAGTTCCCCCCGGTTTAAATAAGGAATTCGGCTTGTCTGGGGTCATGACCACTGACTTCGTAACCGCGCTGAACTTCCCATTTCCTTGCGCATCGACGATAAGATTAGGAAGATCTCCTGCGTGCGCGCCTTTGGGATTTAAGAAGCCATGCTCCTTGTGATACGGATTAAAATGCGCTCCTGCTGAATCAAACGTTGGCGCTTCACACATCGCTTTCTCATGTATGTGGAAACCATGTACACCTGGAGGAAGTCCGCTAACTTGTACATCCAACTGCACACCATCCTGGACAGCGGTTAATTGCGCAGACCCTACAGATTGGTTGTTGGATCCTATGAGCGCAACAGTGATTGTTGATGGAGGCGCAGCAGCCTCTGATACGGATGTACTTCTAGTAGCTTGGCAACCTGTCAACATAAGGAGACTCAAGCTGGCCGTTATCATCATTTGAACTGATTTCATCTTGTATAATCCTCCTGTACAACCTCACATTGGTATATTCTACCCTTAGGATGCACAACTGCGCTTCACGGTAATCGCTTTTATCTATAAAATTTTCTAAATCACCTGATTTCAGCACAAAAAACCTGCAATCTTTCGATCGCAGGCGCATTTTATTGTTAATCTCCCCAACATTCAAAAAATTGTCATGAGTTTTGCGATGATTTGAAGATTTTCTAATTTCCGTTTATAGAAATGAAACTCAACCTTCGTATGTTCAACTGCATCCTCCATCTGTAAAACCTGCTTCTGTAAGTCTTTCGTATAAGGCCACAACTCCGCTTGACGTTGAAGCTCGTTTTTACCGGTGACCAAACCTTCACCAATGACTTCATATTCCTTCGTAAGAAGCATATGCTTAGCCCAATTCAATTCAGATACCGCGTCAACATAGATGGCTTCTGCTTGTTTCAATAATTCTGGTACAAGTTGTAGCTCCAAAATAACATCCGACCGATTCATTCGGATTCCTCCTACGAGTTTTCATAGAAACTCAGCATAGTAAATTAGTGAAATATTGTTGCTTAGCCTCATGTATATTCATAGAAAAACAAAACATGCACAATCGCTGAAACCGGCGGAAATACCAGGTTTTCTTTCCTATTCCGAGTTCTTTCGCACTACCTTTCCCTTAAGAAATGACAAACGAATCAAGATTACATTAAATCTCTTCTATTGGCTCCCGGCCTACTTGTATAACCTAGTAAAACTGATACAATGTTACTATACGTATCAGAGGAGGTGACAAATATGAGCCAAGAGGAAGAAGTAGTATCACAAAATGAACAAGAAGAAATCTCTGCTGAATCCACTGAAGAAGTGGTGAATCAAGAGGCTGAAGAAGAAATCGCTGAAGCGATTGAAGAAGCGGCTGCTGCAGAGGAAGAAAGCGAACAATCCGATGAAGAATAATGAAACCGTTATCATAATATGATCAAATATCCCCCTCAACTTAACCGTTGGGGGTTTATTGATTTTACATAAAAATAATTTATTTTTTTTTAATTTCCACGAATAAATATTCTGAACATTCAAATAATACTGGTGTACCAAAAAAAAGGAGATGATTTTGAATGGCTAGATCTAACACTTTAGTCGTACAACAAGCAAAGGCAGCACTTGATCAAATGAAGTATGAAGTCGCTCAGGAAATTGGTGTCCCTCTCTCCCCTTCTGGTTACAACGGTAATTTAGCTACACGTGATGCTGGCTCAATCGGTGGCAACATCACAAAACGATTAGTGCAAATGGCTGAACAATCTCTCGGCGGCTACAAACGCTAATCCTTTGATGTAGGAGCAAGCTCGAAAAGACTGAATCACTCGATCCTCCTTAGAGTGACCTTCAGTCTTTTTCTTTTTTTCTTGAATATCCTCCGATTTCCCTTCAATTTCCTAACCAGTTTCCCCAAACATCTATAATTGGACTCTTACATTTAGTATGATTACCTTGCCCCATACCCGAAAAAAGGAGTGTTGAACCGATGACCACGCAATATGAAATTTTCCGCGATCCTTACCGCATGTTAATTCTATTGGCCACGCTAGTTAGCGAAAAACAAAACGAACCTGCACTTCAATTTGACAAGGTCCCTTTTTTCGAAAATGAAGCCTTCCTCATTCAGCATGACAAGTTTGTTTACAAAAAAAATCAAACGGAAATTACCTGGTTTCAATTTTTAGGAAGAGACATTTCGTGCAGCAAAGATCTTTCCCGCGAAGAGTATAACAAAATGTTTGTTGATTGCCTTGCCTCCTTATATAATCTTACTTAACAAAAAATGAAGGAGCAGATCATGAGATCTGCTCCTTCACTACTTCCATTACTTCCACTACTTCTTCTTAACTTCTTCTACAAAAACATCACTTGCATCACGCGTACTACCTAGCTCAAGGATCGTATATTTCTTCTCACCGATCATGATCACATCTTCCACTTCTGGAAGAGGATCTCCCAGATACACTGTGCCTAAATACACATTACTACTCTTCAATCGCAAATTCCAACGATGCTGTTGTTTCGTCATAACCTTTTTCCTCCCAAACTCTAATGATCTCAAGTTACCATAAATTCACGCAAGATGAAAGCTATACTAGGAAACATCGCATGAATGTAGTACATTTACTTCACAATCTTTACCAGAGGGGCTGACATCTTACTATGACATCACATGGTATAACCAACGAAGAGCATTCCCTTTTGCTCCCAAAAATGATGCCCATCAATTGACATTCTCTCGAATTCTTGGTATATTACTAACTGTATCCATAAACGACTTGTTAGCTCAGCTGGGAGAGCACTATCTTGACAGGGTAGGGGTCAGTGGTTCGAGCCCACTACAGGTCATACAGAGAAACCCTTACTACGTAAGGGTTTTTTGTTTGTTTTACACCCCGACACTCTCAACATAATCTCTCCTATTTGCTCTTTGGCAACATTTTGGCAACCTTTACTATACTAAAGCAATTTCGAATACTGAATTGGCATCATCCTTATCGTAGTGATTTGTAACGCTTAACCAAAAATCATCTTACCAAATGCTTCTGCTGTCTCTTTTTGCATACTCGGCATAATGTGGCTGTAAGTATCTAACGTTATTCTTACATCAGCATGACCAAGTCTCTCTGACACAATTTTCGGGTTAACATTTTGCTTCAGAAGTAGTGAAGCATGTGTATGCCGCAAATCATGAAATCGAATCTTTGGAACTTTTGCTTGACTTATCAGGCTGTTGAATGTTCTCCTGATATTACTTGAATTAGTTGGAGTTCCTATTTCAGTACAAACTACAAGATCAAAATCCCTATACATAACTTCATTTTCTTTCTTCTCACTAAATATGCGCTTTTTATGTATCCTTAGTACGCTAATTGTTTCCACTGGCAATGCAATGTTTCTCTTACCTGCTTTGTTCTTAGTATCCGCAACTAGTTCTTTACCGTCATGGCTAAGTGTTTGGATTACACATAATGAATTACCTTCAAAGTTAATATCATTCCATCGTAAGCCTAGTATTTCACCTTGACGCATTCCAGTTGTAAGTGCAAGCATGAACGCAATATGATACCTGCTACTTTTAGAAATATTTAGGAATTGTCTGACTTCATCTACGTCCCATACTTTAACTTCTGTTTTTCTAGCCATTGGTCTATCTACTAATGAAGCTACATTCTTTTTGACTAGTTCCCACCGTACGGCTTTCTTTAGAGAATCATTGATTAACGTATGAACTTTTTGAATGTTCTCGTCAGAAAGCTTCTTTTGTTTCTTTAATTCATTGTAAGTATCTTGTATCATCATTGGAGTTATCTTTTGTAACGTAATACCTCCTAAGTAAGGAATGATATGATTGTTTACGAGAAATGAATAAGTTTCCAAGGTCGATTTTTTCACTCTCGTTTGCTTATCCTCTAACCATCTAATTAAATAATCCTTATACAATAACTTCGATTCCTCAACATATTCATCTTTATTAAATGCGTTTTGTGCTTCCACTAAAGCTTTTTCAGCTTCTTTCTTCGTTTTAAATCCCCGTTTCTTCTTATTCTTCCTTTTCCCATTTCCATCTTTTCCTAACTCTAGAACGTAGAACCACGGGTTTTTCTTAGCCTTTTCATCTTTAAACACTGCCATTTTTTTCAGCATCTCCTTTGCTTGTATTTCTACTTTACCTTACTACAAGTAAAGTAGAAATACAATACTTGACCACAAGTAAAGTAGATGCTATGATTTGTCCAATCACATCTACACGGAGGTATCACATGAAGAATAATCTGAAGCAGATACGTAAGCTAAAGAACATCTCCCAAAAACAAGTTGCAGAATATCTAGGAATAACGAAACAAGTTGTAAGCCTATGGGAAAACAATCCTAATGAAAAGATACCCGAACAAAGGATAAAACAAATTGCTGAATTCCTTAATGTAAGCGTTGATGATATATTTTCAACTGAACTTGATAGCAACAAGATTGAACTGCAAGTTGTTCAAGAAAAATTTCAAATACTAGGTCAAATGCTCATTGAATCATCAGAAAATGACAAAAGGGAAGCTATTGTCTCCAAGTTAAACAAATTAGCCTATGATGAAGATACTCTTATACTTAATGAACTTGTAACGCGAATGATTTCAGACCAAAAAAACAAAAAAAAGAACAACCCACTTGGATTGTTAGTTCGCTTTGGATTGATTATTGATGAATCCAATAATCATGAAATAAGAGAACTACAAAAAATGTTAAGAATTATCGAGAAAAACAAAAGTAATAATAAGGGTTTATTTGCAGATATTGTTTTAAATGAAGATTACAACGAATAACTTTGACACCAAGAACTCAAAACTACTAAAGGAGATGGCAAATATGACGAATCAGTTACTAGAAAAAATTGCATTGAAGAATCTGGATGAATTGCCTGCGGTTTTAACCGTTAAACAAATTCAGGACACGTTGGGAATTGGCAGACAACAGTCTTATGAGTTAGTTAATTCTAATCAGTTCCACGTTGTTAGAATGTCAAAAAAGATATTAGTCTCCAAAGAAGTATTCGTTAAGTGGTTAAATGGAAGTTGAAAATAAGGCTCTGATAAGGATGCCTTACTCCAATCCTGATTCAAATTGATGCTTAAAAGAATACTGAAACCTTCTCAAACTCTTGTGAGGGCTATTCAGTGTGTAGTTTTTCAAAAAACAAGGAGGAATTATTATGAAACTACTGGAAAAAAAACAATTAAACGAACTTTTATTTTATAATGAAAAACAAGCTGTTTTGCAATTACCAAATGAAATATTTGAAGATTTAATTAAATGTAAAGAATTGGTGGATAGTAAACATATTGCATTTGCCTACTCATTCTACTATCTAATAACATGGATGTATAGAAATACAAAATATGTTGACAATCGCCTATTAAAAGTTTCCATTTTAAAAACTATTTTAGGATATTCCTCTACTAACAAAACAATAGATTATATTATCAAACAAGGCGGCATTTTAGATCGGCTTGGATACACGGAAACGACAAAAAATTATCCTGTCGAGTGGTATCACGGAGATTATAATGAACCAACATTTATTACTATTAATGAAATTTTGGAGAACGCAAAATTTAATCCTAACGATGATTTGGAAACTAGAGTTGGGAAAAGCATGCAAATTGAATTTCTGAAACAAGGAACTGGTTTGAATTCAAAGATCAAGTTTCCAGTAAAGGCTTTTAAGCGTAATAGTGATTCTGAAGAAATCGACGGAACTTTTTATAATTTTGATAACACTCATAAAGCTTTTTTTGACGTATTTTCATTTTGTATGTCAAACAAGAAGTTAGGTTGTATTGGCTTTTACCTTTACTCATTTCTTAGGCATAAGAATGACATGTACAATGGAGTTGATATTTCTCATGAAGCATTGTCCGAACAAACAGGAATATTAGCAACTAGTCTTAATAAGTATTTAAATGAATTAAAATACTATAATATGGTTAGTTGCAAGCCTAGCGATTTTGTCATAAACATATCAGATCATGAAAAAAAAGCAAGCAAATATAAGACCAATGAATTTAACAAGTTTTCAGACGGAAATACGAAATATCGTATAAGACGAGTTTTAACTATTGAACAACACATTGAACGCAAAAAAGAAGCGGCTTCTATTGACGATACGGACACAAGCGACCCTTTTTTAGCAATCAATTGAGTCTTTGTTAAAGGTACGATATTCGGTGTATATATAATACAACCTAATATTCCTTGTATTATATTATCACTTCTATATATTATACTAACTAAAAAAAATGGATTATTTAGAATGTATTATATATACCCCTAATATCATACCTTTTTAGAATACCCTGTAGTTAATGGCTTTTCACCCCTTTGAATCCCTAGATTTCTTGTTCAAAAGTCATAAAACAACTCTAATAACCCCAATTCGTTATGATTTCAAGTTATATTAATCAATAGCCATTTGTATAGAATTTGAGTTTATTTAAAGCATTCACCGTAAGACGCTTCAGTACGCTCTTTGAGCCATATTTCATCCTCCACTATAATTAAGGCATGAAAGAGGGAGCGAGAGCGCAGAGCCAGTGCTAGAGGTATCCTACAGCCTTTAAATTGAGTCTCCAATCGCTCCAACTATGTTACTAGCTACGATACGGAATCATCAGAAGCAGTCAATGCCAATGTAGAAATAGGATTATCAATGTAAATTATTGGAGAGGTTTGTCCAAATAGAAAAACCAAGTAAGTAACTATAACTCACTTGGTTTTGTGAACATGTATTCGATGGATTAACTATTCAAACCAGTTTAAATGTTACGGAAACATGTATTCTCATGATCTTAACCAGTCATATCATTCAAGGTCATTACTTTTAGTATGTCCCTAGTTATAGTTTCTACCTTTTCTGTGAGGTATACTTCAATTTTCATATTGCCCTTGTCATTTGAAAAAACGTAATGGACAACTTTATTCATATCTGGGTTAAACCCATGTTCTATAATATCTTTGTTCATTAATTCTAAGCTTTGAACATCTTCTAAACCAATTGCGTAAGCAAAAGCAATATCATGAACCAAGTTGCTGTCTATTGGGTCATTATAAATAAGTTCATTTCTAACTCTAAGTGTTTCATTGTGCATGATTTTTACTTTAATAATTGTAGATAGTGGAATACTCAATGTGTTCCCTCCAATGTACATTAAATTACTAAACATCTCAATTATTACTATTACCCAATTTTGCTTTCGTATTCCTTGACTAGCCTATAGAATGTGGGCTTGGTTAGCTTGGATAACGCCATTGCTTTTACAGCGGTTATTGTGCCTTCCTTCCATTGCTTGTACGCCTTTTTGAAATCCTCTGTAATCATAACTTTAGGTCTACCTAATTGCTTGTTGTTCGCCTTTGCAACAGCTATCCCCTCTTTTTGCCTTTCCTTGATTAAATCACGTTCAAACTCGTACAATGCGCCAAAAACTGTAAGCATTAGCTTTCCTGAAGGAGTAGATGTATCTATGCGTTCCTTCAATGAAACAAGGGCTATACCTTTATCTGATAATTCTTTGACAAGAGAAAGCAAATCCATTGTATTCCTAGCCAAACGTGAAAATGATTCAATATAGATCGTATCACTTTCTCTAACAAATGATAGCATTTCAATGAGTTTAGGTCTTTCCTTTGTTGCTCCGCTTATCTTTTCAATGTATGACTTCTCAATTCCATGTTCCTTCATCATTTCAACTTGTCTTTGCTCGTTTTGATCTTGGGAACTTACCCTTATGTATGCAACTTTCATATTTCCACGCCTTTCCGATGGATTTGGTTAAGGCTATTATCTATCGAATTGTATCAAAAAGTCAACTTTATTTTTGATACGTTTCTAAAATATTATAGGACTTATAGATACACCTTAAACCCTCATTGTACCGATGCATGAAAAGCGTTAAGGAAAGTGTACTTTTTGAAACATAGAAGTAACTTCTATTAAGACTTGAATCTTGTCAACCTAGCCTTATCTGTGAAAAAACTGAAAAATTGCTATCATTAAATTTCCACCGCAGGATAATAAGGGGGAAATGGAGAATGATTATTAGAGTTTTCAATGGCTACACAGTCTGTGGGGTGTAAAAGTGACTTTAGAAATTACTGCGGAAATTAAAAAAATACAGGAAAGGTATATCTCACTTCAAAATAGTAAATATGAAGATGATTTAAATGAAGCGAATACAAGTGATAAATTAGTAAAGCCATTTTTAAAATTATTGGGATTTAAAGAAGATTGGCAGTTTTCACAGAATCACGCTATTAAAGGTAAAGCTATCGTGGATATAACTATAAGAAAAGATGATAAGCAAATTCTTTTCGTAGAGGTAAAAAAGGCTTTAATAAATAAGATTAGTCCGAAGGATTTACACCAATTGACAAGTTACCTCAATTCAAAGAACTTAGAGTGGGGAATATTGACAAACGGTAAAGATTACGTACTTGTCAATAATGAGATTAAGGGAGAGTATAAAGATAAAGAAGTATTAAGGTTCAACATTTTCAATGAATTTGATATTGATATTTTTAATTATTTTACATTCAACTATTTGTTTAAAAATAAATATTCTTATTACAAAAAACTACTAAAACAGTACCAAGTTTTTAAGTTGAAAGAAAGAGATAATTTCAATTCTTGGACAAGATATAACGAAACACTTGATAAATATTTTAACTATATAGAAAATAATGTAGGATTTAGAGAACTAAAACATTTGAGTTTAGAAGACTTCGAAGAGTTCAATAAATATGATATTTTGGAAAGTAAGAGAAATAAAGATAGAAAAAATATATCTTCTATAGTAACAATAAAAAATAGATATGCACACATAAAGAACTTCTATGATCTATTTGTAAAGAATAAGCTTTTAACAGAAAACCCGTTTAATTTTAATACTTCCGATGAAGAATTAGTTCAGATATACGGATTGCAGAATACTGAAGATTCACTTTCATTAACAATCGAAGATATTGATTGCATATTGGATGGATATGACAAACCTAGAGAGTCTGAAAGAAACAAGTTAATGTTTCTACTATGTCTTTACTGTGGACTAAAAAGGGAACATCTAGCAAATATGAAATTAAGTGATATAAACTACGATAGCCGTACAATTAAGTTTGAAGATAAAATATTCGTATTCCCAAAAGAGTTTATGAACAGGATAAAAAATTATATCGATAACAAAAGGGATGAAAATTTTAACAGTGATTACTTTTTTGCAAGAAAGTATGCAGGGTATTCAGAGCAACCAATAGAAATATCACAAATTAATTTTATAATTAATAAAGCATCCAAATCTTTAACAGGAGAATCTAACACAAACAAGATACAAGTCAATCCTGAAAAGTTAAAAGGTATGCTTGCTAAAAAATTGTTTGAGGTAGGTTTCACAGTAGAGGAAATAATCGCTATAACAGGGTTATCACTATCTTCCTTATCCACTTATATTACTACCGAAAGCATTTTAGAAAGAACCGAAGTAAAGAAGCTTGATGAAAGGCATCCATATATTGAATTGTTCACAAGAGAATTAGGTAGTTTGTTGTAACCAATTCATAACACTATAAAAAGCAAAAACCTGTCGCTAGTGGACAGGTTTTTTAAGTTTAATGAACCCACGGGGGGTACTTTTTACCGTTTTGAGTAACTTGAAGATCACAAAACCCTACTGCACTTCAGGAACGCCAGCAAATAGCAAAAAAAACGAAACGATCACGATTTGATTTTTGTAAGATTACCCTTAATTACTACTATCCTTCATTTTCTGATACTCCAACTCCACCAAGCGCATAAACTCGGAAGGCTTCATTTTTAAACCGTCACACAACTCAAATAACTTGCTGACGGAAGGCTCATTCAAACCTCTTTCCAACTGACTGATGTAGCTTCGATCAACTTCGCAGATTCCAGCCAAGTCCTCTTGGCTCAAACCCTGTTTCATTCTGCGAGTCTTTATGATCTTACCCATTATAGACTTAATGATAATGATTTTCCGCAAAGGTACAACCTCTTTTTGAATCATTATCAGATCACCGAGTCTAAAATCAACAGAAGAAGTATCCTACAAAATGGTTTAAATTAACAAACTTCTGTGCTATATTTGAAAATAGTTCTTTTGGCGGAGGTCTTAGGTATGATTTTTGCGGTGTAAACAAGTTAGGGGATTGGGAAATTAGTATATGCAATACTATAGAGGAGGACATTTCACGTTGAGGAAGCCTAGCGGGATTTTAATTGGTTTATGTTTTGTGGCTATTTTGAGTGGTTGTCAATCTAATGTGTCAAATGGTAACAATACAATGGTTTCAAGTAGTAAAGTTGATACTCCACCAATAACTAAGACAGAAATCAAAGAAGTTGAAAAACCAAAGGAAGAAACGATTCCACCACCGTACAAACTAGCTGTAGATGAACTAGCTAATGGAAACTATAATCGGGCAATTGATTTTCTTGATCTAACTATTAATGATTTTCCTGACAGCAAGTATGTTTATAACGTGTATATTATTAAATCAATTATTTATTCTTCAAAGGTTAATTCTACTTTTACAACAGCCCTTTCTCTGTACACAGGATTAAATAAAGGTACAGTTCTTGGAAGTAAAGCGGAGTCCCAAGCAACACTAGTCAAAGCAGATGAACTAAAAGCGCAAAATAAAGATTATACTTCAAAACTGAAAGAAGTATTATCCTATATAGATAGCCATTTTAACGAAGATACAGCGGCTAGAGATTTTGGGCAAGTATCGTTTAACGGAAGTTCCACATCAAAGGACTTAAAATTTTTTGAAGATGTTGGGTATCCAATGCCAAAGGATGATGAAATTGTAGAAGTGGAAGCAAATCAAGCAAACTATGTAATGGGTTGGCAAGTCAAGAATTTCATTGTAAATTCCAAAATTGTGTATCCCCAATATTTTCTAGGCATGGCTTATTATTTCGGGAAAGAAGATATGAATTTGACGCATTCACTCTTAGATAAAATTTACAAACTTACAGATAATGATAAATACAACAAGAGCCGTTTAGACGCACAAGATTATGAAAAGAAGCTTCAAGAAGTGAAATGATTAGGGAATAGTGATTTCATTTTGATTCTAGAATTGGCATCATTTCTGGCAACATATTAGAAATAACAACTCATGTACTAAAGAACACAAGAAGGTAATGAAAACCCGAGAAACCTTGATACAGAAGGCTTCTCGGGTTTTCTCAATAATTAGAAATCATTTGCAATTGATCTTGACAGGGTAGGGGTCAGTGGTTCGAGCCCACTACAGGTCATATGTAACAGAAACCCGTGAAGCCTTGCGCTACACGGTTTTTTTGTATTTGATACAGCAGTTAAAATATACATGTAACAGATGTTTATTTTAGTGGTTTGAGTACGAGAAAGATACCAAATAGAAATTATTAGTTCAAATTGATCTTTCCTATGAAATAACACTTCCTATTCCACCTACAGATTCAAGATAGTTCAATAAAACTGCGGCTGTTTAGGACTGTTTTCTCGTCCATGGCAGCCGCTGTTTCTATTTTTCGAGTCAGTCTAATACTTATTTCCCCAAGACACCCATCACCTTGGAGGAAGCCAGAATCTGGTTTTCCGCCGATAGCACCCCCTGAAAACGACAAAATTCGACGAATCCTTATAAAAGCTATGCATAAGGAGTGAATCACGATGGCCAATAATTACAAACGCTTCATTCAAAATCAATTCGAAAAAGCGAAGTCTACCGCTTCTGAATTCATTTCTTCAAGAACTGAAGAACAAGAAGAAGGCACTATTGAACTCAATCCGCAATATTATGTTGAGCTGAAAGCAATCGCCGATATGCAGCATACGACCGTGCAAGCAATCGTCAATGGAATCATTGTCCAATACCTGGCAAGCGCCCCATACGAATCAACCCCCATCTCAGTGGATCAAAAGGAAGATAACCCGCTTCTGTATTTGGATGGTATTTGCAAACTATAGGATGAAGGAGTGCTGATATATGGATAACAACTTGCATATTCGGGATGCAATTTTTCTGGATGAAACAGCTTTAGCCGCTTTAATGAACCCTGAAGACCCCCGCTATGCGAAAGCCCGTTCCCTGTTTTTGGATTTGCAAGATCTTGAACGTAATTACATGACAACCAACTCCATTATATTTGATCTTCACGATTGGCTTCGTAATGAATACAGCTATGAGCAGGCGGAATATTTTCTGAATGCAATTGAAAAAGCAGTGAATAAAGGCAAGTTGGCTGTCATCTCCAGCGCCCCCGAATTTGAGGGGGAATCGCGTAGACTGCTTATGGACAGGCCCGAGCTCCGTTTCTCGCTCAGCGAAGCATTCACTGCTGTGACCATGTCCTATTATCAGGTAAAACGCATATTTACTTTCAATCGCAATTTCATGATGCTTGCCAATTTGGATAAGGATATTCGAATCATTCCATCCAATTAATAGCCTTTAACGTTAAAATGCCGTAAAGTGCTTTTTCCGTCATAAACGACGAGTGAGCCCCTAACGTAACGCCGAAGAGAATGTGATAACATATAACTAACGCAAACCTTTAGTTCAACAACAAGGGAGCAGTTCTGCCGCGGCAGCTGCTCCTTGTTTTATTGATCGGTCCCTCCAAAAGTAGTTTCATCTACTTCTAGAAAGCTCCATTGGAAACCCCTATTCCATTTTCAACATACACCGTATCGCTCGTTTCGTTTCTTTGATGGCTTCTTTCAACGGCTTCGTTTCTCCTTGATAAGGATGAACGCTACCGAAGGTATGGTTCCCTTCCGGAATCCTTACCCACCTAATCGCAGGGTTGTTCGCAACTAGCTTTTCTGAACCTCGAATCCCACGTTCCCCATCCTGTGTACCTTGTATGAGTGTTACTGGGAAGGTTGCGCCACTGATTCTGCTGATGATATCGAAACGCTCTTGGTTCTGTTCCATATCTTCAAGGATCTCAAGATCAAGCGGCATCATCTGCTTTGTTCGTCCATTCAGTGTGTAGGATCTGCCGGCAGCCCGCATTTCTGCTTTGTTGTCCTCCGTTAATAAATCCACATTAGCAATGCCATTCCAACTGATGACACCAGCAATATCCTCTGGGTGATCTAAAGCATAGATTAAACTCACGCCAGCCCCTCTGCTATGCCCCAGCAAGAGTATCGGTTTATCAGCCGTAGCTTGTTTGTGAATATCTGCAATTACAGCCTCGATGTCCTCCAGATCTCTGGAGTAGGTATCACGTGCAAACTTTTCAAGCTCTGTGAATTCAAGCAGGGTCTCACCCACGCCATTATGGGAAAAATTCAATGCAATAACATCCACAACTTCAGCCAACTCACTCCCCACATGCGGGAACATGCCCCAGTCTTTGAAGCCTTTATAGCCGTGACATAAGAGTAATGTACCTTTACTGGGTTCAATTTTGGCTTTGTAAACATCGCCTCGTACAACCCGTTGGTCAGTAATATGTAATTCAAATGGTATTCCTTTAGATGTATTCATGTGAGTTTCGTTCCTTTCGTTCCAATCACTCGTATACTTTTGTTATTTTATCACAATCTAACTCGGACAAGGGAATCGGCTAAAAGCTTTATAAATTTTTGTGAAAAAGCAAACACTTAACTATGGCAGTAACCCCTAAACGAATAAGGAGGAAGCCCTTATGTTTTCAAGCCGAAATCGCAGCAGACTGCGACAACTACTTGCCACCTTCCTTCTAGCTCAACTTTTGAGTCAAGGAATGAGCAACAGCGCTCTGGCACAGCCTGTCGAGCCGATGCAGCAAGCGGCTGTAACTGATACCGCAAGCATTCTTTTGCAAGTCAAAACATCTCCCAGAGCTATTTATCTAACGGAAACGACATTTGTTGATAAATCATTACAACGAGCATTAGAGGAGGCTAAGCCAGGTGTTGCTTATATAGAGCCACTTCTACCAGATACGACCCTCTCTTATCACAAAAGGGATCAAACCCTACTTCTGGGTGTCACCCCAAATGGTGATGCCATTGATTTAGCTGCAAGGCAAACTTTCCAGCTTCCCAGCAAAGTGCAGGAAACGCTTCGAGAGCAAGTTCAGGCTCTTCGCGCCAAGCATTATGGCGAATTGCTCACTTGGGAGGAAGCCTCCATCGTTCTTCCCAAATATAGTAGTTTCACCATCCTTGATGTGGAGACTGGCCTTCACTTCGAAGGACAGCGTCGCGCCGGCTCCCACCATGCAGACGTCCAGCCGCTTACGAAAACGGACTCTGCGACGCTCAAAAGCATTTATGGCGGCAAATGGAGCTGGGATCGCCGTGCAGTCCTAGTGAAGCTGAATGGCCGCACGCTGGCCGCTTCCATGCATGGCATGCCGCATGGCGGCGATGGGATACCGGGAAATGACTTCAACGGTCATTTCTGCATTCACTTCCTGGGGAGCGTAACCCACGGCTCCCGCTCCATGGACCCGGCGCACCAAGTCATGGTGCACCGAGCCGCCGGCTTGCTGAACGACTATGTCAGCAAGCTCTCGCCCTATGCGCTGATCGACGTATGGATCAGCGGCGCACACCAAGGTGACCTGCAGCTGCTGCATGTCACCACAGGTCAAGAACAGGCAATGCATGTGCGCAGCATGCGACGCCTGTCCAAGTTCCAGGAGCGGGACGTGTCCCAGCTCCTGGAACTCAACACCGCTGTCGACGTGACGACAACGGCAGCAAGAGCATCCGCGGTGTCGAACCGCCGCGTTCTCTTTCATCTCGAACGTGCCTCCCTGCAAGATCGGTGGTACATTCGCAGTGCGATTATCCAATGAAGAAGCCCGGCACTCTCGGATTATCCAGAGTAGCCGGGCTTTACTCATGTCAGAGGTTGACCAGAAGCCTTACGTAATTCATTCGCAAGTCGATGAAATTCGTCTTGCGCAGGCTTAGAGGATGTCGCTGCATGTCCTGCCGACAGAAAAGGAATTATCGCATTAGCATCGTGAACAGAAAGCGTGTAAACGGGATGAACTGGCGTCACTTTCGTATTCCACCAACCTTCATTCCCATAAGATTCATCATAATCAATAGCAATACCATTCACCGTTACATCGTTTAGATATTGATAAATCTGGATAATCGTTGATCTTTTCCCTGCACTCCACGCATAGGTTTGCCAAAAATGAGAGCAAGCACCTGCAGCATAAACAGCTTCCATGACGGCATAAGAGCCATACACCCCCGTTGTATATGCAGGCGTTGCTTCACTAGCAGCTTTGATATATGCAATGATCGTTGGCATTTGGGCAGATGACACATCAAAATCAACCGCAAAATAAATACAGCTTCCCTCCGGTTGACCTACTTGCAAAGCAACTTGAGCAGCAGTTGCCCCATCTGCCAATCCCGCACTTCTGCCGCCAAGCGCGCGATTTGCTGTTGTTTCAAACACCGAAACCAGTTGTAAACCAGCCTCACTAACTGCATCTGCCTCTGACTTCGTTAAAGCCTTTGCCCCACTTGGCACCAAATATCTGGCAACAAACGAATATCCTTGTCCGACGAAAGCAGCCGCTTTTTGTGCCGTCAGCGGTGTTGAACAATCAAACCCTTGCGTCACTTGCCATCACCTACTTTCCATTAGTTCCTAACAGCTTATGCGGAAAAAGAAACAAGCGACACCACCGAACATCTGGCCTCATGGCTTCGGGCACGAAAAAAGGCTTCTCTCCGGAGAGAAAAGCCCATTCATTCTATCTGTTAAACCTCTTTCGTACCAAATCGAATCGCATTTCGCTCCCGAGCTCGCTGCGCTTCTACCTCACGATTGCGAGGCTCAGCGTTGGTCACTAACGAATCCATTAGTTTCTGAGCGACCACAGCTACATCTCGAACTGCCTGCTCAAATGCAGCTTCATTCGCTTTGGAAGGCTCCGTGAATCCGGTAATCTTACGTACAAATTGCAGCGACGCCGCCCTTATTTCTTCTTCCGTTGCAATCGGTTCATAGTTGAAAAGTGGTTTAATATTTCGGCACATCGCGTACTCCTTCGGGCTTTACAGCCCTATAAAATAATAAAAACCCTTAAAACTCTATTTATCCTGTTTAACTATAGAAGATGTATAGTGTTTTTACAAGTTCGTTCAGTGGTCAATGCATCCAAATACACTACTTACGAATTTTATTCCAATCTATAAATTCTGTAGGTTACTTCCATTAATGCCAGATGAAAATAAGATTTAAATCATGTAACAATTACTTAACTCTCGTTTCGCCATAAAGCTCCTCCTATCACTTCCGAAACTAGGCATGCATAGCATGGTTCTTAGGAGGCGAAAAAATGCCAAACTATCGAATTATCGTCGATTTGGCAGACCGGAGACTGTATTTGCTTGATGGGAATACCGTTGTCCGATCTTTCCCGGTAGGAATCGGCAAGATGGTTACTAAGACGCCAAAAGGCGAATATACGATCATTAATAAACAAGCCAACCCCGGGGGTCCCTTCGGAGCCTTATGGATGGGCTTATCTAAACCCCATTACGGCATCCACGGAACGAACGATCCTTCCTCGATTGGTAGGGAAGTCAGTCACGGTTGTATCCGAATGTACAATGAGGATGTCCTGCAGCTCTCAAAGCTCGTTCCCATCAGTACCCGGGTCACGATTCGACCTTAAGCAACCGGATGACGTTAATCGTGAGGTTGAATAACTGGCATTCGGCCTGTTCCAGACTCGGCTATCGGCATCTACCTAGGCAGTACCACCTCGCTAAACTGCCCCTTTACTTGAATGAGCAAAAAAGGAGCTGCTGTGAGGCAAGTTCCTTCTCTTTCGTTCTCCATTAGTTGAGAAAACGTCAGCCATTATGCCGGCTGCGTTTCTTTGTGTTTATTAAGCTATCATTCCTCCGGAATAACTCTCTTTATGGTCAGGTTTCGTGGCCATTACGGACCGACAAACACGCCATGAATGAATTTCTCCAATACGTCGACATCCGTTATGTTCTTGTTGCAAACCTCGCTGTTCACGCACAAATAATTACCGATGGCTCTATAATAATCTGGCGATGCACCTACCGGTTTCCACTTGGTCACCGCAGTGAATAACGCGACCTCAGCATGCCGATTGCACACGAAGCAAACGCCATTCTTATTCATCGGCGTATACTTCCCTTCAATGCCGACGAGTTTTCCGTTCAGATCATAAACAATGAACAATTTATTCGCTGAAATATCGGTCCAGCCCAGATATGTCGCGAATCTATGAGTGATACCTTTAAGATCGGGTATTTTCAGTTTCTTGTGCTTAGGGAAAAGTTTCTTTAGCTGATTGTCCGTCACATGCGCATATTCCTCCGCTAAATAAGGCTCCAAGGAAAGTAAATAGCGCTGAAAGTCCGCAGTGGTTTGCAGCTGTTCCAGGTTCCCAAGCAATTGCTTTTGCCGATCGGTTGCATTCGAAAACAATCCACTTAGCTTTGCTTCTGTATCATTGCGAACTGCTTCGACTACTTTCAAATTGGAAACGGAGTTACAGGCACTTTGTAAATGACTGATCTGCTTCTTAATCTCATTGTATTGATGGTTTCTAATGAATGGTTGACTCATAGGTTTCAGCCCCTTATTTTTAGTTGAAAATAAGTTGCAAAGCCCCATGATTAGAAACGATCACATTTTCTCGGGCGATCACCACAAACGAATCACCCCATGCAAAGTTCGCCCTAATGAAAGGCTCTGCATGAGTCGCTTCTTATTCCGGCAAAATGATTTGCCATATTTACCGCCTCACTTATAAATTTAAATTATAAGGGAGGTCCTACTCTACCCGCAAGTGTGGAGCCCGATGGGATTAAACCCAAAAGAAATCGTTTTGAATCTTGGTTCAAGGAACGGTTACTCACTACTTTCGTTTTCAGAAAAACGAAACAAACCATTGCCCGGTACGTTACCAAGCTTTGGCTGCTTAAAGCTGCTTCGATGTAAGGCTTTTGCTTTTCAATGCATAATCCGAATGTATATGGGGAAAACCAGAAGACAAATATATACATGGAAGGGAAGACATCTTACATTGGTAGTCGTCATTTTTCTCATGTTCGCTTGGTTATGTATCCTCATCCAGATTATTCTCCCAAGTAAGCTGCCGTTGTTTGTCAACTTCCTTTTGTTTATGGCAATAGAAATTATTCTAACAAACAAATTGACGATTGTCGGTTTCAATCTAAGGCTATTCCAAATCAACACAAAAAGCATCCCCCACTTCTTATCCATGATCATCCACAATGACTTCACCGTTACTTTCGTCCTCCTAACTTTTGCGAATGTATTCCTAACTACTAACAAATCCAGCATCCGTTGGGGAATATCGGTCTATACGTTTCTCTTCCAAATATTCATCGGATCAATGCTCCGATGGAACCACGTGCTTACCGATAGTGGCTGGAATTTCGTAATGGAGTCAATAATGATCATCGTTGTAATGATTTATACTTTGTTAATGGGGCGTCTTTTTCAACGAATGGCATCTAAGGAAGGGTGGATACGTTGATCGAAAATATCGTTTATGACAATCATTTTAATGCGAATGAGTGGTTCGTCATCGGGATAATTGTACTTAGTTTGGGACCGATTTGGTTGTTTCCCCGTCCATTTTCGCCTACCCAAATAACCTTTAATATGCTGATTGGCATCGCATTCGGACTCGTTTTTGATCATACAATCGCGATACCGCCATTTGACCTTTATGATTTAGGAGACCAATCAAAATATGAGTTGTTTGACCTGTTCTCTTATTTTATGTATGCATCGTCCGGGTATTGGTTTATTTATTGGTACGAACGCGCACGGATGTTCGAAATAATGACAATTGTTTATATTCTCTTTTGGGTGGGAATGGCAGTCGGGCTCGAATGGCTCGGCGTAAAGACTGGAGAATTCCATTATAAAAACGGCTATCAATTGTTATACTCCTGCCCCATTTACTTGTTTCTGTTGAGTATTCATCTTTTACTGTATCGTATGGCGTTCGCATCGGATCGATATCAGAAGAATAGTATCAGTTAAATCAACAAAAAACGATTTCATTACAAGTATCTGCAATCGATCTATTTTCACTGAACAAAAAGCACTGTGCACAAAATGTGCACAGTGCTTTTTGTTCTCATCATAATTATGATGAGAACGAGAGGCTTGTTATGTCCCTAAAAAAATAAAAACCCTTATCTTCCAAGGGTTTACGTGCTATGGGCCCAGAGGGACTCGAACCCCCGACCAATCGGTTATGAGCCGACCGCTCTAACCAACTGAGCTATAGGCCCTAATGAAAATTTGGTTGCGGGGGCAGGATTTGAACCTGCGGCCTTCGGGTTATGAGCCCGACGAGCTACCGAGCTGCTCCACCCCGCGTCATGTATGCCGCTCAACAGCGACAAAACTAAATATACACTAACGGCGCAGGCTTAGTCAAGCGTTAATTTTTTGCTTTTTGTTTGCAATTACGTATTATATCTCACACCAAATCGACCCTTTTTGGACTTATATACCTCAACTTCTTGCGGGCATTCATACCCATAGATCCACCAATCTTCTTCCATTCTTTTGGCTAAACAGCCTGCTTGAAACTTCGAATCATACAACTTCGCCCAATAAATCCAGTTCATATGCATCACTCCATTATATTCAGATCGTTACTTCTAGCTTATCCATAAATAGGCTCTCTTATTAGCACTTGCCATCCTTGCTTACCTGTTTTAAGGTACGAGCCATCACGTTATTGACCAAATGACAAATAAAATGTGACGGTTTTCTTGAATAGCAGGAATTTTCCTGCTTTTGGGGAAGTTAATGGATGTAGACTAATTGGCTGTAGGAAAAAGGAGATAACGTGCATGATTGAAACGATTACAAGCTACTTACAAAAGCATAGAGAAGAACACATAGAGGAGCTCATGGAATTCCTGCGAATTCCAAGCATTAGTGCGGTTGCACAGCACCAACCGGATATATTGCGATGCGCGGAATGGACAGCTCAATCTTTGAAGCGAGCAGGTCTCGAAAATATCGAAATCATGCCAACGAACGGGCATCCCGTGGTTTATGCAGACTGGTTGCATGCGCCAGGCAAACCGACGGTTCTGATTTATGGTCATTATGATGTTCAACCCGCTGAACCTTTAGAGTTGTGGGAAACGCCACCTTTTGAGCCCATAATCCGTGATAATAAGCTTTTTGGCCGTGGCAGTACAGATGATAAAGGCCAACTGCTGCTCTATGTGAAGGTAATTGAAGCTTTTCTTCAAACACAAGGGACGCTACCAGTAAACGTAAAATTCTGCATCGAAGGTGAAGAGGAAATTGCGAGTAAGAACCTCCCTGCTTTTGTCGAAGTTCACTCCGCTAAATTACAAGCCGATTCCATCGTCTTATCCGACACGCAAATGCATGGTCCTGGCAAACCAGCGCTTATGTACGGACTCCGCGGTTTAGCCGGTTTCGAAATCACCATAGATGGAGCTAATAGTGATCTGCACTCGGGACTTTTCGGTGGAGCGGTGCATAACCCGATTCATGCCTTGTCAAAACTACTTAGCTCCTTCCATGACGAGAACGGTCGTGTCGCCGTAGAAGGTTTCTATGATCGTGTTATTGCACTTTCAGACAAAGAGCGCGAAGCATTTAAGCAAGTGGAGCCCGATGAGAACGAGGTTCGCTCGAATCTAGACGTGTCGGCTTTCTACGGTGAGAAAGGTTTCTCCTTCTATGAGCAAACGACTTCCCGGCCTACACTCGAAATCACGTCAGTTAGTGGCGGCTTCCAAGGCGAGGGAATCAAACCAATCATTCCAAATCGTGCTACAGCTAAAATCGCATGTCGACTAGTCGCTGCGCAAGTGCCTGAGGAAATCATGGATTTGGTTGAAGCTTATATTCATGCACAGTCTCTTCCTGGGGTGAAGATTACGCTTGAACGCCAGCTGCGTGGCAACCCTTTTATTACACCGATCGATGAACCCGTTATGGTTGCTGCTGCAGAAGCTTTTCAAGAAACGTTCGGTGAATGGCCGGTATACACGCGCAGTGGCGGGTCGATTCCAATTGTTGAGGTATTAGGTCGCGTATTGGACGCATCTGTCGTATTGATGGGCTTTGGATTGCCCGGAGAGAACCTTCATGCGCCGAATGAACATTTCCATTTGATGAATTGGGATAATGGAACAGAGACGATCAGCCGATACTGGTTGAAGCTTGCTGCCATGTCCGAAAATGCAACAGAATCAACCTAATTTGAATCCAATCAATTTTTAGAGGAGTAACGTCAATGGGGAAGCACTTACATATCCGCGATGCACAACTAGAGGATTTAGCCGAAATCGTACGCATCTACAACTCTACTGTCGCAGGTCGCATGGTCACGGCAGATACGGAACCGGTAACAATAGCCAGCCGTGAGTGCTGGTTTCATGAGCACTCTGCTGATTTCCGTCCCCTATGGGTTCTTGAAAATGAGAGCGGTATTAGTGGATGGTTGAGCTTTCAGTCCTTCTATGGGCGTCCTGCCTACAACGCAACCGCCGAAGTCAGTATTTACGTCGATGAAGCCTATCGTGGCCAAGGGTTCGGACGGTTCTTGATGGAACATGCCCTTGAAGTAAGTCCCCAACTTGGGCTGAAGTCGCTGTTAGGCTTTATATTCGGCCACAATGAGCCGAGTCTACAGCTTTTCCGCAAATTCGGCTTTATGAATTGGGCTCATTTACCGGGAGTAGCCGAGTTAGATGGTATTGAGCGAGATTTGATTATTTTGGGCAAACGTATAGGTTAACTCCAGCTAACACCCGTTAGGTTTCGAAACATGACAAAAGCGCTACTCCTCTCAAACAAGCGAGTTCGACCTCGCGAGCTTAGGGATGTAGCGCTTTTTTTTGATCATGCAGATAAAATTGCGAAAATCTATAGTTATATCCTGCGAGACCAAACAGCCTCTACCTCTATCTCAATCAACAATTGCGGATCGATCAGCGCCTTCACTTCAACCATCGTCGAGACAGGCTGTACATCTCGAAAATACTCCCCATGCGCCCGACCGAACTCTTCCCACAACGAAATATCGGTCACGAACATTCGAGTTCGAATCACATCTGACAGCTGTGCACCAAGCTCTTGAAGCGCCGCTTCAATCGTTTGGAGAATAAACCGAGCTTGCTCATAAGCATTGCCCACACCAATAACCTTGCCATCCTTCATAGCAGTTGTCCCGGCAACCTCAACTCGGTCCCCTACGCGAATCGCTCGGCAATAACCAACCACAGGTTCCCAAGGGGAACCCGTAAATACCCTCGTTCGATTCATTTCCTCCAACAACTCCTTGCTTTTATAAATAAGCAGCTAATTGCGCTTGTAAGTTCTCCGATATCGGTAAAAGCGGCAGCCGTAATGCTCCCGAAGCAATGACGCCTTGTTGGTGCAGCAACCATTTAATTGGAGCCGGATTAGGCTCTTGGAAAAGCAGACGAATCAACGGTAGCAACTCCTCGAATTCGTTCCTGCTTTGCTCATGCGACCCTACTGCAAAATTACGTATAAACGCAACAAAACGCTCCGTCTCCACATTCGCTGAAGCACTCATCACCCCTGTTGCCCCTGACTGAAGTGTTGCATAGAGCAATGTATCTTCACCGCAAAGGACAGGCTTAGAGCCTAAGAGAGTTAATTCCGTGACCAGCCCTGTGTTGGGTGTGCTGTCTTTCATGCCAATAACGCCGTCGATCTCGAGTATGGTACGCACCGTATCTAACTCTAATGTCACACCAGTACGATGCGGTACATCATATAGAATGACGGGCACACCAACGCGCGCTACCCGGCGGAAATGTTCAATAATCCCCTGCTGACTAGGCCGATTGTAGTAAGGAACCACAACGAGCGCAGCTTCTGCTCCAAGTTTGCCTGCTTCTTCTGTTTTTCTAACCGTAGATAACGTATCGTTTGTTCCTGTCCCCACAATGAGCGGTACTTCGGTATGCGCTGCGTCACGTGCCGCTTGTGCGGTAGCGAACAAGACGCCCAGCTCGTCTTTCGTAATGGTTGGCGATTCTCCTGTTGTCCCATTGACAACTAATCCATCTATTTCATCTTGAAACAAGTTATAAGCCTGATTGTAAAAGGATGCCGCGTCCACTTCAAACTCTTCATCAAAAGGAGTGATGATTGGTACATAAATCCCCTGTAGGTCTTTTTCTCTTAGCAAAATAACCATCTCCCTGCCTCATTTGTTTGTACATTTACTTTAGCATGGAACTCTGTATCATAGTTAGCTATAATAAATGATAGAACTCATCAAAAATTTTGATATTAAAGTGAGGCCATACATGGATCTGACTTATTTCCGAACCTTTCGAGAGGTTGCACGCAGGAAAAGCTTCACACGTGCAGCAGAAGAATTGGGCTATGCACAATCAAGTATTACGATGCAAATTCAGAAACTGGAACGTGAATATGGTGTTCCGCTATTCGAGCGATATGGTCGACAACTGCGCCTTACACCACCTGGAGAAAGCTTGTTAGTTCTGACTCTGCAAATGCTGGAGCTCTATGATCAATCCAAAGAAATGATCGCAAGCCAAGTAAGCGGTACGTTGACTATTGGTACGATCAATTCGCTGGCAGCGTATTATTTGCCGCCTTTTCTCCATGAACTGAAACAGCTTTATCCCGAACTAAGTATCCAGCTTTTCCCTGACAGCGAAACATCAATTCTCACCAAGGTAAAAGAAGGGGACTATGATATCGGTCTTTTACTAGATCAGTATCCAGCGGATCCCTCTCTCAGCTGTACAACTGTCAGAGAAGAACAACTCGTGCTCATTGCTCCATTGGAACACCCATTAGCTCAGCAAACGCAAATTCAGCTCTCCGACCTTGGGAATACGGAATTCATCGTCACCGAAGAGGGGTGCATCTACCGAGCAAAGTTTGAACGGTTACTCAAGGACAATGCTGTCGCCCTGCAAATCGGCTTCGAATTAGGCAATGTAGAAACGATTAAACACTGTGTCATGAGCGGCCTGGGGCTCGCCTTACTGCCACGTATCACCGTAGCTAGTGAGCTGGATATGGGCAAGCTCATAGAGCTGCCATTTAAGCATTCGCAGCTTACCATGGACTTACAATTAGTGCTTCATCCGAAAAAATGGATGTCCCAGCCCCTGCAAGCGTTCATTCAAATGTTAACAAAGCAACCATAGACGAAAAAAGAAGCTCACCTTTGCGAAAAGGTAGAGCTTCTTCTTATTAGACGCGAATGTCAAGATTAGCACCTACGTGTGGGGCCGCTGGAGCGGTAACCTGCGCTTGGCTTTTCGCGAAATCTTGTATTAATGTAGTCGTTAGGCTTACTTGCGTGTCGTTCGTTTTACTTAACAACTGAATGCCTATAGCTTGCTTCAACCCATCACCACTATTAATAGCAGTAAGCATACTATTGATGTTCACGTTATTTCCTCCTCTATGCGTTCGGTAGCTGGCAAGCGTCCGGCCGAAGCCGATTAGCCCCTATAGCTTTGCGTCTGTCGCTTTCGCGTCATTTGCCATTTCGCTGCTGGCAGGATACAACCAAGCACATTTCTAGTATAGAGGCATCCTACATATTTCGTCAATTTTCATCTTTATTTATCTTTAAACGTTTATACCCCGTATGCGGAAGGATTGACTCTCCATGAACGTAGTAGTTCCATATCGGATTCCTGAATCTTCCCTTTTTCCAATGCAACTTCAAGCAAGATTGAATAGTTAGAAAGTGTGTGTAGGGGCATGTCAGCCGCCGCGAATGCATCCGTTGCTTTATCCAATTGATAAGAGAAAATCGCAAGTACGCCTAGCGCAACAGCTCCCGCATCTTTAACGGCAACTGCCGCTTTCAGTGAGCTGCCTCCAGTGGAAATCAGATCTTCGATCACGATGACCTTCTGACCTGGCTTCACGGAACCTTCGATCAGGTTCTCTTTACCGTGGCCTTTCGCTTTATCGCGGATGTAGATCATCGGAAGACCAAGCTTCTGAGCAACCCAAGCTGCATGGGGAATCCCAGCTGTAGCTGTTCCAGCAACAACCTCAGCTTCAGGGAATTTCTCTTTGATCAATGCGACGAACCCATCGGCAATTGCTTCGCGAATGGCTGGGTGAGACATTGTCAAACGATTATCACAATAAATCGGAGATTTAAGTCCGGATGTCCATGTAAAAGGCTGCTGTGGACGAAGCGCCACTGCTTCTATATCTAATAACGACGCGGCAATATGCTCCGCGATTGTTTCGAGCTTACTCATATGCTCACCGTTCCTTTCATTTTCACATCGAAAAGCTCCTGCAAAACCTACACGATTGAATCAATAATCGCTTCAATCGCAGCTCTCGGGTCCGCTGCGCCTGTGATCGGACGTCCGATCACGACGTAGTCCGTCCCTTGCGCGAATGCCTCAGCCGGCGTCATGATGCGCGACTGGTCACCCACGTCGGCCCCCGCGGGGCGGATGCCTGGCGTCACGGTGACGAAGCCGTCACCGCACGCCGCCTTAATCGCTGTCACCTCAAGCGGTGACGCGACAACCCCTTGAAGCCCCGCAGCATGCGCCAATCGAGCGTAACGGATGACAGCCTGCTCGGTCGTACCGACGAGGCCGATCTCGTCATTGAGCACCTGCTGCGAGGTGCTGGTTAATTGCGTCACGCCGATCACAATCGGGCGTGCTGCTCCTAATGCTAGCCCCTTGTCGACACCCTCCAAGGCGGCTTCCATCATGTGCTTACCTCCAGCTGCATGCACATTGAACACATCAACCCCAAGGCGCGTCACGCTCTCCGCGCCGCCCTTGACCGTGTTCGGAATGTCATGCATCTTCACATCGAGGAAAACCTTATAGCCGCGATCCTTCAGACTCGCGACAAAGGTAGGACCTGCAGCATAAAACAGCTGCATTCCTACCTTTACATAACAGGGGATGCCTTCGAGCTGCTTAAGCAGCCCTTCAGCACCTTCTGCGTTCGCGTAATCTAAGGCAACCATAATGCGTCCAGTAACATCTGTGCGTGTTAATGTACTCAAGCTTGGCACCATCCCTTAGACATGAATTGGCATTGCACGTGAGGAGAAGTTAATTGCTTCAAGCATATTCACTAGCGCTCTAACCGTATCGAGGGATGTCATACACACGACACCGTTCTCTACCGCTTCACGACGAATGCGGAAGCCGTCACGCTCAGGCGTTTTACCCTTAGTCAATGTATTAACCACGAACTGAGCATCACCGCTGCGGATGAGGTCAAGAATGTTCGGTGAGCCTTCGCTAAGCTTGTTAACTGTCGTTACAGGAAGACCAGCTTGTTCGATCGCTATCGCTGTTCCGCCAGTTGCAATGATTTTGTAGCCTAGGCGATAGAAGCCTTTCAAGATTTCAATCGCTTCTTCTTTATCTTTATCCGCTACAGTAACCACGACGGATCCTGCTGCTGGAATTTTCATGCCTGCACCAATCAAGCCTTTGTATAATGCTTTTGCGAAATTGATGTCGCGTCCCATTACCTCACCCGTGGACTTCATTTCAGGTCCGAGTGTTGTATCTACACGGCGAAGTTTCGCGAAGGAGAATACCGGCACTTTGACGGATACGTATTTATCTTCTGGCCATAAGCCACCTTGGTACCCCATGTCTGCAAGTGTTTGACCCATGATAACACGTGTTGCCACGTTCGCCATCGGGATGTTGGTCACTTTGCTTAAGAATGGTACGGTTCTGGAAGAACGCGGGTTAACCTCGATCACATACACTTGATCGTTATGAATAACGAACTGGATGTTCACGAGACCAACTACATTCAGCTCTAAGCCAATTTTCGTCGTAATTTCGATAATTTGTTGCTTGATCTCCTCGGAGATCGATTGCGGCGGATATACGGCGATCGAGTCACCGGAGTGAACCCCAGCGCGCTCAACGTGTTCCATAATCCCCGGGATTAGAACCGTTTCTCTATCACAAATCGCGTCAACCTCTACCTCTTTACCAAGCATGTAACGATCGATTAGGACCGGATGCTCAGGGTTGATTTTCACCGCATATTCCATGTAGCTCAAGAGCTCTTCATCCGAGTAGACGATTTCCATAGCGCGTCCACCTAGTACGTAGGAAGGACGAACGATAACCGGATAACCGAATTTCGCTGCTGTACCGACAGCTTGATCAACGGATGTTACGGTGCCACCTGGTGGTTGTGCGATCGAAAGCTTGCTAAGAAGTGCTTCGAATTTCTTACGATCTTCCGCTGTATCGATACTTTCTAGGTCAGAACCTAGGATACGAACGCCAGCTTTATGCAAAGGTGCTGCTAAGTTGATCGCTGTTTGTCCACCGAATTGGACGATAACACCGATTGGCTGTTCACGCTCGATCACGTTCATGACATCTTCAAAGAACAAAGGCTCGAAGTACAAGCGATCCGACGTATTGAAATCCGTTGAAACGGTTTCAGGGTTGTTATTGATGATTACCGCTTCGTATCCAGCAGCTTGAATAGCCCATACCGCATGAACCGTGGAGTAATCGAACTCGATCCCTTGACCGATACGAATTGGACCCGATCCAAGAACAACAACTTTCTCTTTGCTTGTTTCCGTTACTTCATCTTCTTGCTCATACGTGGAGTAGTAGTACGGTGTTGAAGCTTCGAACTCCGCTGCGCAAGTATCTACCATTTTGTAAACTGGTTTGATGTTTTGTTGCAAACGGAATGTTCTTACATCCGCTTCTTTCGTGAAGGTCGAGCAGCCTGCCAATGTACGGATTTCCGCAACAGCACGGTCTGTGAAGCCTTTACGCTTGATTTCGAAAATAAGCTCAGCCGTCAAGTCTTTTGCTGCAATTTCCGTCTCGTATGCGATAAGTGCAGATAGTTTATTCAGGAACCACCAGTCAATTTTCGTCATATTTTGCAACTGCTCCACAGTATACCCTCTGCGGAACGCTTCAGCTAATAAGAACAGGCGCTCATCGTCTGGTTTTTGCAAACGTAATTCTAATGTTTCTTTATCGAGTAGATCCGTTTCTTTCAAGAACAAGCGGTGAACACCGATTTCTAGGGAACGAATCGCTTTATGAATCGACTCTTCGAACGTACGGCCAATCGCCATAACTTCGCCTGTCGCTTTCATTTGTGTGCCTAGCTTACGGTTAGCTGCTGTAAATTTATCGAACGGCCAGCGTGGAATTTTGGAAACGATATAATCGAGCGCTGGCTCGAAGCATGCATACGTTTGACCTGTAACTGGATTGACAAGCTCATCAAGCGTGTAACCAATCGCAATTTTCGCAGCCATTTTCGCAATCGGATAGCCAGTCGCTTTGGAAGCAAGCGCAGAAGAGCGACTTACACGCGGGTTAACCTCGATCACGTAGTATTGGAAGCTATGTGGATCTAGTGCGTACTGAACGTTACATCCACCCTCGATGTTCAAAGCACGAATGATTTTCAGGGACGCGGAACGCAGCATTTGGTACTCACGATCGGATAGGGTTTGGCTTGGTGCTACAACGATACTGTCGCCTGTATGTACGCCAACTGGATCAAAGTTCTCCATGTTACATACAACGATACAGTTGTCGTTCGCGTCACGCATAACTTCGTACTCGACTTCTTTCATACCCGCGATACTGCGCTCTACGAGACACTGACCGATTGGGCTGTAACGAATACCGGAAGCTACGATTTCTACCAATTCTTCCATCGTGTTACAAATACCACCACCTGTTCCACCCAATGTGTAAGCAGGACGAATGATAATTGGGAAGCCGATTTCATTTGCAAAATCAACCGCTTGCGCCACTGTTGTTACGATAACGCTATCTGGTACTGGTTGCTCTAGCTCTCTCATCAAGTCTCTGAAAAGATCACGATCTTCCGCTTTCTCAATCGCTGTAAGCTGAGTTCCAAGAAGCTTAACGTTCTCACTCTCTAGAACGCCTGCGCGAGCAAGTTCAACCGCCATGTTAAGACCCGTTTGTCCACCTAGTGTTGGAAGCAAGCCATCCGGACGTTCTTGACGAATGATTTGAGTAACAAATTCAAGTGTAATTGGCTCGATGTATACTTTATCAGCCATGTTTGTATCGGTCATGATCGTAGCAGGGTTGCTGTTGATCAGGATTACTTCCATTCCTTCTTCTTTCAATGCTTGGCAAGCTTGTGTGCCAGCGTAATCGAACTCCGCCGCTTGACCAATTACAATCGGTCCGGAACCGATAACGAGAATCTTTTTGAGTGTATTATTTTTTGGCATATTGCAGTTCCTCCTTCACAGATGTCGATGCCGTGGAAGCATTCCACTGAGCAAGCATTTGCGCTTGGCGCGGCTGCTGTGGGTTATCTAGTTTATGCTGACGAATCAGCGAGATGAAATCATCGAACAGGTAGCTGGAGTCAAATGGTCCAGGGGCTGCCTCTGGGTGATATTGCACCGAGAACGCCGGGTATTGCTTATGGCGCAAGCCTTCGATGGTGCGATCGTTATTGTTAATGTGCGTCACTTCAAGGTTCGTTCCTTGGATGGAATCTTCCTTAACCGTGTAGCCATGGTTTTGTGAAGTAATGTAGCAGCGTCCAGAGATGAGATCCTTCACTGGGTGATTACCGCCGCGATGTCCGAATTTCAATTTATCTGTATCGGCGCCGCAAGCTAGTGCGAACAATTGGTGACCCAAGCAAATTCCGAATAACGGAATTTCTCCAAGCAGGCCTTTAATCATTTCTACTGCGTGTGGAACATCTTTGGGATCCCCAGGGCCATTGGAAAGCAACACGCCATCTGGTGCAAGGCGGCGAATTTGTTCAGCCGTTGCATTGTGCGGAACGACAACGACATCGCAATCGCGCTTGCTAAGATCACGGATAATTCCGCTTTTTGCTCCGAAGTCGACTAGAACGACGCGTTCTTTGTGCCCAGGAGCACCGAAAACGCTTTTCGTAGAAACTCTGGATACTTGATCCGTCATGAGCGGCGTATTTTTAAGAGTTGCCATCAATTCCTCAACGGATTTATTCGAAGTTGTGATGATACTTTTCATTACGCCATAATGACGAAGTTTGCGAGTCAACATACGTGTGTCGATGCCGCTGATGCCAACGATGCCGTATTCTTTCAACAGGCTGCCGAGCGTGTATTGCGCTCTCCAGTTACTTGGAATTTCTTCATGTTCACGCACAACGAAACCATGGATAAAAGGACGTACGGATTCAAAGTCGTCACGAATCACACCGTAGTTCCCCACCAGTGGATACGTCATCGTTACGATTTGTCCACAATATGAAGGGTCCGAAAGCACCTCTTGATAACCTGTCATACCTGTATTGAATACAACCTCGCCGACGGATTCACCTTCACTACCGAACGATTTTCCTGTAAAAAGAGTGCCGTCTTCCAGCAACAATCTTGCCTGCATGTTCTTTCAACTCCTTCGCTATTGTCAGGCGGTTCTCACGAACCGCAGATGTCATGCTTACGATTTCACATCATTCACGGACTTGCATAAAGATTAATCTTTCTGTATAAATATACACGATTTTTCATTCATCGTATAGATGCTTCAAGTGATTTAGGCTTCAAATCGGAGCCTTTTCCGAACTTTTTATGACCAAACGACCTTACCGGAAGCAATTGTAACAACTGGCCAGCCTTTCAGCTCCCAACCGATAAACGGCGTGTTCTTGCTGCGTGATACGATCTCTTCTTTGAGAACTGCTTTTGGAGTATCTAGATCAACGATCGTAATGTCTGCCGCGCTTCCCACTTCTAATGTGCCATAGGGAAGTCCGAATACATCTGCTGGTTTCTTCGTCATGCGATCCACCAGGAAGCCAAGTGTCCATTTGCCTGTTAGGACAAATTTCGTGTACAACAAGGAGAATGCCGTTTCGAATCCGAGGATACCGAATGGTGCTAACATCATGCCTTTCGCTTTCTCTTCTTCAGTATGTGGTGCATGGTCAGTTACGATGATGTCGATTGTGCCATCCTCTAAGCCTTCGATGACTGCCTGTACATCACGCGGCGTGCGTAGTGGCGGGTTCATCTTCCAATTCGCGTCCATTCCTGGAATGTCTTCTTCTGACAGCACTAGATGATGCGGACATACCTCAGCAGTCACCTTGATGCCGAACTGCTTCGCATGACGGATCAATCGAACCGATTGCTCTGTGCTCACATGACATACATGGTAGTGAACGCCTGTCGCTTCAGCTAGCAGCACATCGCGGCCTACGTGAATCGCTTCGGATTCATTCGGTATGCCTTTCAAGCCGTGCTTCTTCGCAAAAGTTCCTTCGCTCACTGGCGCGCCAACAACCAATGTGTCATCTTCGCAGTGTGCGATGATCGGCATACCGATGGAAGCCGCTAAAGCCATGGCATCCTTCATCATTTGCGCGCTTTGTACGCCAACCCCATCGTCGGTGTAACCGATAACGCCCGCTTCTTTCAATGCTGCGAAATCTGTTAGCTCACGGCCGAGTTCATTCTTCGTAATCGTTCCGTAAGGAATGACGCGCACAACACCTTCTGTTGCTGCTTTATCTAATATGTAATTCACCGTATCTACGGTATCAATAACCGGTCTTGTGTTTGGCATACAAGCAATCGTTGTAAAGCCGCCTCTTGCCGCGGAGCGTGTGCCCGTCGCAATATTTTCTTTATGTTCAAAGCCAGGCTCTCTCAAGTGAACGTGCATATCAATGAAGCCAGGTGATACAAGCTTGCCAGCTGCGTCAATCACTTCATGACCCGCAGTTTGTGGCACTTCACCATTAGAAGCGTCCAGCACCTGTGCGATCTTATCATTTTCAACTAAAACGTGTTTTTTCGTTTGAACGTTATTGGCATCAACGGTAAGTCCGTTTAGAATCCAAATTCCCATGCTGTGAAATCCTCCTCAAGTTTATGATAAAGCTCGTTCGATGACGGCCATACGTATCGGCACGCCGTGAGCAATTTGTGTAAAGATTTTGGACTTATCATGCTCGACCAGTTCATCATCTAGCTCAACGTTGCGATTGACTGGAGCCGGATGCATGATGATCGCGTGAGGCGCCATGCGGCTTGCGCGTTCTACGGTTAATCCGTATTGCTCGCGGTATTCCTCAGCCGATTTGATAAGCCCTGTGTCGTGACGTTCCAGCTGCACACGCAGCATCATGATCACATCGGCTTTCAAAGCCTCCTCGAAGGTCACATACGGTGCGAACTGCGCTAGCTCTGGAGCCTGCATACTGGCAGGAGCACAGAACTGAACTTTCGCTCCTTGGGCGATGAGGCCCCAGAGGTTCGATCGAGCCACACGGCTGTGCAGAATGTCTCCGATGATGGAGACGGTCAATCCTTTGATGGCGCCGAACTGCTTGCGCATCGTATAGAAATCAAGCAACGCTTGCGTTGGATGCTCGTTATTGCCGTCCCCCGCGTTGATGAGCGGGATTTTGATTTTCTCAGCAAGCTCTTGCAGCACGCCATTCGGTTTCAGACGAATCACACCAGCATCGATACCCATGGATTCAAGAGTACGAACTGTATCGTAGATGGACTCGCCTTTTTGCACGCTGGATTCAGCTGCCGAGAAGTTCAGCACATCTGCACCTAGACGTTTTTGCGCGAGTTCAAAGGAGAAACGGGTTCTTGTACTATTTTCAAAAAATAAGTTAGATACGAATTTACCTTGAAATTGGTTGGTTACCTTGCTCGGGTTATGTTCCCAATAGGCTGCACGATCAAGAATGCTTGTGATCTCCTCTGCGCTTACGCCTTTCAGTCCCAAGAAATGTCTAGTTGTATATGTACTCACGCTACTCACTCCTGTTTCCCCCTTAGAATAATGACTTCATCTTTATGATCAATTTCCGTTAGTAACACTGCTATACTCTCACTCTTCGATGTAGGCACGTTCTTTCCAACGTAGTCAGGCCTGATCGGCAGCTCACGATGCCCTCTGTCTACAAGGACTGCTAGCTGAATCATTTGCGGTCTTCCCAAATCAATCAGGGCATCCATCGCCGCTCTCACTGTTCTGCCCGTGAACAGCACATCATCAAAGAGGATGATTTTGCGATCCTGAATTTGAAGTTTGCCGCCTTCTTGCACATTCTCCACCGACTTTACCTTCACGCGATCATCGCGGTAGGAAGTGATGTCGATCTCACCCACAGGGATCGGAATCCCTTCAATCTCTAGAATTCGTTCTGCTACTCGCTTCGCTAAGTAAATGCCTCGGGTCCGAATCCCAATCAACGTACAATTCTCAACACCTTTATTCTTTTCCAGTATCTCGTGTGCAATCCGCGTAAGTGCTCTGCGAATTCCCATTTCATCAATAATGGTGTGTTCGGCTGTTTCATTCATCGTTACTCGCCTCCTGGCAAAACTAGCTTAGTCCGTATTCACTTTCGTTTCCTGGTCAAAAACCAAAAACTCCTTGCCCAATTCTTGGCAAGGAGTCACGACTGCATAAAGAGATAGAGCGGGGCTTTGTTGGATGCGCACACCCTCAAGCTTACTGAATGCACGATTCAGTATTTCCCGACTTTTCTTATCGTTTTACCTTGCCAGCCTCTCTGGACTGTTTTTAAAGGCACATATGTAATTAAAAGAATTATGCCACTTTCGACATGATAAGTCAATATATTTCCTGCTTCTTTTTTTGAGCAAGTTCAAGACCATGTGTTATAATTTACATATAAATTCATTTTTTCACCTAGTTATTCCCAAAATCAATGCGGCAAAATGTTAAGGAGGAAACTATGTTCAAATTGTTTAGATTTTTGAAGCCTTACCGGGTTTCAGTGGTTGTCATCATTACGTTGATGCTTCTGCAATCACTAGCTCAACTGTATCTGCCAACACTCCTTTCTGACATTGTGGATGTCGGTGTTGTGAAAGGTGATGTTGGTTATATTCTGCGATTCGGGGCTTATATGCTTCTCGTCGCGATGGGAGGGATGGCCTGTGTCATGGTAGCAAGCTATCTGCTCGCCAAGACAGCAACAGGCTTCGGAAGGGATTTACGACGCAAGCTCTTCTCCCATGTCGAGAGCTTTTCCCTCAATGAATTTGATAAGCTTGGTACGTCATCGCTTATCACGAGAACTACAAATGACATCGCACAAGTTCAGCAATTGGTTGTCATGATGCGGATGTTCATTGGGGCACCTACCATGCTCATCGGTGGTGTTATTATGGCTACCTACAAGGATGCTCATCTTGCTAATGTACTGATCGCTGTGATCCCGATTCTAGCCCTCGTCATTATAGGCGTAATGCGGCAAGGACTTCCGTTATTCAAGACATTACAAGTAAGGATTGATAAGATCAATCTTGCGCTGCGGGAACATCTGACTGGCATTCGCGTGATACGCGCTTTCAACCGCTCGGACCACGAAAAGCTTAAATTTGAACGCGCCAATCAGGATTTTACGCAAACAGCCATTAAAGTTAATACGATCATGGCCACAATGATGCCTATCATGATGCTTGTATTCAACCTCGGCATCGTTGTTATTTTATGGTATGGCGGCATTCGAATCGATAATAATCAAATGCAAGTCGGCGATCTCATGGCCTTCATTCAATATGCGATGCAAATTATGTTCAGTATGTTCATGATGACGATGATTTTCATGATGATTCCCCGGGCATCTGCTTCTGCGGTTCGCATTAATGAAGTGCTGGCTATCGAATCCGTCGTACATAATGCTAAGAACGCTGTTAACCTGAAAGAGGATCAAATTACTGTTAATTTTAACCATGTAACCTTCAGTTACCCCGGTGCAGAGCAACCAGCTATCGAGGATATTACTTTTAGCGCTAGACCAGGCGAGGTTACAGCCATAATTGGCGGTACAGGTTCAGGCAAAACGACCCTAATCAATTTGCTCTTGCGATTTTATGATGTCCAGTCAGGTTCAATCACATTAAACGGGCAACCGCTACCTTCTCTTGCGCTAGAAAGCGTGCGTGAACAAATTGGATATGTCCCACAAAAAGCCGTTCTCTTCTCCGGTACAGTGGCCGAAAACCTCCGATTTGGGAATGATCTAGCCTCTGATGAGGAGCTTACTCATGCAGCTTCTACCTCACAAGCAGCCGATTTCATTGGCGGTATGAAAGACAACTTCCAGTCCATACTTGCACAAGGTGGCACCAATTTGTCCGGTGGTCAGAAACAGCGTCTTGCCATTGGTCGAGCACTTGCTCGCAAACCGAATATTTATATTTTCGACGACAGCTTCTCCGCATTAGATTTCAAGACGGATGCGAAGCTTCGAGCTGCACTAAAGTCAGAAACAGAACGTGCCACGTTGCTTATCGTCGCCCAGCGTGTTAGCACCATAATGGACGCTAATCAAATTATTGTCCTAGATGAAGGCAGAATCGCTGGAACTGGTACACATAATGAACTCATGAAAACTTGTGAGGTCTATCAAGAAATTGTTGCTTCTCAGCTATCAGAGGAGGAAAGTGCATGAGTGACAAACCAAAAGAACCACAACGACCCGCAGCAGGCATGAATCCAGGTTTTATTGGCCGTGGCGGTATGGCTGGCATGGGGATGCCTGTACAGAAGGCGAAGGATTTTAAGGGTACATTAAAAAGACTAATGACGTACATGCAGCCTTTTCGTGTCTCCATATCCTTTGTTCTCCTTGCAGCTATACTAAGCACACTATTTAGTATCGTTAGCCCGAAATTGATGGGTAACGCAGTTACGAAGTTATCTGAAGGCGCTATCGGCAAGTTCAAAGGCATCGCAGGAGCCAAAATCGATTTCGATGCGATCCTCCAGATCGTAATTATCCTAGCTGCTCTTTACATTTTCAGCTCCATATTAATGTATATCCAGCAACGAATCATGGTAAAAGTTACGCAGCGCATCGTATTTAATTTACGCAGAGATATTAGTGAAAAGCTTACGCGTGTTCCCTTATCTTTCTTCGATGCCAGAAGTCATGGCGATACCATGAGCAGAGCAACGAATGATGTGGATACGATAAGCTCAACGATGCAGCAAAGTTTAACGCAGCTCATCACGTCCATCGTCACTTTAATCGGGATCATTATCATGATGTTGACGATAAGTCCTCTTCTAACATTAGCTACAATTATTACCCTCCCGCTTAGCATTTTAGGAACAAAAATGATTGCTACCCGCTCTCAGAAATATTTTAAAGGGCAGCAACGTACCTTAGGTGAGCTCAACGGACATGTCGAAGAAATGTATACGGGACATACGATCGTGAAAGCTTTTGGAAGAGAACAGCAATCTGTTGATAAATTCAATGAAATTAACGATCGGCTGTATCATTCCGGCTGGAAGGCACAATTTATCTCAGGACTTATCTTTCCTTTGATGTCCTTTATCGGGAATATTGGTTATGTCCTCGTTAGCGTCATCGGCGGCATCATGGTTACGCATAATGCGATTAAAATTGGTGATATCCTAGCCTTTATCCAATATTCCGGTCAGTTTAGTATGCCGATTACACAAGTGGCGAATATTGCTAATGTCATTCAGTCTACGATTGCTGCTGCTGAGCGCATTTTTGAATTATTGGATGAACCGGAAGAAGTATTGGAGAAAAAGGTAACAGATACCGATATTCAAGTGAAGGGGCATGTGCAATTTGAAGATGTTTCCTTCTCCTATAAATCAGATACACCGCTAATTGACAATATGAATATCGATGTGAAGTCAGGTCAAACCGTAGCAATTGTCGGACCGACAGGCGCAGGCAAAACAACCATTGTCAATCTACTCATGCGTTTCTATGAATTGCAGAAGGGGTGCATCTCAATTGATGGCGTTGATTCACGGGAAATGTCACGCAGTCACCTTCGTGGATTGTTCGGTATGGTGCTGCAGGATACTTGGCTATTCAATGGCACAATCCGCGACAACATCGCTTATGGACGTCATGGTGCCACAGAGGATGAAATCGTCGAAGCCGCGCGCGCGGCCTACGCCGATCATTTCATTCGTACGTTACCAGATGGGTATGATACGATTTTAAATGAAGAAGCATCTAATCTATCCCATGGTCAAAAGCAGTTGCTTACAATTGCCCGTGCGATCCTAGCTGATCCAGCCATCTTGATTCTCGATGAAGCGACAAGCAGCGTCGACACTCGGACGGAAGTTTCTATCCAACGCGCGATGAATAATTTGATGGCGAATCGCACAAGCTTCGTGATTGCCCATCGGTTATCCACGATTCGTGAAGCTGATTTAATTCTTGTTATGAATCAAGGAACCGTCATTGAACAAGGTACGCATGGCGAGTTGCTCGCACAAGAAGGATTCTATGCCGAGCTGTATAATAGTCAATTTGCACAAAAAGCCGTGTGAAACAGATTGGCTCAAACGCCTCCTTTCTGCTAATATAGGAGAGTCAATCATAAATTTGAAGGAGATGTCACCATGACCGAAATGAATACCTTAGAAATTATCCAGTTTATTAAAGAAAGCAAAAAGAAAACTCCGGTGAAAGTATATGTAAAAGGAAACCTTGAAGGTCTTGAATTTGGCGAAGGCAGCCAAGCATTCATTTCCGGCGGTAGCGGTGTTGTTTTCGGTGAGTGGAGTGAGCTTCAACCCATCCTTGAAGCAAACAAAGATAAAGTAACTGATTTCGTCGTTGAAAACGATCGTCGTAACTCTGCTATTCCAATGCTAGATTTGAAACACATCAATGCTCGCATTGAGCCAGGTGCAGTTATCCGCGATAAAGTACATATTGGCGATAACGCAATTATCATGATGGGCGCATTGATCAACATCGGAGCTTCTGTTGGTGATGGCACGATGATCGACATGAACGCGGTACTTGGTGGACGTGCACAAGTAGGCAAAATGTGTCACATCGGCGCTGGTGCCGTTGTAGCTGGTGTTATCGAGCCTCCTTCCGCACAACCATGTGTGATCGAAGATGACGTTCTTGTTGGCGCTAACGCAGTTATCCTAGAAGGTGTTCGCATCGGTAAAGGTTCCGTTGTTGCAGCTGGAGCTATCGTAACACAAGATGTTGAAGAGTACACTGTCGTTGCAGGCGCACCTGCTCGTGTTATCAAAAAAGTAGACGACAAAACAAAATCCAAAACCGAAATTCTACAAGATCTACGCACCCTGTAAGGTGATCTGGAGGAAATCGTTATGTTTAGCCCTTTTGTAGAGCTGCGACGTCAGCTTCATCAAATCCCAGAACCGGGATTCCAAGAGTTCAAGACGCAGCAGCTTCTGCTTGACCAGTTGGCCAAGCTGTCACAGGAACGACTTACGATCCGCACTTGGCGTACGGGCATTCTGGTCTATATCAAAGGCTTAAACCCGAGCAAACGCTTCGGTTATCGCGCCGATATGGACGGGCTTCCGATCACGGAAGAGACTACACTTCCCTTCCCTTCTCAGCATCCAGGCTATATGCATGCATGCGGGCATGATTTTCACATGTCCATCGGGATGGGAGTTGTGACTCACTTCACGGAAAATCCGATGCAGGATGATCTCGTTGTGTTGTTCCAACCAGCAGAAGAAGGTCCTGGCGGTGCGTTGCCGATGCTTGACGCAGAGGAGTTGCAGGATTGGATGCCTGATCAGATGGTCGCGCTCCATATTGCACCGGAGTATCCTGTCGGAACGATTGCTGTCAGACCTGAAATCTTGTTCGCCAACACCTCGGAGCTATTCATTGATTTGCTAGGTAAAGGCGGCCATGCGGCCTATCCGCATCAAGCGAATGATATGATCATCGCGGCAACGCAGATGGTTGGGCAGCTTCAAACCATCGTGTCACGGAACGTGAATCCGCTGAATTCAGCTGTCATTACGATTGGTAAAATGGAAGCTGGGACGAAGCAGAATATAATCGCGGAGAAGGCTCGCTTAGAGGGGACAATTCGAACGTTATCTGCTGCTTCTATGGACAAGATCAAAGGACGCATTGAAGCCGTTACCGCAGGCATCGAAGCTTCATTCGAATGCAAAGTCTCCATCGATTGGGGCTCAAATTATCGCCAAGTCTATAATGATCCGGCATTGACAGTGGAATTCATGGACTGGCTTCGCGGACGTGACAATGTTACGTTGTTCGAATGTACAGAAGCGATGACCGGTGAAGACTTTGGTTACTTTTTAGAGAAGATCCCCGGCTTCATGTTCTGGCTTGGGGTGGATACACCACATGGCCTGCATAATGCCAAGCTTGATCCAGATGAGCGCGCGATTGATGTAGCCATCGAAACGATTACAGCGTATCTGCGATATAAATCTAGCTAAATTGAAAAACCTCCAAATCCCATGAACGGTGGTGATTTGGAGGTTTTTATTTATTGGATTGATAGTTGACAAGATGCTGACAACACATGCCTATGACTCGCGAATCCACTACCACCTCGCATCAAGCCGCATATGTCGATTCGGGAGAAATGGATTTACTAGCTATCAAAAAAAGGAACCGAAACTGCATCTGCAGCCAAGGTTCCTTTTCCTTTAAAGCTTACTCACAAACCGCTGAAGTCGATCCAGCGATTGCTCCAACACTTCCTGTGCATAAGCATATGAAATACGGATATAGCCTTCTCCGTAAGGAGTAAACGCATCTCCAGGTACGACCGCGACATGCTCTTCATGCAGCAGTCTCATCGCAAACTCTTGCGAGGATAAGCCGTACTGCGCAATGGATGGGAACAAATAGAACGCCCCATCCGGCTTTTCTAGCTCGATACCCATCGCGAGCAACCGTCCGTAGACGTAGTCTCTACGCGCTGCATAAGCCTCGCGCATGGGCAGCGCATCGTCGATGCCAACCGTCAACGCCTCCAAAGCGGCGTACTGGCTTACAGAGCTAGCGCAGGTTACATTATACTGGTGAACCTTCACCATGTGCTCTGTGAGATAGGCAGGCGCCATTGTGAAACCAATCCGCCAGCCTGTCATGGCATGCGATTTGGACAAGCCATTAATGACAATCGTCTTCTCTCTTAGCTTCCCTACGGATGCGATGGAATGATGACGAACCCCATAAACCAACTCGCTATAAATTTCGTCGGACAAAACAAACAAATCGCGATCCGCCAACAATTCCGCTAAATCAGTAATTTCCTGCTCCGTCAGTACCTGCCCTGTTGGATTCGATGGATAACATAGAATAACACAACGCGTTTTATCCGTTAAGTATGGCCCCAACAACTCCGCAGTTAGCTTTAAGCCGTTCTCTCTTGTATCCACATAAACCGGAACGCCTCCAGCTAAACGGATTAAAGGTTCATAACCAGGATAAATCGGAGCCGGAATGATGACCTCAGCGCCTGGGGTCAGAATCGTCCGCAATGTGATATCGACGGCTTGGCTAGCCCCAGCTGTGACGATAATTTCATCCGCCGCGCGATATACCTGCCCGTATTTGACCTGTACAAAGTTAGAAACAGCTTCACGAAGCTCTAGTAGTCCCGGATTTTGCGTGTAGACGGTTTTGTTCTGATCCAAAGCTCTTTGACCCGCTTCGATTATATGTCGCGGCGTTGGGAAATCAGGCTGCCCAATTGTTAACGTTAACGCACCAGGAATAGTGCTGACCAAATTCGAAATTTTGCGAATACCGGAAATTTGAATGTCTTTCACTTGCGGATTAATCAAATGTTCCAACATATCCAGCTCTCCTCTCTCCCTCGAACAAGAACTAGGTTGTCCGTATCGTTTGTATCAGGTTCTCCATATCCGGAGGAATAGGCGCTTCAAACTGCAGCCATTCCCCAGAACGCGGATGTTTGAAGCCTAGAATCGCAGCATGCAACGCTTGACCGTCCATCAGCATGCCTTTGCTTTTCCCGTACATCGGATCTCCTACGAGTGGATGGCCAATGAACTTCATATGTACGCGAATTTGATGCGTACGCCCAGTTTCAAGCTTCAACTCGACTAGGGTGAAGTCCCCAAAACGCTCCATTACGACAAAGTGCGTCACCGCGGTCTTGCTGTTTTTCTCTGTCACCGTATACATCTTACGATCATGCGAATCCCGGCCAATAGGTGCATCGATCGTCCCTTGATCATGCTGAATATGTCCGTGGACCAAGGCAATATACTTACGGTTAACTGAATGTGATTTCAATTGCTCAGCAAGACTCGCATGTGCTTTATCATTTTTGGCAGACATAATTAATCCTGAAGTGTCTTTATCTATACGATGAACAATACCTGGGCGAAGCTCGCCATTAATACCAGATAAGTCTTTACAGTGGTACATTAAAGCATTCACTAAGGTACCCGAATAATGTCCAGGCGCCGGATGAACGACAAGACCTCTCTGCTTGTTTATTACGATGACATCGCTATCCTCATACACCACATTTAGCGGAATGTTTTCAGCTACAAGCTCTACGCCTTGAGGTTCAGGAATTTGCAACGCTATCACATCTTGCACCGATAATTTATAATTTGGCTTTACCGCTTTCCCATTCACCTTAACGTGACCGTCTTTGACCCATTGTTGGACAAGTGTTCTTGAAATATCTTCTTCCAACGCTTCTGTAATCCATTTATCAATCCGTTCGTTGGCAAATTGATCTTCAACTGTCCATTCAATCGGTTCTTGGGATGTGGAATCAGGTGAGGTCTGGTTTGTGTTCATGTGTTGCTCCTTTTTTCTCGTTTCTTGCTGCAAATATGGATTCAATAAAGATTAGAATAACCCCTACTACAATACAGGAATCAGCAACATTGAAGATCGGGAAAATATAATCAATCTCTTTGCCAAAAAAGCTGAAATCAAATGTAAACTGGAAGAAATCGACGACTTCCGCAAACCAGACGCGATCCACAAAATTACCGAGTGCTCCACCAAATAGTAAACTAAGTGCGAAAGGTAATAGTATCTTGCCTTCCTTAATTGTGCGACGCATGTACCAAATAATGGCACATAGCACAATCGTCGTAATCACAATAAAAAACCAACGTTGATTTTGTAAAATGCCAAAAGCGGCACCACGATTACGATGGGAAGTAATCATGAAAAAATCGCCAATGACTGGGCGTTCCTCGCCGAGTGGAACCTTTTTTACGATGATCCACTTCGTTACCTGATCCAAGATAAAAGCAAGAAGCGCATAGGCGTAATATTTCAAATATTTCATGTTTATTCCTCCTACAATATTGAGAGCATGTACATACCTAATTTGCAAGGAATTACCTCACTAAAAAAAGCGGTCTATCGGCATGATAAACGGTATGAATGAGCTGTTTGAAGGGAGCCGTATGACCTATGAGCCATTTAACTGAAGAACAATTAAAAACGTTATATGTACAACTATTGGAGGAAAAGGTTGCACTTGAAAAACATTTTGCTACTAATGACAAATTCGGACTCGCTAATTCCTTCTCTGATTCCATTGGAGAGTTATCCATGTATGATAATCATCCAGGAGATATCGGATCCGAAGTTTTCGAACGAGCGAAAGATATCTCACTCAATGAACATGCTGAAATGCATTTACAACAAGTCAATGAAGCTTTAGCTCGTATGGAAAGCGGCGAATACGGCATTTGTGTATTTAGCCATCAACCTATTCCCTATGAACGCCTACAAGCCATTCCAACCACTTTATACAGCATCGAACATGTTCCCGATCCAGATCAATCTTTCCGACGCCCTGTGGAAGAGCAAGTTCTTTATCCGCCTTTCGGTCGAACGAGCTTCGATGAACGAAACGACGAAACCGAATTCGATGGTGAAGATGCTTGGCAAATCGTAGAGAGTTGGGGAACCTCGAACACACCTGCATTCGCCGAAAGTAACCAAGTTGAAAGCTACAACGACATGTACATCGAAGCCGATGAGTTAGAAGGCTATGTGGAATCTTTCGAAAGCTTCGTAGCCACGGATCTATATGGTGAACATGTTACCATTGTAAGAAGTAAAGCCTACAACGAATATATGCATAGTGATGAAGGTGATCCTTTCCTTGAACCTGAAAGAACTGCCGATTTGGATGATGAGTGAGAAAAACTTCTATCGAAGTAATTCGAGGATGAGCGACCACATCTAGAGATTGTTTTTATCGCTAATAAGAATTTGTTTTTCCGAGCACCGAAAACTTATTCATTCTTATGTGGTAAATAGCCCGATTAAAAACAGGACAAACGAGCTTCGCATTGTGCGTAAGCTCGTTTGGTTCCTCTACTCGTGATAATGAGCAGTCACAACATCGTTACATCTGACACAGAGTGTTGGATGCTCTTTACTGTGCCCAACCTCTGGTGTCACTATCCAACAACGTTCACATTTTTCACCGTCTGCAACAGCGATTGCAATGGTAACATCTTTGGACTGAAGAGCACCTTCAGGTACTGATGACGTACCTACCGGGTGAAGGTTAACAGCGGATACGATGAATAACTGATCCAATTGCTCGAATTGTGTTAACAACGCGAACATTGCTTCATTCGGATACAAATTCACAGCTGCTCCCAAGGAATTACCAATGACTTTCTCCTTACGCGCTTCTTCTAATGCTTTCAAAACATCATCTCTTACTTCCAAGAAGGAGTTCCATTTATTTTCCAATTCCTCGTTATATACATTCGCCTCTACTTCCGGTAATTCCGCAAGTTGCACGGAGCTTAACGTTACACCAGGGATGTATTTCCAAACTTCATCCGCTGTATGTGGTAGAATCGGTGCGATCAGTTTCGTAATCGCTGTAAGTGCAGCATATAACACGGTTTGTGAAGCTTTACGTGCTGGATCCTCAGCCGCATTCGCATAGAGTCGATCCTTGATGATATCCAAATAGAAGGAGCTCATTTCCACAGCACAGAAATGGTGAATTGTTTGATATACCACATGGAATTCGTAGGCTTCATAAGCTTTGACAACCTTCTCGATCATACGGTTCAAACGAATGAGCGCATAACGATCTAGCTCGGATAAACTCGTAGTTGCGACGCGATCTGTTTCAGGGTTGAACTGACTCAAGTTCCCTAATAAGAAACGCATCGTGTTACGGATTTTACGATAAACCTCTGTCGTTTGGTTCAAAATATTATCTGAAATCCGGTGATCGGATTGATAATCCACGGAAGAAACCCATAGCCGAAGAATATCTGCGCCTAATTTGCCACACACCACATTCGGATCAATCGTGTTGCCGATCGATTTGGACATTTTTCTGCCTTCGCCATCCAGCGTAAAGCCATGACTGAGAATACCTTTATACGGCGATTTCTCTCTCGTAGCAACACCCGTGATCAGGGATGAATTGAACCATCCACGATATTGATCAGAGCCTTCGAGATACAAATCAGCAGGCCATTGAAGCTCTCGACGCGACTCAAGAACTGCCACATGACTGGATCCGGAGTCAAACCATACGTCCATAATGTCTGTTTCTTTACGGAACTCACCTTGCCCACATTTGGAACAGCTAGTGCCGTGTGGAAGGAGATCCTTCTCATCTTTGATGAACCAAGCATTCGAGCCTTCTTGCTCAAATAATTGCGCTACATGCTCAATCGTTTGCTCGTTCACAAGCGGCTCATTACAGCTGCGGCAATAGAAAATCGGGATTGGAACCCCCCAGGCCCGTTGTCTCGAAATACACCAGTCTCCACGATCTGCGATCATGTTATGCAGGCGAACTTCGCCCCACTCCGGTGTCCATTTCACTTGCTTGATTTCGTCCAGCATCTCTTGTCTGAATTTATCGATCGACGCAAACCATTGCTCCGTTGCACGATAAATAACAGGCTTCTTCGTACGCCAATCGTGCGCGTATTGATGCTGAATATCTGCAGCTTTCAGCAATAGACCAGACTCTTGCAGCTTCTCGATAATGAGCTTGCCGCCTTTTTCATAGAACATGCCTTCATAGCCTGGCGCTTCTGCCGTAAAATGACCTTGGTCGTCCACGGGACACAGCACACCAATATTATAGCGTTGTCCAATCGCGAAGTCGTCTTCCCCATGTCCTGGTGCGGTATGAACGCAGCCAGTACCTGCCTCTAGTGTCACGTGCTCGCCAACCATCACGAGGGATTCACGATCGTAGAAAGGATGTTGGCACGTTACAAACTCCAACTCACTGCCTTTTACCGTCGCTAGAACTTCGTACTCGCTCCAACCGATTTCTTTAGCCGCTGAAGCTAGTAAGCCTTGTGCTAACACATATTTCTTGCCATTCGCTTGCACAACCGCATACTCGAATTCAGGGTGTAGAGAGATACCCAAGTTCGCTGGTAATGTCCAAGCTGTTGTTGTCCAAATGACGATAGAAGCATCTTGAGGAAGCTTACCTTTGCCATCTTTTACTGGGAACGCCACATAGATGGAAGTTGATGTTTTCTCTTTGTACTCGATTTCCGCTTCAGCCAAGGCGCTTTCGGAGGAAGGAGACCAGTAGACAGGCTTCAACCCTTTGTAAACGAAGCCTTTCTGCACCATCGTACCGAAAACCCGGATTTGCTGTGCTTCATAGCCAGGTTGCAGCGTGATGTAAGGGTTCTTCCAATCTCCGCGAATACCTAGACGTTGGAATTGACTTTTCTGCTTCTCAACCGATTGCAGCGCGTACTCTTTGCAATATTCACGAAACTCAGGAACAGTCATCTTCTTACGATCGACTTTCCCGCTGTTTGTTATCACTTGCTCGATCGGCAAGCCATGCGTATCCCAGCCAGGCACGTAAGGCGCGTCGAAACCTTGCAGTGTTTTGAATCTCACGATAATATCTTTCAGCACTTTGTTTAGTGCATGACCGATATGAATATCTCCATTCGCATAGGGTGGTCCATCATGTAAAATGAACTTCGTTCTGCCCTTACGACTTTCCTGTACTTTGGCATAAATGTCTTCCGCTTCCCAATGCTCTTGCATTTTCGGTTCCGCTTGCGGCAAATTACCTCTCATCGGAAATTCGGTTTGTAATAGATTTAATGTTTTGCCATAATCCATGCTTACCACTCCATCCCTACTTCAATCTGTGAGAAAACCTATATCGAGGTTATTCAAGGATGAGCGACCGCGTTAGAGGTTAGTTTTATCGCCAATAAGAAAGCCGTTTTCAGAAACCGAAAACTTATACTTTCTTATGTGGTAAAAACAAAAAAAGCCTCTCATCCCCAAAAAGGGACGAGAAACTCAACTCGCGGTACCACCCTCGTTAAAAAGCATCATGAACACACGCCTTAGGCGAGCCGAACACAGCTTCTTCACTCGATCATGTGTAACGGCATGACCCGTTTCTCCCTACTCACTTCAAGAGACGCTCCTGGGGGATATTCGGTACGCTGCAGAGATTAGGCTCACACCAAAACCCTAATTCGCTGACACTGCTCATAACGTCCTACTCGTTCCAGTCATAGCTTTATTGCGATACATTTAACAGGAGTATAACCAATTCGACAGTCATAGTCAATATGAGAATGGCCTATGGCACTATGCCTACTCTTCCGTATGTTCAAACTGCATACTTTGCCAGCCTTCTGTGTTCAATAATTCAAGTTGAGCTTCAAGTAATGTCCGAAAGCGCGTGCGATAGATGGAAGCTTGCTTCTTCAGCTCTTCAATTTCAAGAGCTACTTTGCGAGAGCGCGTCAACGATTCGTTAATAATGCGATCCGCATTCTTCTCTGCTTCCTTCAAAATAAGCTGTGCTTCTTTCTTCGAATTGCTTCTGACTTCATCCGCTGCTTCCTGTGCAACGATAATCGTCTTACTCAACGACTCCTCAATATGCGTGAAATGATCCAAACGCTCTTGCAAGGCTAACGTTTGATTCTGTAAATCCTTATTCTCACGAATGAGGGCCTCGTAGTCTTTGATGACTTGATCTAGGAATTCGTTAACTTGATCTTCATCATAACCGCGAAACGAACGTGAAAACTCCTTATTATGTATATCTAGCGGTGTTAATGGCATCAGTGCCCCTCCTTAGCGTTTTGCGTAGCAAAATTGACTTCGTAAGTATATGCTAAGCTTATCTGAAAGCTAGCCTACACCCATGTCTATACAGTTCAGTTCGACAGAAAATTAGCAATTCCTGCAAAGTTCGTGGATAAATTATCCACGATCATGCAAACTTGCCAATCTTCACACGAATTCGACCTTTTTTCGATACGCCTTCCACTTCAAGCACTTTAAATCTACCAAAGCCCTGCAAGGAGATCATATCCCCTTCCTTCAGCGGCTTACTTGGATCTTCTTCCACCTTCCAGTTCACGCGGCATCGGCCTGCTTGGATCGGTAGCAGCACTTTGGCTCGACTTAATCGGAATACATCGCTTACAATACCGTCCATGCGCATGGAGGCAACGGATAGATGAAGCTCATCCAATTGCACTTGCGCTAGCTCTAACTTATCTAAAGAGAGCAACTCCGTTTGAACATGTACTCTATGTACTTGGGACAAATTTAAATGCAAATAATCGGCTGCATCCTGGGTCACCAGACAATGGCAGCCACCCTCTATAACATGAATATCGCCAACCTTGTCTCGCTTCATGCCGAGTCCAAGAATGGCGCCCATGTAATCTCCATGTTCTAATGTTAGAAATTTGCCATCCCCTGAGGAAACAGCTAGCACAGCCATAGCCATGTCTTCGCCTTCCAAGCTCCGATAATCAGGGGCAATTAAGGCTCGCCTGCGTTCTGCTGCCTCATAACCGCCATCCAAACGGCAATGTACATCCGGGTGTCGGTTGACGAGTGAATTCAGAATGAAAGCTTGTCTAGGATCGAGAAAATCGGTTAATTTCACAGCATGCTGCTCTGCAGCTCGCTCAACCCAATCCCAGGCCTTATCGACAAAATGATGCTCGTCGGAGTGAAAATGACCATAGAGTTCATTAACCAATGTTAAAATAACCCCGCGATGAACTGAAGCACTGCGATAATCCCCATCACCACGAATTTCAAAGCGATCAATCCCACAATTGGCGAAAGATCAATGAAACCTATGCTAGGGATGATCTTGCGGAACGGACTTAAATACGGTTCAACCAGCTTCGCAAGCAGTCCACCGACAAAACTGCCACGTGCATTTGGAAACCAGGATAAGATCAAGTAACCAATAATCATGAAATAATAAATTTCTTGTAAAATAATTAAAAAAGAGTAAACGTTATCCACGTAGTTTTCCACCTCTATCTCTGTGTTTGGATATGCGTCTATTCTTCGCCCATCATCTCGGAGATGTGGCCATGAATATCTACTGAATCTGGTGTACAGAGAAAGATATTCGGTCCAAGCTTAGAGATAGACCCATTCAATGCGTAAACAGTACCACTCAAGAAATCTACGATTCGTATGGCTTGATCACCACGAACGCGCTGCAAATTAACAACAACAGCTCGACGGGCACGTAGATGGTCTGCGATATCCTGCGTTTCCTCATAAGTGCGAGGCTCACTTAGGACAACGCGTGAATTCTTCTGTGAATGTATACTAACGACATTCGCCTTATTTTTATTACGTAATTCATAGGGATTGGTTTCAGGTTCTTCTGTTGCTTCTACAATCCGTTCACGCTCTACAATTTCTTCCTCTTCCTGAAGCCCCAGAAAATTCATAAATCGGTTATATACACCCATATTGGTCCCCTCCTGACGAAATCATACATCGGAATCAAGTTTTGACTCCTAGCCCTCTTTGCCTACCAAAACTGTACCTAAGCGCACCCAAGTTGCACCTTCTTCAATCGCAACCTCAAAGTCGCCTGACATACCCATCGATAACTCATTCACTTCATAAGGAAACAGATTGCGTTCATTCAATTGATCCCGCAACTCTCGTAAACCTCGAAAAACGGGTCTCGTTTCTTCGGATTCGAGCTCATAAGGTGCCATTGTCATCAAGCCGCATACACGAATACGTGCAAGCTTACTTACTTCCTCAGCAAAATGGAAGAACTCATCGGTTGCAACTCCATATTTCGTTGCTTCGCCGGAAATATTCACTTGCAAGAAGCAATTGACTTCTATCCCTAATGCGGCTGCCTGCTTGTCCAATTCCTTAGCAAGAGACATCCGATCAAGAGAGTGAATATAGGCAAATTTGCCGATAACATCCTTCACCTTATTCGTCTGCAGATGACCAAGAAAATGCCACGTTCCTCGCTCATGCAGGGCTTCCCATTTTGGTTTGACATCTTGCCAACGATTCTCACCAATATGCAGTAGACCCGTGTTCAACACTTGTTCAGTTGTTTCTAAAGATACATATTTGGTAACAGCAATGATCTTAATTTCATTCTCTTGACGGCCTGATTGCCGACATACTGCTGCAATCCGAGCTTCAACCTCTTGTTTGCGTTCTAATACGCTCATTTTACCCTACACCTCAATTCAACACACCTTGCTAGTTCCTCTCAACGTAGACCGATCCAAGCAATCATTCGTCCTGTGGAACCCCCCTCTTTTCGATGTGAAAAGAAGAGATCTGTTCGGCAACTCGTACATAACTGAGTTACTTCGATATGGGACGACAAAATTCCTGCTTGCTCGATCAATTTTCGATTTAATTGTCGTAAATTCAACATATACTTATCTTTGCCCTTATCGGTGATAACAGCTTTTTGTGCTTCTGGTGACGTCTGAGTTTCCTTCAGGACTTGCCTTACACGGGATGCTACCGTTTCATCAACCTCATAGCAGCACGCGCCAATCGAGGGGCCAATAGCCGCATGGATATCAGACGGCTGGCTACCAAAAGTATGTGTCATTAAGGATATTGTAGCCATGGAAATGTTTAACACAGTTCCTTTCCATCCTGCGTGCGCAAGCCCAACCACTTGCCTAACAGGATCGTAGAAAAACAAAGGAACACAATCAGCAAACTGCGCGCAGAGAACGATACCTTTCTCCCTCGTAATAAAACCATCCGTTGCTTGAAAAGCAGTTTCCCTGCTTTCTCGCCCCATTCCTTGCTCCTTTAGACTAACGATAGCGATGTCTTTCCCATGTACCTGCTCTGCATACGTAAAGGACGCGAATGGCTGCCCTAGGGCGTCAGCAATGCGCTCACGATTACGTACGACATCTGTCCTATTATCGTTCACATGCAGCCCACAATTTAGCGTGGAAAAGGGAGCCTGGCTAACTCCGCCTAAACGAGAAGTAAAGCCCGCAGTGAGTTCAGGAAATCTATCCATCCATGGCGCAATGGTTAAAAGGACCGGTTGATCCTCGTTAGATTCTTGTGATTGTACGATAAATGGTTCCAAACCCAATCTCCTCCATCTTTTCTCTTCCTTCTACTTTAACACACAAAATAAACGGAAACACGTCCATCTTAGATCGTTACATTTATCAAGAAATAGTGCCGACTGACCAAGTGAAACAGATACATGCATCTATCTAAACAAAAAAACACACGCTGGCTGTAAACTGCCTATATCACTAAGCAGCCTAACCCCGTGTGTCAACCGTCAATTCCGAAATTGACGGTTAAATTCATATACCCCCTCCGTCTCGTCCGTTTGACGGTACGGCCTGACATCTTCTAGCTTCACGAGCACAACATCAGCACCAATTTTCACGATATGCTTCCAAGGTATAATGACATCAGTCCCTGAACCGAACAGTCCGAAAAACCGGCTCTGATTCGGAACAACAATAGACTCGATTCTTCCTTGGCGCAGGTCAAGCTCCAAATCACTGATTTGTCCAAGCTTTTTGCCGTCCACAATATTAATTACGTCCTTCGTCTGGAAATCAGATATTTTCATGAGGCCTATCACCACATATCTCATTAGTATTTGTACTGATTTTTTATTAGTATATGTGCATGATGGGCAAAATGTCCTGATCCGCGAAAAAAGACCTTCACGGCTTGTCTACCAAGGCCGTTCCAGTCTTTGTTAATAACTTTTAGGATTTTACATGTTTCTGCATCTGACAAATAGCTGATTTCTCTAGCCTTGAGACCTGTGCTTGAGAAATGCCAATCTCATCTGCTACTTCCATCTGGGTTTTGCCTTCAAAGAAGCGCATGGAGAGGATCATTTTCTCTCGCGCATTCAGCTTATGCATCGCTTCGCGCAATGCAATTCCCTCGATCCATGACATGTCCTTATTACGTTCATCGCTTATTTGATCCATGACATAGATGGGATCGCCCCCATCATGATAAATGGGCTCGAATAAGGATACAGGATCTTGAATAGCATCGAGTGCGAACACCACATCTTCTTTAGGTACATTCAAGGCTTCAGAGATTTCGTAAATGGATGGCTCTCGTGAGTTCTGATTCGTCAGGCTGTCTCTAACTTGTAATGCTTTGTAAGCAATATCTCTCAAGGAACGAGAAACGCGAATCGGGTTATTATCTCGTAAGTAGCGGCGTATCTCACCTATAATCATCGGTACGGCATAGGTCGAGAATTTGACATTTTGACTTAAATCAAAGTTATCAATGGCTTTCATCAAACCAATACAGCCAACTTGGAAGAGATCGTCCACATACTCTCCACGATTGTTGAACCGCTGAATCACACTCAGTACCAGCCTTAAGTTGCCATTGACCAATTTCTCTCTTGCAGTTCTTTCCTGTTTAGTTTGCAGGTCAGTGAACAACTCACGCATCTCTGCATTGGTCAGCACAGGCAGTTTGGCGGTGTCAACTCCACATATCTCAACTTTATTTCGGGTCACCGTGATTACCTCCCAAGGAGAAACATTACTGTTAATTATCCCCGTGAGCGGTCGATTTATTCCTGCCCTAACCCCTAGCGAGCCACTTGACAAAAGGGTACCAACTTGCTCCCTCCCGTGACTGCTGAACAATTTCGACATTTCCTGCCAAAAAAAATTTTCAGACCATCTTGTTAAATTCTTTACGGAGCCTCTTTATGATCCGTTTTTCCAATCTAGAGATATACGATTGTGAAATACCCAGCAGATCAGCAACGTCTTTTTGCGTTTTCTCTTCCCCATCCTGCAGCCCGAAACGCAACTCCATGATGATCCGCTCACGTTCACTTAGCTTATCCAGTGCTTTATGTAAAAGCTTCCGATCGACTTGCTCTTCAATGTTCCGATAAATCGTATCATTCTCTGTTCCTAACACATCGGATAGGAGAAGTTCATTGCCATCCCAGTCAATATTCAAAGGTTCATCAAATGAAACTTCGGTTCGAATTTTACTATTCCTGCGTAAATACATAAGAATTTCATTCTCAATACAACGCGAGGCGTAAGTTGCCAGCTTAATCTTCTTTTCTGGATCAAACGTATTAACGGCTTTGATAAGTCCGATCGCGCCAATCGAAACTAAATCCTCAATGTTAATGCCCGTATTTTCAAACTTCCTAGCTATATAGACAACCAATCTCAGGTTCCGTTCAATCAACATGGCTCGAATTGCTGCGTCCCCGGATGGTAATTTTTCCAATAGGTATTCTTCTTCTTCACGAGTAAGCGGTGGAGGCAATGCTTCGCTGCCGCCAATGTAATAGATTTCCTCACCTTTGAGACCAAAGAACATCAAGATTCGATAATACGCTAGTTGAAAAAGCAGTTTCCACTTCAAGAACATGTTAGTTTCCTCCTAAGAGTTTTGCTGTGGCAAAACTTTCTTCGTAAGCGTAATCTGAGTTTTGCCTTGGCAAAACTTTCATCGTAAGCATAAGCTGTGATTTCCCTGGAAAAACTGACTTCGTAAAAGTGAACTTTGTTTATCGTCGTAACTCCTCTTGGGTCATGAACACGAATCCTGAGAATTGAAAGCGTTATCCAGCTGATATTAACGCAGGATGGATAATCGCTTGGTAGGAACCATCGCTGCACAGCTTTCCTCCGTCTAGCCCGATAAGTACCTTAGTTGCCTCCTGATGCGAATCATTATGAGTGATCACCACCTTATCAGGTTTTATGGCCAGCATGAATTGGGTATTTCGGTTAACACCTCGATAAGGAACTAAACGCAAACGATCTTGCCAGATAAACTCTTCTACTCCGATACCACTAATGATTTGATCCACATCGGCCGATCTTATCCTTTGCAGCCACGCGACAGGAAGTACATCTCCCCACTCGGCAACCTCCATAACCATAACAGGGGTACGCGTTAATGGGTCATAAAGTTGATTCCCAGTATCAATTAGCCCCTTGCAGGTGGCAACGAAGTCCCCTACATAAATCGTAACCTCCGCCAAATAAGTCGCCATAACCTCACGTTGCTTTGTACTTTGAAACACCGTTCGAAACCACCAAACGAGCGGAAGCAGCAATAGGAGCACAAACAGGATACTACCAATTTGAAATTGAAAGACAGCTACACCTGATTGGGTAAATACGATACCTTTCATGACATCAGAGGAAGATGCAAGTACATAATGGAGTCCGAACATCCCTCCGGCAACTGCGAAATTAATAAGTAGAAACGTCCCCATATTCCGCAATAAATTTTGTAAGGAGCCGTAGCCAAAAGCGGTCATAATCATACCTGTACAAAACATACATTTCACAGAAAATGTAAAAAGTATGGTTGGAACTGGTAAGAACATCATGACGACATACGAGGCACCTAATGCTGCTGAAAGCGTGATTCTCCACCATTTGAACGCTAATTTCCGCGTTTTCGCCGTGACAATGAGTAAGGCCGCATCCACAAGAAAGTTCAGCAGGAAAATGAGATCCGCATAGACGACCATACCATGCCTCACCCCCAAGACGAACACTATCTAGTAATTTCGTGACGAAACTTTCTGCTTCTAAATCAGTATAGGGGATTCAAAATTCAAAGTCTGTCTAAACTTGCTAGTAGGGTGCTACTTTTTTTGTCAGTTGGCGCGGCTTGCTCTACGTGAGAAAACCTTACAGAACAACAAAAAACCGAAGCTCCTACATCAAGTAGGGCTTCGGTCTCTAGACACATATTGTGTAATTATTTGTCAGTATTCCGTCCGCGGTTACGCAAGAAAGTCGGAATATCCAATTGATCATTCGAAGGCTGTGCGCCAAATGGTTTGAGATTATTCAGGCGATTGTCAGGTGCTGCTGTCTCAGGCTGTCCTGGTGTAATCGGACGTTTGATAGACTGATGAACAGGTGCTGCTTTATGTTCGAATCCAGTTGCAATAACAGTAACTAGAATCTCATCTTTCAGCTTCTCGTCAATAACAGCACCGAAAATCATGTTAACCTCAATATCCGAAGCAGATGCCACAATATCAGCGGCCTCATTCACTTCGTACAAGCTAAGGTTCATACCGCCTGTGATGTTCATCAAGACACCGCGTGCGCCTTCAATTGAAGTTTCCAACAACGGACTGGAGATCGCCTTTTTCGCTGCTTCCGCCGCACGATTCTCACCCGTAGCAACGCCGATACCCATAAGAGCTGAACCGCGCTCTGTCATAATCGTTTTAACATCTGCAAAGTCCAAATTGATAAGCCCTGGTACTGCGATCAAATCGGAAATCCCTTGTACACCTTGACGAAGAACATTATCCGCTTCGCGGAATGCTTCAAGCATCGGAGTCTTTTTGTCAACGATCTCAAGAAGACGATCATTCGGGATAATGATAAGCGTATCTACTTTCTCTTTCAATGCTGCTATCCCTTGCTCTGCTTGCAAAGAACGTTTGCGTCCTTCGAAAGTGAACGGACGAGTCACAACACCAACCGTAAGTGCGCCTACTTCTTTCGCAATTTCCGCAATGACTGGGGCCGCTCCGGTACCTGTACCGCCGCCCATACCTGCCGTTACGAAAACCATGTCAGCGCCGCGAAGTGTATTCAGAATCGTCTCCCTTGACTCTTCTGCTGCCTTCTTCCCGACTTCAGGGTTTGCACCTGCACCTAGACCACGGGTCAATTTATCCCCGATTTGCAATTTATGTACGGACTTGGCCAAATGAAGCGCCTGTGCATCCGTATTCACGGTAATAAACTCAACACCTTTTACACCGTTTTCAATCATGCGATTTACTGCATTGCTACCGCCGCCACCAACACCAATGACTTTAATTTGAGCCAATTGGTCTAAATCCATATCAAATTCAAACATATGAGCCATATCCCCCTAACTTAACGTTCACTAAATAAATTCACTGAAGAAATTTTTAACCCGTTCAACCCAGCCTGGCTTTTGACTATCGGAGGATTTTTTGGTAGTCTTGACTGCCAGTTTCTTGGTGAAACCTGAATTACGATTCTTCATGTATTTGTAGACAAATTGAATAATACCAACACCACTCGTGTAGGATGGATCACGCACCCCAATGAAATCAGGCACTGCAATACGAACCGAAGTGGCAAGCTCGGATTGTGCAATTGCCAGCATGCCTGGCATACAAACAGTTCCGCCTGTAAGCACATAGCCGCCTGTTAGATTACCATAGCCTAAACGATGAACTTCCGCGCGAATTAATTGAAAAATTTCTTCTACTCGGGGCTCAACGATATTTGCAAGATCAACTTGCGAGAACTCTTTTTCGACATTGCTGCCCATTCTCGTTACTTTAAACACTTGATCAGGCGCGGCGTCTTCTACAGATGCACAGCCATATTTCAGCTTGATTTTCTCCGCAATTTCCAGTTGTGTATGTAGGCCAATGGAGATATCATTGCTAACAAATTCTCCGCCGATTTGAATCGTGGACGTAGCGACTAGATTACCTTCATCGAATACGGCAATTGTCGTTGCACCGGCACCAATATCAACCAACACGGTCCCTACTGCCTTCTCATCTTTGGAAAGAGCCAGATTGCCAGATGCGAGCGACATTAGAATAAGTCCCGCGACCTTCAGTTCGGATTTTTCCACAACACGGATTAAATTATGTATGCCTGTTTTCGCTCCAGTGATGATCGTCGCTTCTACTTCCAAACGAACACCGATCATACCGCGTGGATCATTAATACCTTCTTGTCCATCAACCAAATATTGCTTAGGTACAACTCCAACTATTTCACGTTCGGGAGGTAATGCGATGACTCTTGCCGCTTGAATGACGCGATCAATATCTTCTTCTCCGATTTCACGGTCTTCATTAGAAACTGCAACAACACCGTGACTCGATTGAAGAGAAATATGATTTCCTGAAATTCCAACGTAAACCTCGGAAATTTGTATACCGACCATTCGTTCAGCATGATCAATGGCACTGCGAATTGAATGCACAGTTTGATCAATGTCAACGATTGCGCCTTTACGAATACCCTCTGACTCGGCAGATCCCACTCCTATTATATTAATGGTTCCGTTAACAACTTCCCCAATAATAGCTCGAACTTTGGATGTACCGATGTCTAAACTAACAATGATATCATTGTTGCTCAAGCCCCTGGCACCTCCTGTAACTTAGGTAAAATTGCAAAAACTCCATAAATACTTCTATACGTATTCCACACAACCGCCATATTCCCTCTTTTTTCTACATTTTTTTTGCATTTAAAAACCAGCTTCAATTTCTCATCTTAGTGTTGTGAAATGCAAACGTTCTCGTCTAGTAAAACCAAGAAAAAATAGAGTAAGCAGATAGATCCTATTTAACCATAAAACTAATTTTAACATTTTTTTCAGAGATTGAGTAGTCTCTGTCATGTTTTTTTGTCAGTAAGCGAGCACGGTTGCAATTGTTACGGTTTCGGCGTTGGTTTTGGCGTGGTCTTGGGATCTGTTTTGGACTCTCCATTTGTTGCAAATGGCGTGTGATACTCCGCTTCTAGCATCGTAATCACACCGTTCGTAATATGGTCTTCTTGTAGTCCAGCAATGTAGCCTGGCAAATTATCAATTTTATCAGGCAGGTAAGCGATTGTTGTGTGGATCTCGAATTGTGATCGCGTGTAAATTTTAATTTTGTCTGGGTAAGATTCGGAAGGATCAGGCTTAATCTCAGAAACATCGGACAACGCACTTTGCGGGATTTCGCCGAGCACTTTGCAAAGTGCCACCTTATTAGGATCCTTATCGTCCCACCCGGTTAAAATCGGCATATCGAGCGGAATACTGGTTCCAGCAGGCAATTGAATTACACCGCCGTCTGCAAGCACCGCTTGCTTTTTCCCGTCAGGATCGATTTGAAAAGCCACTTTAGGGTATTCCTCGACCTGAATGTGAATCACACCAGGAAAAGTCTTCTTCACAACGGCACTCTTGATCATAGGAACCTTAGAGATTCGCTGCCCAATCGTCTTGGAGCTCACAGCAAAAAAGCGATCACCCACAACAACCTGACTAGCTTGTCCAATTACATCCGCGGCTAATAATGTGTTACCCTCAACCTCAATATGACTAATGCGACTTAGGGAGGATTGGAAAAACAGAATGATGAGCACCGTTATGAAAAAAATGATCAAAAACGAGAGCAGCTTCCGATTCGTACGCGTTCGCGGCTTAGGTACAGGCAGCGTTGGTACTTTGTTATCTTCGGACAAGAGGGACACCACCAATTTATATTTATGACTCAAAATAAAAGGCTACTCCGTCCTACTTGGACGGGTTGCGTTTATCAAGAAATATAGCTTAATTACCGAGTGAAACATATAAATTCTTATTTCCATAGAAATGAAAACCGTGAATCCCCTCCTGCTCGCAGGAAGGGATACGCGATTGTCACACAAGATCTTATTCACTGGGCACCGGAGCTTGACGAAGTACAGAAGCCCCTAGTCTGACTAGCATATGTTCTATCCTATCATACCCTCTATCGATGTGATGAATTTGTTCAACGATCGTCGTGCCATGCGCAGCTAGACCGGCGATAACAAGAGCAGCACCAGCTCGCAAATCAGTCGCTTCAACCGTAGCCCCATATAACCTCGGTACGCCGCGGATAAAGGCTGAATTCATATCTACGCGGATATCTGCACCCATACGGGACAGTTCATCCACATGCTTAAATCTACCTTCAAATATCGTTTCTTTCATCACACTTAAACCATCTGCTAGAGATAAAAGTACCATGACTTGTGATTGTAAATCCGTAGGGAAAGAAGGATGCGGTGAAGTCACGATACGTTCAACTGCCTTCGGTCTTGCCTTGCAGCTTACATGTATTATATCACCGTCTGCGATGATTTGAACACCTGCACGCTTAAGCACATGGATGACCGAGGTTAAATGAGCAGGGTTCACACCTTCCAAGGTAATATTCCCTTTCGTTGCTGCAGCAGCGACAAGAAATGTACCTGCAACAATGCGATCCGGAATAATCCGATATGTGCAAGGTGAGAGCGTTTTAACCCCACGAATCGTAATGGTATCTGTCCCTGCCCCGATAATGTCAGCACCCATCGTGTTCAAGAAATTTTGCAAATCCTGTATTTCCGGTTCACGGGCTGCATTATAAATGGTGGTGGTACCTTCCGCTTTCACTGCGGCCATCATAATATTCTCTGTGGCTCCTACACTTGGAAAGTCCAGGAAGATTTCATTACCTTGCAGTGTATCTGAGGTACATACGATCCTATTGGCGAATTCTTCAATTTCGGCTCCAAGAGCCTGCAATCCTTTGAGGTGCAAATCGATTTTACGTTCGCCAATTGCACAGCCACCCGGTTGATACACGGTGACGGTGCCGAATCTAGCGAGTAGTGGACCCATAAGAAAGATGGAAGAACGCATCTGACCCATCAATTCTTCGGGGATGTGGGAGGATTGAACTGTGGATGTTGTGACGGTTACCGTATCTCCTTGCTGCTCAGCTCGACAGCCCAGTGCACGAAGAATGCACAGCATGGTGTCGATATCGAGCAGTTTCGGAACATTGTGCAAAGTATGCGTGCCACTAGCAAGTAGGCAGGCAGCTAAAATTGGTAATGCGGCGTTTTTCGCGCCGTGTATCTGGATGGCTCCCGTAAGAGGTCTTCCACCTTCGATAACGAGCTTCTCCAAAATTCCACCTCCGATTTACCTCTCACCCATTACCAGAACCTCAGGTACTAGCTTGATGCCGTAGACTCTCTCTACGATCTGCTGTACTTCGTTGATAAGTGTGAGAACGTCCTCGGCTGTAGCATCTCCAGTATTAACAATGAAATTGGCGTGAAGCATCGAGATTTCTGCTCCACCGACACGTTTGCCTTTCAGGCCTGCTTCTTCGATGAGCTTAGCTGCGAATCCCCCTTCGGGGTTGCGAAATACGCTTCCTGCGCAAGCTAATTGTAGCGGTTGCGTGCGGAGACGCCGATCCCGGTAAGCCGCCATAGCCCCCGCGATTTCATTGCGATCTCCTGCCTGCAATTCAAAAACAGCCTCTGTAACAATGCCAGGCAGTGCGTGCAAAATAGAATGTCGATAAGCATATTGTAAATCTTCTGCCTGCATGACGACCAATTCCCCTGTATCCAGGATAACTTCAGCCTGCTTGAGTATGCGTGACACATCGGACCCATGAGCCCCTGCATTCATGTAGACGGCGCCTCCCACTGAACCGGGAATGCCTGAAGCAAACTCCAGTCCGGTCAAACCTTCTCTGGCTGCTAGTACGGACAATTTAATGAACGAATAGGAACCTCCAGCGAAGACCCTCGCGCCCTCAAAGCGAAGTGTATCTAACGTCTGACCTAGCTTAATGACGACGCCTCGAATCCCTTTATCTCGAATCAGCAAGTTAGAGCCTCGACCGATTACAGTCCAAGGTTCGCCACGTTCATGGAGAAACTTGATGGCAGCAGCTACCTGCTCTTTGGAGTGAGGAATAATCAGGCAATCAGCCGGACCGCCGATTTTCCAAGTGGTATAAGGAGCCAGTCGTTCATTCGTTCTTATCTCGCCAATATTTGATGCCTGTAAGTCGGCTATTAACTTCTGCATGGGAAAACCTCCTTCACAGAACGTAGGGCGAAATGTAAGGACTAACAGATGGGAGTTCCTACATTTCATTCATAAGGAGCTTAACGAAGTTGGCCGGTCTTCGTTCCTTGAACACTTATGAAGCCTTAGGTGTCTGTCACGGTTATAGTGTAGTTTATGTAAAATCGGATAGAGTGTGACAATCGCCTATACCCTTTAACAAAATCAAAATGATTTACTATGCGTTTCAATCAGTTTCACAATGGCAGCGACAGCGTCGCTTTCTTTACGCGATTGCATCGATGCCTTGTAAGTCTCACGGTTCGCGTATAGCTTCTCGACATGTTCAGCAAGTCCTTCAACAGTTAGATCCTCTTCTTGAATCACATCGGCATAACCAGCCTTCTGGAAAGACGCTGCATTCAGAATCTGATCTCCCCGACTTGCTTGACGGGAAAGCGGGATTAACAGCATTGGCTTTTCTAAGCCTAGAAATTCGAAAATCGACGTTGCCCCTGCTCGAGAAATGACAAGATCGGTCATCGCCATGACGTCTGGCAGCTCCTCGTTCAAGTACTCGAATTGTTTGTAACCCCGGGTATGAAGATGCTCTGCAGACACATTTCCTTTGCCGCACAGATGTACAATTTGAAACTGAGCTAGTAAACGATCCAAGTTAGCTCTTACAGCCTGATTAAGCACTTGAGAGCCCAAGCTGCCACCTATAACTAAAATAACGGGTTTCTGTGAATGAAAATCACATAGCTGAAGGGCGCGTGAGGCTTTCCCACTGTTAATATGTTCACGGATGGGCAAGCCAGTAAGAACAGACTTTCCACCCGTTATATGCGATAGGGACTCTGGAAACGTTACACATACTTTCGTTGCAAAAGGGATTGAAATTTTATTGGCCAGTCCTGGGGTCATATCAGATTCATGAATAATAACGGGTATGTTGTTCAGACGACTCCCAAGAACGACCGGAACGGAAACGAACCCGCCTTTCGAAAAGACGATGGCGGGCTTCAAGCGTTTAAGTAATCGATAGGATTCATAAACACCTTTCATGACTTTGAACGGATCTTTTATATTTTTGAGATCAAAATAACGTCGTAGTTTCCCTGATGAGATCGGGTAAAAAGGAACCCCTTCCCGCTCAATAATATCTTTTTCAATACCAGTAGCCGAGCCTATGTATGTAATTTCCCAACCGAGTTGCTTCAGCTTATGCATCAGCGCTAGATTTGGCGTAACATGGCCTGCAGAGCCACCTCCGGTAAAAACAATCGTTTTCATTCCCCTGTCACCTCGAATAGCGGGATATATTAAGCAGGATGCCAACAGATGTCAGCATGAGCGTCAACGAAGAGCCTCCTGCACTTATGAATGGCAGCGTAATGCCGGTTACTGGGAACATCCCAATGACAACGCCAATATTAATAATGACTTGAACCGCGATCATGCCGATAATGCCGACCGCAATTAAGCTAGCAAACGTATCTGGTGCCGTGATTGCTGCGCGCATCCCTCGCCATACTAAGATGGTGAAGAGCAGCAAAACCAGTGTGCCTCCGATAAAACCAAGTTCTTCAGCGATGATAGAAAAAATAAAGTCTGTTTGCGGTTCCGGTAAGTAGCTATACTTCTGCCGGCTCATCCCTAATCCAAGCCCGACAAGACCTCCTGGTCCAATCGCATACAACGATTGAATGGATTGATATCCCGCACCGAGCGGATCCTGCCACGGGTCTAGGAAGGCAGTAATCCGTTTCAAGCGATAAGGCGCAGCGATAACCAGTCCTATAAAACCAGCACCCCCTATCATACCTAGATAAGAGAGATGAAGCAATCTCGCACCTGCGGTATAGATAATCAAGAGGGAAGCTCCAACGAGAACAACACCTGTTCCCAAATCCGGCTGGAGCATGATCAATCCGAACGCTAAGCCCATTATACCAAGAGGTGGCATTAAACCTTTGGTCAACAGCGTAATCTTGGATTGATTTTCGGATAGCAGCTTAGAAAGATAGAGAATCATCCCGATTTTCATGAACTCAGAAGGTTGAATCCCGAAAGCCCCGATACCTAACCAGCTACGCGCGCCGCCGCGAATAACCCCGATACCAGGAATCAATACGATAACCAGCAATCCAAAGCAAATAAACAGAGCAATTTTCCCAAATCGTTTCCATACCAAATAATCCACATTCATCGTGAAAAACATCGCAACAATGCCCAGGACTGCGAAAATTAATTGTCTTTTTAAATAATAAAAGGAATCGCCAAATTCACGAAACGCAAGAACACTACTAGCACTGTAGACCATAATAATGCCAATTGTCAAAAGCAGCAAGGTCGGAATAATAATCCAAATGTCAGGAGCGGAGCGTGCTTTACCCATTACAGACACCTCTTTGTCAGTTGTGGGCATCCATCTAATGAGGAATTAATTGACAAGGGTCAGTTAATCTACTAGTCCATTAAAGTGGATAAGCCCTACTTAAAGGTTATGCACGGACTCCTTAAACATGCGTCCTCTGTCCTCATAGGATGGAAACATATCCCAACTCGCACAAGCAGGTGAAAGCAGAACAATATCCCCCTGCTCACTCATTTGCCAGGCAAGCTGAACGGCTTGTGAGACCGCGTCCGCTGCATCTTTAGCAGTATCGACGGTTTGGACCTTGCTAATCCCTGCCAATTCGGCAATATGCATGATTTTTTCTCTTGTTTGACCTAAAGTTACAATTCCTTTGATGCGTTCACGGAAGGTTGGTAACAGTTCCATGTAGTCTGAACCACGATCCAAGCCTCCTGCGATCAAAACAATTGGTTGATTAAATGCTTCAATGGACTTCACAGATGCGGCTGCATTCGTTGCTTTGGAGTTATTATAAAAGGTTACGCCATCCAGCTCTCTCACAAGCTCCAGACGGTGCTCTACGCCTTGGAAACTTCTCAACACACCTGCGATAGCTGCGAGGTCAACCCCAACCGTAATGGCCGCTGCAGCGGCTGCTAAAGCGTTCTCCACGTTAAAGCTGCCTGGGATTCCCATTTCAGCAGCAGGCAAAATTATTTGAATGTCATCCTGACCATTTGCGTAAACAAGGCAGTCTGTTTCATCATCCAGATACACACCAAAATCAAGCTTTTCTTTCATCGAAAAAGGGAACTGTTTTGCCTTCAGACTCGGTATGAGACGTTGGCAAACTTCGTCATCCCAGTTCAAAATCGCGGTATCGGCTTCGGTTTGATTGTCAAAAAGTTTGGCCTTAGAGGAGATATAGTCCTCCATGGAGCCATGATAATCTAAATGAGTTTCATATAGATTCAACAGAAGGCCAATTGTCGGGCGGAAAGAGGTGGTCCCTTTTAACTGAAAAGAGCTCAATTCCACGACCATCCAATTCTCAGCTGTCACTTCGGGAGTCGCTTCAGTAAGTGCACGACCGATATTTCCTGCAACAACGGGCTTCAAGCCAGCCGCATCCAGCATTAAGCCGATAAGCGTCGTCGTCGTCGTTTTACCATTGGAGCCCGTGATCCCGATGATCGGAGCTTCACAAAATTGATACGCGACCTCAACTTCGGTCACAACCTCAATGCCCAGTTCTTCAGCTTTACGAATAGGCTCTATGGAGTAAGGAATGCCTGGGTTTTTGACAACGAGTGCAACCCCATCATGCACGAGGGACTCTGGATGAAACCCACATACAACAGAAATACCCAGAGCCTCCAATTCGTCGGCTTCAGGGCACGCGCTTCGTTCCTTTTTGTCGTTGACAGTGACGAGAGCTCCTTTTTGATGAAAAAGCTTAGCTGCAGCGACACCGCTGCGAGCCAAGCCAAGTACAACCACTTCAAGTCCACGATATTCCCGCGGATGCTTCATGTTCTACAACACCTCATTCATATATAATCCGAGCACGGCAAGCACGAGACCTACGACCCAGAAAGTAATTACAACTCGCCATTCGGACCAGCCAACTAATTCAAAGTGATGATGGATCGGACTCATTTTGAACACACGTTTTTTTCTAGTTTTGAAGGAAACGACTTGGATGACGACGGATAAAATTTCAATTAAAAATACGCCGCCAATAATAGCTAGCAGGAGCTCTGATTTCGTCAAAATGGCAACAGCGACAAGTCCACCGCCGATTCCTAGGGAGCCTGTGTCTCCCATGAAGACTTTGGCAGGGTGAGCATTGAAGACGAGAAATCCGAGTACCGCACCGACCATAGCTGCTGAGAATATCGCCGCCTCCGGCTGCGTATTATTCATAGCAATAATCGTGTAGGCACCGAAAGCAATCGCACTTGTCCCTGCTAACAAGCCGTCCAAGCCGTCTGTAAAGTTAACAGCATTCGATGCGCCTAGCATTAAGATCGCCATCAGCGGGAAATACAGCCACCCTGCATTGATGTGGTAGGAAACAAACGGCACGTAAATATCTGTACTGTGTCCTTGCATAATAAGTAAATAACAGACAATGGCTGAAATCAATAATTGACCAAACAGCTTTTGCTTCGCTGTAAGACCTAAGGATCGCTTAAAAATAATTTTGATATAGTCATCTAAGAAGCCAACAAGTCCATATCCTAATGAAGCTAATAAAAGAATGAGTAAATCTGTATTTTTATCCGCAAAACGAAGCGTAGCCAAGGAAAGCGCGAGTAAAATAATAACGCCGCCCATCGTTGGTGTTCCTTGTTTTTTGAGATGACCCTGAGGGCCATCTTCGCGAATTTGTTGCCCAAATTTCATGCGTCGTAAAATAGGTATACATAACGGCCCCATGATTAGCGCAAGCACAAATGCCACACCCATTGTTAATAAAACTGCGTTTTCCACGTTGGTTCCCCCTGCTCATTTCCGTCACTCTATTTCATATGCCTAATTCCATAACTCTTACTAGGCTAATAAGCTTTGTACAACCTGCTCAAGCCGCATCCCCCGCGAGCCCTTCACGAGCACAAGATCCTCGCCTCGTGCGATGGCGGCGAGCTCCTCCGCGAGCTGCGCCTTATCCTCATAGGCACGCACATGCGCCTCCGGGAAGGCTTTCGTCGCTTCATCCGCGATGAAGCGGCCAAGCCGGCCGAACGTGAAGACGTAGTCTACACGTTCGGGAGACAGCATCGCGCCAATGCCGCGATGGAACTGCTCTTCGTGCTCGCCAAGCTCCAGCATGTCGCCGAGCACGAGGAACTTCCGACCGAAGCCGCTCAGCTGCTCGGTCAAGGCAATCGCCGCCCGCATCGAGGCGGGGCTAGCGTTATACGCATCGTTAAGCACGGTCAGCCCAGAGGCTGCCGTGAGCTTCTCGATGCGCATGCTTGTCATCTGCAGCGCGCGAAGCCCCGCTGCAATGCCTTCAGGCGAGACGCCGAAGGCCTCGCCGACGGCGATGGCTGCAAGCGCATTAACGACGTTATGCGTACCGAGTAAGGGAATAAACAATTCCGGATATTCCGGTGAATGGATCGTGAAGTACGCCCCCTCCGCATCCATGCGGATATCCGTTGGATAACGATCATTGTTCTGACTATGACCGAAACGGATTCGACGTAAGCCGACCGGTAAGTCCAATTCGCCCAGTACTTGTTCAATTAACGGCTCATCCCCGTTATAAATGATCAAACTCCCCTCAGGCATACCTGTAACAATCTCCGCTTTCGCCCGGGCAATCTCATCCCTTGAGCCCAACTGGAGCATATGCGATTCACCGATCATGGTGATAATGGCAGCTTCTGGCTCGGCAATTTCGGACAATAAGGCAATTTCGCCGCGTCCGCTCATCCCCATCTCAACGACAGCAAATTGCGTCGTTTCTTCAAGAAGCAGTAACGTTAGCGGCAATCCGATATGATTGTTCAGATTTCCCTTGGTTTTATGAACCTCATAGGTGCTCCCCAAGACAGCCGCAACCAAATCTTTGGTCGTCGTCTTCCCATTACTTCCTGTAATGCCGATAATTCGTACAGGGAGCTCTTTGCGATAGGCTTTCGCCAATCCTTGAAGCGCGGTAAGCGTATCTTCGACAAGGATGAAAGGAATACCACTAGGCACTGGACCGTGATCCTTTTGCCAGAGTATAGCCGCTGCCCCTTTATGATAAGCATCTTCCGCATAGTGGTGACCATCGAAATTTTCTCCAATAAGCGGGATAAACAGACTGCCAGCCTGAATCGATCGCGTATCCGTAGAAACCCCTTTTATCGAAATGTCACCTTGAGCACTTGACACCTCGCTGCGGAGCATCATTGCTACTTGACCTAATGTGCGCTGAATCACTGTGTTCTCCCCCTTATCGCGGCCTTAGCCACCAAACGATCGTCGAAATCATGTTTAACCCCCATGATATCCTGATACGTTTCGTGGCCTTTTCCCGCTATCAATATTACATCTTTAGGGCCTGCCCCTTCAATAGCCTTTTGTATCGCTTTTTTACGATCTGCCAGCAAAACATACTGCTTTTCTGGGTAATGAACTTCTTTGAGACCAGGCTCGATATCGGCAAGAATCGCTTCCGGATTCTCTGTTCGCGGATTATCAGAGGTCACATATAAGAAGTCGCTGTATTGCGCAGCAACCTTCCCCATTAGTGGACGCTTCGTTTTGTCGCGATCCCCACCACAGCCAAATACGGTAATGACCTTACCTTCGGCAAATTCGCTAACTGTGGACAGCGCATTCTCCAACCCATCAGGCGTATGTGCATAGTCAACCAAAACCAAGTAATCTTGACCCTCGTTCACAACTTCCATTCTGCCGTCAACGACAGTTATACTTTCAAGGCTAGTGCGAATCGCGTCCAATGAGAATCCTTCTGCCAATGCAGCTGCTATGGCGCCAAGGGCATTATACACATTGAATTTGCCAACTAATTGCATACGGAAGAACGCTTCTCCTGCGAATGATTTCAGCTGAAATTCCGTCCCGGTTCCAGTCATGCGTATATCAGTAGCCCGTACATCGCACTCATTTTCAATACCATAAGTAACGACTTGCGCAGCTGTCAGTCTCTGAAAAGTCTGTGAAGCCTCATCATCGGCGTTAAGAATGGCATATTGGCGAGCATCGGAATCAGCCGAAAAGCCGTTTCCTAGACGAGAAAATAACAATCCTTTCGCGGCTGCATAGGCATCCATCGTTTTGTGATAATCCAAATGATCCTGCGTTAGATTTGTAAAAATGCCTGATCGAAACTGGATCCCTTTGACCCTTCCCATGTCTAAGCCATGCGAGGAAACCTCCATAATACAATACTGAGTTCCACTATCAGACATTTTCCTTAAAATACGTTGAAGCTCCAGTGCTTCTTGCGTATTCGTTGCTTTATTTTCTATGTATTGGTCACCAATTTTAATATGGATATTTCCCATTAAGCCCGTCAAATAGCCTTGATCAGCGATGATTCTTTCCAGTAAGTACGTGGAGGTCGTTTTACCATTCGTCCCTGTAATCCCGATGATCTTCATCTCTTTGCTAGGATACCCGTAGAAATGAGCAGACAGTGCAGCCATAGCAAATCTGGCATCTTTCACTACGAGCTGCGGGACAGGAAGGTCCAGCACTCGTTCTGTAACAAGCGCAGAAGCCCCGAGCGCAATCGCTTTGGGGGCATAGTCGTGACCATCAGCTGTCAATCCAGGGATGCATAGAAACAAATCTCCAGGTTTAATTTTACGAGAGTCTGCCTCAATTCCCGAGATCTCCGTGTCTGTATCGCCGTGTATATGGGTAATGAGCAGTGCGGAAGCAAGCTCCTGCAGTTTCATAAGCAACCCTCTCTTCCTTGAAATATAAGAACGTATATGTTTCACTTGATAATTCGGCTTAATTTTTAGATAAACGCTCTAGTCCCTTTCAGGACGGCGTAGCCGTTTATTTCAAATTCCCTATCTATTATGGACAATTTTATGCAAGTAGAAAAGCTAAACATGTCTTATTCTTAAATCTTTTTTTCATTTCTACTTTTCCGGATCAACATCCGATAAGAAAATTCGAATCGTTGAGCCTTGATCCACCCGTGAACCCGCTTTAGGCGCTTGTGAGATCACATATTTGCCATTCCCTGACTTCGCAAGCCTAAAATTCATGTTCAGGTCTTCTAATATATCATCAACTGACGCTCCAACCAAGTCCGGAACTTCAACTACTGGAATTTCCCCATATCGGTATTCTTTGTCCAGTTGATTTTTGTCGGGTTCTACTTTCATGTACCGTAGGGCATCCGCCATGATATCTCTGACGAGCGGAGCTGCAATCAGACCCCCGAATTGGATTCCTTTCGGGTCATCCACTGCGGCATAGACAACAATTTTGGGATTATCCGCTGGCGCGAAGCCAATAAAGGAAACGATATGTTCATCCGGTGAATAACGTCCATTAATGACTTTCTGTGCAGTTCCTGTTTTCCCGCCGACCCGATAGCCATCAATAAAAGCATTACGTCCTGTCCCCTTCGCTACTACACTCTCCAGCGCTTCGCGAACTTGTCTGGACGTATCCTCTGAAATCACATTTCGCACCAGTTCCGGCTCGACAACATCGACGACTTCACCTGTATCCGGATTGGAAAAGGATTTCGCGACGAAAGGTTTAAACAGCTTGCCACCGTTAATCGCTGCGGAAACTGCTGTAATTTGTTGGATTGGCGTAACAGACACCCCTTGACCAAAAGCTGTCGTTGCCAGCTCCACTGGACCTACTTGGGATGGTTTGAACATAATCCCGTTCTCTTCCCCGCCAAGATCAATCCCTGTCTTTTTACCAAAGCCAAATCGGGAAATATAGTCAAATAATTTCTCTTTGCCTAAACGTTGACCCATGACGACGAAACCAGGGTTACAGGAGTTTTGAACAACTTGCAGCATCGTTTCACTGCCATGACCACCACGTTTCCAACAGCGCAGCCGAGCGCCGCCAACCTCAATGGAGCCAGGATCATAAAACTGCTCATTTTTTAAATCAACTTTCTTTTCTTCGAGCGCTGCGGCTAACGTAATGATCTTGAACGTTGAACCAGGCTCGTACGTTTTCCATATTGGTAAATTCCGGTTATAGGTTTCAGCCGGAGACTCCATATATTTACTTGGATCATATGTAGGACGACTGCCCATCGACAAGATCTCACCGGTATTCGGATCCATCATGATGGCAATGACATTCTGTGCTTGATATTGCACCATCGCTTGATCTAGCGCACGTTCCATCACGGATTGCAGATGACTGTCAATGGTCAACTTCACATTAAGACCATCTTTAGGCGGGGTGTACGTATCCGTAGTTCCTTCTAAGGTCCGGCCAGCCGCATCCGTCATATACGAAATACTGCCCGCAATGCCAGTTAATTGCGAATTATATTTCGACTCAATGCCTGTCAGGCCCTTATCGATCCCTGCGAAGCCAAGAATATGTGCAGCTAAAGCCCCATAAGGATAATAGCGTTTATTATCCTCCGCTACGACAATGCCTGGCAATTGCAGCTTCCGAACCTCTTGTGCCTTTTCAATCGAAATTTTACGACCAGAGGGTCTTATATTATTTTGCGACGTTTTTTTGGTAATTTGTTTGTAAATATCATCTTCATTGCCTTCTAGTACTTCCGCAAGCTTGGCAGCTGTACCATGAGCATCTTGAATTTGTACAGGTATGGCAATAATCGTGGGAGTACTCATACTATAAGTCAAAGTCAACCCATTGCGATCTTGAATCTCGCCTCGCTTGGGCGCAAACGCGATTTCTCTTCGCCAGCTGTCCTCGGCTTTTTCTGCTAGGTCTTGTCCAATCCAAAGCTGGACATAAGCTAAGCGTATGATTAGTGCTGTAAAGATGACAGTTCCAATGATTAACGCCGTAAATAATCTGCGACGAACGGTAACGTTAGAAGCCCGCATGAACGTTCAGTCTCCCTTCCCACTATTGTCATGTTCATTCCTAACATGACTATTCGGGACAAACAGGGGTTAGAACAAGCTGTTTACGATCATTGTTTATTTGAGGCTGCTCGTTTCGTATCCGTTTTGGAGTTAGGTGTTGACGTTGGTGTCGGTGTTGACTTTGGTGTTGGCGTTGGTGAACTAGATGAAGATGGAACAGGCGTTGAAGCTGCCGACCCATCTGACTTATCACCTAGTGGTTTAAGTTGGAGGGTTACCCCGCGACCTTCATCTGCAGCAGATTGCTCTGAGACATATCCTTCACCGGATGTTTGACATTCGACCTTGAAGAAGGAGCACGCCTCAACGGCATCTCTCAGTGATCTTCCAACTAGGTTAGGAAGCGGCATTTCCTCGACAGGCTGCATGGCAACGTAGATGCGCTGCGTTGACAAAATTTGAGTTCCTGCCTTCGGGAATTGATCAACAACCTTCTCGCCTTTCCCAAATACTTCGAGAGACAACCCGATATCTTTGGCCGTTCCTTTCGCGCCATTTGATGAAACATCCATAAAATTAGGCACATTAAGCTTATTCGCTTCTTTAGTAACCGTTTTTGGTTTCTTACTCGATGCCACACCCATGTACTGCAAGGACTCGCCTACGATTTCTTTAAATGCTGGCGCAAGTACTTGTCCACCCAAGTGATAGTTCCCGCCCAAATCGGGCTGATCCGCGATCAGTGTAATTAGAATCCGCGGATCTTCTACAGGCGCATAGCCAATAAACGAGATTACCCACGTATCAGGTGAATACGTTTTTTCTCCTGGAAGTACGATGTTGGCGGTTCCCGTTTTGCCAGCTACACGGTAATCCTCCATAAAGGCAAGTTTACCTGTCCCAATCTCTTGGTCAGATACGACCTGTTCTAAGTAGCTGCTCACTTGCGCAGCGGTTTGCGGGCTTACAACCTGTCTAACCACCTGTGGTTCATAGGCTGTAATTACTTTACCCGTTTTCGGATCAACAATATCTTTGACAATGTGTGGCCACATCAATTTGCCGCCGTTCGCAATTGCAGCGTATGCCGCCGTTTGTTGAATCGCCGTAACTACGACTTTCCCCTGACCATACGTCGCTGTTGCGTACTCAGATGGATATTTCATATCAATAAGACCTGAAACCTCGCCCGGCATGTCAATGTTTGTTTTCTGATCAAAGCCAAACTTCGTAATAAAATCACTCAGCTTTTGAGGTGTTAGCTTCTCGATGCCTAGCTTCACAAAAGCAACATTACTAGACCGTTTAAGTCCTTCTAGGAAGGTTATTTTCCCCCACCCGACGAGATTATGGTCATGAAGTACGCGGTCTGATACTTTAATCGAACCTGATTGATAGGTTTCATTCGGATTAAATAAACCCTCTTCCACGGTTCCTGCAAGGGTAACTAACTTAAAGGTAGAGCCCGGTTCATAGCGAGAAGAAATGGCGCCATTCTTAAAATCGCTTTGATCATTAATCGTCCAATAGGAGTTAGGGTTAAAGGTCGGCGTATTCGCCATCCCTAAAATTTCCATCGTTTTCGGATCAACCGCGATAGCTGTCAAGCTTTTCGGGTGCCATTTGTCATTCACTTTAGCTAAAGCGCTCTCTAAGTAAAATTGAATATTTTTGTCAATCGTGAGGCGGACATTATTTCCGTCTTCTGCAGGCTTAAAGTTGACTTTGGCATCTGGAAGCTCAACGCCTTTGCCATCCTTTTCGTAGCTAAGCATGCCGGGAACACCCTTCAGCGTATCGTTTAATTTCAGCTCCAGCCCCAGCGCCGCTTCACCTTCTTTATTCGTATACCCCAGGATATGGGATGCCAAGGATTCACCTGGATAGTATCTCTTCTTATCTTCAAGAATGGAAATACCGACACTTGCTTTGGTACTCAACTTTAGTTTGGTTTGTAAATTGGAAATGAGCGTACGGACTTGATCCGCCTTCTCCTTTTCAATCTTCCACCCTTCGTTCCGAACTTCTACGTTCGCAGCGAAGTCTGTACCATCTAGGTTCTTCTTCGTTGCTCGTTCGCGAATCTTATTCACAAGCTCCGCACGGGAAGCCTCGGAATCCTTCAGAATATCCGCTAACCCTTGGGTCACGTCCTCGGCAATGTGCAAAGCATCGATCACTTTCGGATTTAGCGCTATCGTATAAGCCGTTGACTCTACCGCCAGCACCTTATCATTACGATCCAAGATAGAACCACGCACAGGGGTTAAGACTTTGTCTGTCTCCCATCTTTTCTCGGCCTTCTCTAGCAACCAAGAAGCTTCTACGACTTGAATCCAATAGACTTTGACCATGAGGACAACAAAAAGAAGGGTAAAGAACCCTCCGATTAGCAAAGAACGCAGCTTAATTTTTTTTGTCATATGAGTACCTGCCTGCCTGTTACGGTTTAGAAGCTGATTTCGTATTTTTGCTACTCGTTGCAGCAACACTAGTTGTACTAGACTTCGATTTCGTAGTTGTCGTCGTTTGCGCTACGACATTCCCTTGCTTCTCATCTTGTAAATTAAACCCGAGACGGACAGCTTCCTCTTTTAAACGATCTGGGCTTTGCAGCTTCTCTACTTCTTGCTTGAGCGCGCTGTTCTGTGCTTGAATTTCACGAATCTCGCCTTGCATTTTCAAAATATTCGCATTCATCTGATAGATCGCGGCAAACCGCCAAATGATCACACCAGCAACAATAACACAAAGAACAACTGTAAATAAATATAGCATTTTTTCTTGTGCAGGCAATGAGGAATTCCGATAAACAACCTTGGTTGTTTCTTTTATCTTTACACGCTGTTGTGGATTCGGTTTGCGTTTCGGATCAAGTGCCAAATTGCCTTGAATATATGATGACATCGCTTATTCCTCCCTTGGTCAAAGCTTTTCTGCAATTCTTAATTTAGCGGATCTAGCTCGTTGATTAACTTCTAATTCATGTTCACTAGGTAGAATAGGTTTGCGCGTAACGAGTTTTAAATCTCCCGCTTTGGAGCAAACACACATTGGAAAGGCCGGTGGGCACGTACATTTCTCCACATTTTTCACGAAAAATTGCTTACAGATGCGATCTTCCAACGAATGGAATGTGATGACCGCAATGCGCCCTTGAGGTGCTAGACAGCGTAGAGACTGTTTAAGCGCTTCTTCAAACGCCCCTAGCTCGTCATTCACGGCGATCCGTAACGCCTGGAAGCTCCGTTTAGCCGGGTGACCACCAGTCCGTCTCGCTGCTGCTGGAATCCCCTCTTTGATCAACTCAACGAGCTCGCCAGTTGTTTCAATCGGTTTCTTGGTCCGCGCTTCAACGATCACACCAGCAATACGTCTCGAAAACTTTTCTTCGCCATATTCAAACAAAATTCGCGCAATTTGGTCAGCCGGCCATTCATTGACGATCGTTTTGGCCGTTAATGACGTATCACGATCCATTCTCATGTCGAGTTCTGCATCCTGATTGTAGCTAAACCCGCGATCTCCATCATCCAGCTGAGGTGAAGAGACACCTAGATCAAACAAAATGCCATCTACTTGTGGTTTGCCATCTCGCATTGCTTTGGGTACTCCACGGAGCACAAGCTCTATATCTCTGAAGTTGCTTTTGATAATCGCTACGCGATCTAAATAAGGAGCTAATACGGTTTGAGCGTTTGCTAATGCTATATCGTCTTGATCAAGGGCAATGAGCAACCCTTCTGGACCTAACTTTGAAGCAATAAGCGAGCTATGTCCCGCGCCTCCCATTGTACAATCCACGTAAACGCCATCTGGTTTTATATATAAACCTTCTACAGATTCCTCTTTAAGTACAGTCACATGATGAAACACTCGTTGTCCTCCTAAAGGTTTTGCCTTGGCAAAACTGACTTCGTAAGCATAGTCTTAGTTTTGCCTTGGCAAAACTTACTACGATATCTTCTATAAATCAAAATTAAAATCGACCAGCTTCTCTGCAATTTCATTGAATGACTGTTCAGACTCATTGGCATAGCTTTCCCAAACTTGCTTGCTCCAAATCTCCACACGATTAGAAACACCAATAACAACACAATCTTTCGTAAGCTTCGCATGATCAACAAGATTTCCCGGAATGTTTGCCCTTCCTTGTTTATCAAGCTCACACTCTGTTGCACCAGAGAAGAAAAACCGGGTAAAGGCACGTGCATCTGACTTCATTAATGGCAATGCTTTCAGCTTCTGCTCGAGGATTAACCATTCTGATTGCGGGTATACAAACAAACACTGATCCAAACCACGGGTGATGACAAAAGCTTCGCCAAGGGCTTCACGAAATTTAGCCGGGATAATCATTCGGCCTTTCTCGTCAATGCTATGTTGATATTCGCCCATAAACATAGCATTGCGCCCCCTTTCCCTCCACTTTGTACCACTTTTCACCACATTTGAATCAATATTCGCTAAAAATAAAAGAAATCCTGCTTAGTTAGCAGGATTAATTAAATTTATTTCATTTTTTGGGTCTATTCTGTGCCTTTTGTTCCTTGTTCTGTAGCTTCAAGTGCGTTTTCAGATGGATTTTGCTCTTTCAATTGTAATCGTAGTTCTTTTAATTGCGAGTTTCGTTTACGCCTGTATACCCAGATCGGAATGGCAATGAGGAGTAAAAGCACCAAAACAGGTACCGCGGCAGCTAGAAAAACAAGTACGCCTTGCAAAACCGCGACCAACACATTCAGGCTTGAGCCCCATGCCTTTTCAACTCGTTCAGCTAAAGTTAGTTCATTAGGGTCAGACAGCAACGGCTTTTTACCCGTTTGTTGATACATTCGAAGTTCAATCGTAGAGTACGAAACATTTTGATCCAAGTACCGCATTCTCCCCTTAATTTGCTCAATGGCCTCTTGCACCTTGGCTAGCTCATTGGAGAATGCAAGCAGATCATCAGTCTTCGAAGCCTTATCCATAAAGCTAAGCAATCTTGTTTCAACCAGTTGTTTGGCGGTTAGACGGGAACTTAGATCCACATATTCTTCCGTCACATCCTGCCCTTGCACATTGCGTTGTAAGGAAGGACTTATCTTTTCTAGGCCGTCCAGCATGGATACAAAGCCGTTCGCTGCGACTTTAATCGTGTACGTGCCGCCCTTTTCACCAGTATTGGCACTCTCAGAGAACTGCAAAATATAGGCCCCGCTTAGTGCAACCAGGTCTCGCAAAGCCGTCTGGGCTTTCGCGTAGTCTTCTACAGGCATTACCAAATTGGCACGGTAGATGAGTTTTCGGTTAAACCCTGCATCCTGATCGTTCCCGCTTGCCGGTAACACATTACTAGGTACTTGTTTATTCTCATCTAGTTTGGAAGTCACCGCCTCCGCCTTGGCGGCAGGAACCGCAGCATCACTGGCTTTCGTTTCTTTGCCGGTTGCAAACTGATCTGTAGTCGCGACAGAAGACTGCACTTTCAACTTTTCACTGCTAGTTGCAGTATTCGCCCCTGAAGATGAAGCTTTCTCATCTTTCGATGATGATGAACTGCACCCCGCTAGCAACCCTACCATTAGCAAACACAACACAAGTAGTACCGATAAGCCAACCTTTGTCTTACCCCCCATTTTACCATGCCTCCATTTTCCATTTTTAGGATATACACCCTCCAAACGGAAACTCGTTCATGAAAGTTGCAAGATGCGGCTCTCCTTTTCAAATAAAAAAAATGCCCTTCAGCCCACAATATGGACCGAAGGACATCATTTTCATTATCGCCTAGTGCTCATCCCAGCTATCGAGGTAAGCCTTTTGCTCGTCAGATAGCGCATCTACGCTTGTACCTAGAGACTCAAGCTTGAAGCGAGCAACTTGCTCATCAAGTACATATGGAACGTTTACTACAGTTTTACCTAAGGATTGGTAAGCATCATTCACATGCTTCAAGGACATCGCTTGCAGCGCAAACGTCATATCCATAATTTCAGCCGGATGACCATCGCCAGCAGCAAGATTTACTAAACGGCCTTCAGCAAGGATGTAAACTTTACGCCCATCATTCAATTGGTATTCTTCAATATTACGTCGAACCGTACGCTTAGAAGAAGACATCGCTTCTAGCTCAGGTTTGTTCACTTCAACATCAAAGTGACCTGCATTTGAAAGAATAGCGCCATCTTTCATTACTTTGTAATGTTCACCACGAATCACATCGCGGTTACCAGTTACCGTTACGAAGAAATCGCCCAACTTCGCGGCTTCGATCATAGGCATAACAGCAAAGCCGTCCATATAAGCTTCTACACCTTTAATCGCATCGATTTCAGTTACGATAACGTTGGCACCCAAGCCTTTCGCACGCATCGCCACACCTTTACCACACCAGCCATAACCCACTACAACAACTGTTTTACCCGCTACAACCAAATTCGTCGTACGGTTAATGCCGTCCCAAACGGATTGGCCTGTGCCATACCGATTGTCAAACAAGTATTTGCAATAAGCGTCATTCACAGCAACCATAGGGAACCCAAGCTTCCCTTCTTTTTCCATCGCTTTCAAGCGAAGAATGCCTGTTGTTGTTTCTTCTGCGCCACCGCGAACATTCACAGCCAAATCTTTACGTTCGGAATGAAGTAATGACACTAAGTCGCCACCGTCGTCAATGATTAGATCTGGTTTGGATTCCAATGATTTAATAAGAAGTTCTTTGTACTCTTCTGGCGTTGGGTTGTATTTCGCAAATACAGTAATGCCATCTTCAACTAGCGCTGCACAAACATCATCTTGCGTGGAAAGCGGGTTACTACCTGTAATCGTAACTTCCGCACCACCCGCTTTAACAACCTTCGCTAGATAAGCAGTTTTGGCTTCTAAGTGCAAGGAAATTGTTACTTTCAAACCTTTAAAAGGTTGTTCCTTCTCAAATTGTTCACGGATTCTGTTTAGAACAGGCATGTGCGCCTGGACCCAATCAATTTTCAAATGGCCATCTGGCGCTAACGCCATGTCAGTTACGATACTTTTTGTCACAGTTGTCATCTTCGTTCCTCCTACAAATAATAGATACGGTGCAAGCCATCTACGGTTATCGGCGTCTCAAGTAAAGTATGTAGCCAAGCATTCCCATAACGATTCAGATAAGCACACCCATTATACACTCTTTCCTGCGGCTTAGCTAACGGAAATATCGTGAGTCGAATACGTTCCAATTGACGGATGGCTGCGTCGAATTGCGTATGGGAAGCTTCACTGGCTTTATGATGTAAATAATCAATCTGTTCTACGATTTTAGTAAGATTCGTATCTCCAAGCTTTTTAACGCCAGGATTAATTGAACTGAGCGACTCTACAAGCGGACCGTAGCTACTGAGGAACAACTCTTTTACGGCTTGAAATCGGTCATGGAGCTGTAACGTATCCTGTGCATCCAACCACGCTTGTTTCTTCTCATCAAATCGTTCCAAAACATCCGTCAACGAAAGGTCGTATTTATCCATCTGCTTCTTAATTGTACCTTCAATCAAGGTAAACTCCATACGTGGCACCACGATTGGCATGCGCATTTGGAAATGCTCAAACGCTTGCTTGGTTAACGCCCAGTACGCAATTTCTCCAGGACCCAGAACTGTCGCCAGAACGGGAAAAAGAAATTCCTGCATGAGCGGCCTAGACATAACATTGTTACTTAACTGTTCAGGCGTGGTTATCGCTTTATCGCGAAGCTCTGCCTTCGTATAGCGAACGGTATTTTTCTTATCTGCAAAATGTTCGCCCTCACGGTGAAGTAACAACCGGCCCCCATCCGCAAAAACAAATAAATTCGCAGCATCCTCATGGATCTCTGCTTGAATGCCATAACCCGCTTGGCTGACTTCAGACTGACTTCTCATCAGGGATGAGGCAAACGGAATATTTTGATCAATGATCGCCTCGAACATAGAAGTCTCTAAGGCACGAAGATCAGACTCATCGGAATCAATCAGCACAAGTCCATATTCACCGAACAGCATCGCCATCCAACGCGCAAAAGCGTCTGAGAGCGTCGCGCCATTCTCAGTAGCAGCGCGCATTTTCTCCAGTAAGGATGCTTTGAATTCGGTATCCATCAACGATTGGTCCAACTTAATTAATGCTTCCTCCCACGCTTCTGGGGACAGAGGAAGGCGACTTACGGACGTCCGCAGTCCAGTAGGATGCTCCACTTTCAACTTCTCAATGTGCTGCGTATTGGAGAGAACATGGACATGATTGACTTCATCGAAATCGTGATCCTCACCGGCAATCCAAAAGATCGGAACGACCGCACGCTGTAATTTGGAACTCCATTCTCGCGCCAACTGGATAATCGTAATTGCTTTATAAAGAATCATCAATTGTCCGCCAAATAACCCTGCTTGTTGACCACCTACGACCGCTAGCGTCTGTTTATCGCCTAATGCAGCAACATTCGCCAGAGCAGCTCCAGTATTCCCTACGCGCTTATTATAGGCCTCTAGCACCCGTACAAGACTCTCACGTTGGACGTGAGGAGCATCACTCGCCTCTTCTAACCATTGGACTCGTGCTTTCCAGTCTTTCTCCTGCTTGAAATGGTACGAAAACAACGGCTTCGCCGCATCCGTGCCCGCTATATAATCTTCCGCCAATTTCTGATTTTTCTTCCAATGAAAAGTTTCCATTTGCATATGCGACTAGTGTCTCCTCTTCATGACAAATAAAACAACTATCCTTAATTGTACACGGAAGCCCGTTAATCGTCAAAACTGTATTATTTATAATTACAATTATATAGATGGCAGCTTAATGCCGAAAAGCCGCCCCTTTCGGGACGGCTGAACTTTTTAATATAAATGACAAGCAACAAAGTGATTTGGTTCCACTTCTTTGCTAGGCGGCATGGAGTCTGCACACTTCGCCATCGCCTGCGGACAACGTGTACGGAACGGACAACCACTTGGCGGGTTGAGCGGACTAGGTACATCACCTTGAAGAATGATACGTTCACGCGTACGTTCAACTTCTGGATCCGGAATCGGAATTGCAGAAAGAAGTGATTGTGTGTAAGGATGTAACGGCTTCGCGTAAAGCGCGTCGGACGTTGTTACCTCTACGAGGTTCCCCAAATACATAACCCCGATGCGATCGGAGATGTGCTTAACCATCGCCAAATCATGCGCGATAAACAAGTAGGTTAAACCCATTTCTTTTTGTAATCTTTTGAAAAGATTCACGACCTGAGCTTGTACGGAAACGTCCAATGCGGAAATCGGCTCATCGGCAATGATGAATTTCGGTTCAATCGCAAGCGCACGGGCAATCCCAATACGTTGACGTTGACCACCGGAGAATTCGTGTGGGAAACGACTAGCATGCTCATCGTTCAAACCAACAGCACGAAGCAATTCCATCACTCGTTCTTTACGTTTAGCACCTTTGTATAGACCATGAATATCAATACCTTCGGCAATGATATTCCCAACTGTCATACGCGGGTTCAGGGATGCGTAAGGATCTTGGAATACCATTTGCATATTCCGGTTAAATTCCTTCAGCTTTTTCCCAGTCAGCTTATGAACATCTTCCCCGTCGAAAATAACTTCGCCTTCTGTCGCGTCATAAAGATTAATAATCGTTCTACCTGCTGTGGACTTCCCACAACCAGATTCCCCAACGAGACCAAACGTTTCACCACGTTTAATTTCTATAGAAAAATTGTCTACGGCCTTCAAGATCTTGCCGTTTCCAAGATTGAAATGCTTCTTCATATTGCGAATTTGCAAGATAGGTTGTTCATTCTTAGACATGTTAGCTGACTTAGACATGTTGATTACCTCCCACTCCTACAGGACGTTCAACCTTCGGCGCATCAGGGTGAAGTAACCAGCAAGCTGCAGAGTGTGTCTCAGACAACACAGAATGCGCTGGATCTTCTTCCAGACAGTGATTCATCGCATAAGGACATCTAGCTGCGAATGCACACCCTTTTGGGGGAGCGAACAAATCTGGCGGCGTACCCGGAATAGGTATAAGCTCTTCATTACTGTTCGTATCCAACCGCGGCACCGAACGAAGCAAGCCCCACGTATATGGATGCTGCGGCTCATAGAAAATTTCATCTACGGTGCCTTGTTCAATAATTTTCCCTGCATACATAACAACAACACGTTGCGCCATATCAGCGACAACACCAAGATCATGCGTAATTAAGATAATAGAAGAGTCCGTTTTCTCCGAGATCGTCTTCATCAAATCAATAATTTGCGCTTGAATCGTTACATCTAGCGCTGTTGTAGGCTCATCCGCAATGAGGAGCTTTGGTGAACAAGCTAGAGCAATAGCGATCATAACACGTTGACGCATACCACCGGAGAGTTCATGTGGATATTGATGAATACGACCCTCAGGGGAGTTGATCCCGACAAGTTTGAGAATTTCGATCGCTTTCTCATTTGCTGCCTTCTTATTCAAACCTTCGTGCTTGATCAAACCTTCCGTAATTTGATCGCCGATTTTCATTGTTGGATTCAAAGAGGTCATTGGATCCTGGAAAATCATACCCATTTCTGAGCCGCGAATTTTCTCCATCTGTCTGTTGGAAAGCTTCGTAATGTCCACTTTCCCGTCAAACATGATAGTACCGCTTTTTATATAGCTAGGCGGAGTAGGAATTAAACGCATGAGCGTTTGTGCCGTTACGGATTTGCCACAGCCGGATTCACCTACAATCGCCAACACTTCACCTTTTTTCAAAGTAAAAGATACGCCGCGAACAGCTTGAACTTCACCCGCATACGTTTGGAATGAAACTCGCAGATCTTTCACTTCTAGTAAATTGTCTTTGGTGCTCATCATTATTCACCCCTTCTTACTTGCGCATTTTTGGATCAAGCGCATCACGAAGCCCATCGCCGAGAAGATTGAAGCTCAACAAGATCAAGCTGAAAATAATCGTCGGGAAAATAAGGCGATGCGGATATAACCGTATATAGTTAGCACCGTCTGACAGCAAGTTTCCTAGCGATGCCAGCGGAGGCTTAACACCAAGACCGATAAAGCTTAAGAACGCTTCGGTAAAGATCGCAGATGGCACAACAAATGTGATCTGTACAATGATTATACCAAGAGCATTAGGGATCAAGCTACGCATAATTATTCTCATGGGAGAAGCTCCCAATGTGCGTGAAGCCAGTACGAATTCTTGCTCTTTGAGCGTCAGCATTTGTCCACGCACGAGACGCGCCATCGGCACCCACCCCGTGATACTGTAGGCGATAATAATCGATGAAACCCCAGAGCCGATAACCATGATCAAAAGAATCGCGATCAATAAGAATGGAATGGCATACACGATCTCGATGGAACGTTGCATCACTTCATCAACTTTTCCGCCGTAGTAAGCCGAAATCCCACCATAAATAACACCTACAACCAAATCAATTAAAGCTGCTGTAATACCAATAAATAGTGATATGCGAGTGCCCCACCATACACGCGTCCAAATATCGCGGCCGAAATCATCCGTACCGAATAAGTGCGAGCTGCTTGGAACAGCATTTTTAAGTTTTAAGTTTTGTGTCTGATAATCGTAGCTTGAAACAAATGGAACGATTATCGCAAGAACGATTAAAGTAACCAATATAATTAAGCCAGCCATAGCCAGTCTATTTTTCTTAAGTCGTCTCCATGCGTCCTGCCAATAATTGAGCGAAGGTCTAACAATCACTTCACCAGTTAGAGATTTATTTGAAACGGGAGCAAACTTGTAGTTAGTCTCAGTTGATTCATTTGGAGTTTGCATGAATTATTTCCCGCCTTTCCCAAGACGAATTCTAGGGTCTACTAAGCCATAGACAACGTCAGTAATAAAGATAACGACGATCAATATACTTGAGTAAAAAATAGTCAATCCAGATATCATGGTATAGTCATTCGAATATACGGATGACACAAAATGTTTACCCAAACCTGGTACACTAAAAATTTGTTCAACAACTAACGTACCTGTGATGACGTTTACAAATATTGGACCGATGATTGTGATAACCGGTAATATCGCATTACGAATTGTATGCTTAACTACAACAGTCAAAGTTGACAAACCTTTTGATTTCGCTGTTTTAATATAATCTTGATTCAATACATCAAGCATGGATGTACGCATTAAACGCGCCAAAATAGCTATAGTTCCGAACGATAAAGCAATAGCTGGTAATACCTTGTAACTCGGTCCTTTCCACAAACCAGCAGGAAGAATCCCCCACTTCACTCCAACATAATAAGAAAGCATTGGTCCGAGAACGAATGAAGGGATGGAAACACCTAGAATCGCGATAAACATAGCTGTATAATCCCCAGCTTTATTATGTTTCAAAGCTGCAATAATCCCTAAAGTCAAACCAACTACGATAGCAATTGCAATTGAAATCAATCCAAGTTCTAAAGATGAAGGGAATGCTTGTTTGATAATATCCGTTACTTTGTGAGCAGGAAATTGAAAGGAAGCTCCTAGATCGCCATGGATGATGTTGTTCATGAATGTCAAGTACTGTTGCCACAATGGCTTATCCAGACCGTATTGCTTCATCAACATATCTCTCGTAGCTTTCGGAATCTTCTCAGCGCCTTCTCCTAGTGGATTACCTGGCAAGTTTTTCATCAAGACGAAAGTAAATGTTGCGATTAGCCATAACGTAATAAGCGCATATAGGAACCGGCGAAGAATGAACTTAACCATATTGCTCCTCCTTTATTAATATATACAGACAAGAAAGTTAGAAGGGGCCGCTCCCACGAGGTGCGAACGGCCCCTTCTGCTTTAAACTACTTTAAAGAATTACTTAACTGTAACCCATTTCAATTCCCACTCTTGACCGAACGACGGAAGAATTAATCCATTGATTGTTGGTTTCTTCAAGTATGCACGAGTACGGAAGTACAATGGAGCTACACCTTGATCATCCATAAGGATTTTTTCAGCTTCAACCAAGGATTTCGCACGTTTTGTTGTATCTGTTTCTGTTTGTGCGGATTTCACAAGTTTATCGTATTCTGGATTGCTGTAGTCGCCTTCATCAAACTCGCCGCCAGTTACCCACATATCCAAGAACGTCATTGGATCGTTGTAATCTGCGCCCCATAGGGAAAGAGCGATGTCGAAATCATGTTTGGAGGAAAGCTCGATACGCAATGCGTGAGGAACTGGGTTCGCTTCAGCTACGTAACCAAGATTTGTTTTCCATTGTGCAAGGATAAACTCAAGTGATTTTTTCGCAGTTTCAGTATCATCCGCGTTCACTTTCATTTTTGGAAGCTCTTTTAATCCAAGCTCAGCCAAACCTTCAGTAAGCAATTGTTTCGCTTTAGCTGCATCGAATTTCGGTTGTGTGTCGCCAGCCGTTTTACGGAATTCGCCGCCAGCACCATCAGAAGTACCGCCTGGTACTAGACCCGTGGAAGCTACAGAACCGTTAGCAAGAACTGTATCTACATAAGCTTGACGGTCGATTGCCATACCAAGTGCTTGACGAATTTTTTTATTCGCAAGTGCTGGTTGTTTTTTCACTTGGTACATCAAGTAGGAGTTCGTCAACTCTGGTTTAGGTAGGTTGTCCGGTTTACCTTTGTACAAAGTAAGTTGATCACGGTTGATTTCAGTCAAATCAGCCGCATCTGTTTCATATAGGTTAAGGCCTGTATTTGGATCTTTAACGATATTGATAGTTGCTTTTGTTAATTTCACATTTGCAGCATCCCAATATTTTTCGTTTTTAACAAGCTCAAGTGTTTGACCATGATCCCATTTGCTCAAAATGAACGGACCAGCACCGATAACTTTATCAGCTTCAGCGCCATATTTATCGCCAGCTTTAGTTACGAAATCTTCTCTTTGTGGCAAGAAAGTTCCGAATGCAAGCATTTGCGTAAAGAATGCGATTGGTTTTTCAAGCGTAATTTGAAGTTGTTTGTCGCTAAGAACCTTAACACCTAGAGCGTCTTGAGCTTTTTTCACATCTTCAGGAGTTTTAGCTTTAGTAACAGCTTCTCCACCTTTAATCCATGCTACTACGAAGCTATATTGCCCTTTTGTAGCTGGATCCAATGTACGTTTGAAGGAGTAAGCGAAATCTTGTGCTTTAACTGGCGTACCATCCGACCAATTCGCATTATCACGAATGTCGATTGTATAAGTAAGACCATCAGCGGAAATTTTAGGGAAATCTTTTGCAAGACCAGGAGTTGCTTTGCCATCTTTATCTGTACGATATAGACCTTCGTTAAATGCGCTAATGAAAGTAAAAGCAGCATTTGCTGTTGCTTTGGAGCTATCCATAACAGGTGGCTCTGCTGAGAAATTGATTTTAACTTCTTGAGGCTTGTTGGAAGCTGGAGCCGTAGTTCCTGTTGCTCCACCAGTTGGTGATGTTGTTGGTGTTGTATCCTCTTTTTTAGCACAACCAACTGCCACGCTACCCATGAGCGTTAATGCTACTGCTGTAGAAACCCATTTTGTCGTTTTCATAAAACTCCTCCTTTAAAATATGTATGTCTAGACATCTATGGCTAGGTGTTTTGTTAGCTTTATTCACATAAACCTTACACCTTTAACCCAGATATCAATGAAACCGCTTCTTTAATGTCATATTACATCACATAAATCTCTGGTAAAAAAAATTACTATAGTCTACGCAAGGAATTATAACATATACAATGAGTTTGTCCACAAATAATTTACCTTTGACTAATTCAATGGTAAAAAAATTTACTCTCACGGTTTTTAATTATACAACCAACGGTTAATAAAATCTAGACGATTTTGTTTGTTATTTTCTACAAATCTCAAATAAATATTACAAACATCCAGTGAATTATTGTCCACTACATCCAATATCAGCTAAAGCGATTGAAAACTATGTGGAAAACAGGTAGTTTTTACCGATATGTACAAATAAGAGCAGAATATATAGCGCAGATAAGCCTACAAAGCTCAGCCGCCATACAAGCCTGCCTACTTTAATTAAATTAGTTTCGCCTTTCAAATGGTTTTGATAACCACCAATAATACCAAAAGCGATTAATAACATCAGAACAATCAGCCAAAAACCAAATTGTGTATGAAAGAGTTTATTCCACATCAAGGAAACGGATCCTAGTAGAAACAATGTCGTTACGTCCATAGTAAACCTAGTGGTCATTCTCTTATCCTTCAGAAATAGGTAGACAAGAAACCACAATAAAATAAATGTGATAAATGGCGCTACAGCCAGCATTGCATATAAGGTAGATAATAGATTAACAAAACCATTCAGCACGTAGCGTCACCTCTTAATTTTCTATCGCTTTAATCATCCTATACACCATACTGTGAAAGGGAAGCTCGAGGCCAACTTCATTCCCCATTTCAACCACGCGGCCATTTAAATAGTCTACTTCCGTTTGGCGTGATGCCTCAATATCTTGCAACATGGAAGAATGGTTCGTCTTGGTTGCCTGACAAACTTCAATGATCGTCTCCCACAGTTCATCTGGAAGCTTAATTCCTTTGGAGACAGCTACTTGGAGCACTTCTCGATAGAGATCCTTCATAAGTGAGCGTGTCCATTCTGATCGTAACAATTCCCCATTTTGAATACGTAAAATAGCTGTTAGCGGGTTAATGACAACATTGATCACGAACTTACTCCAGATTCTGACATCCATATTTTTCGACAATTCCGTTCGAATTCCTGCTAACTCCAACATATGTACGAATAAATTATGACGGCTATACGCACTTAGCCCATCATTTGATTCTAAGCTGCCAACATAAGTAACTCCCCGACCTGTATGTGTAACAGAAGCACAGCTAGTTCGTTTGGCCCCTTCCGTCGTTACAACAAGTAAAAGCCTATCAGGCCCAATAGCTTGACTTAATTTCAATTCATGACCGATTCCGTTTTGAAAACAAATGAGGCACGTATGCTCCGACATTTGACTTTGTATATAAAGGATAAGTTCAGGAGTAATCGCCGTTTGTTTCACCATGAGAAAGATATAATCGATCCCATGAGTGAAAGGAACAACCTCTTCACTTCTCTCATTTAAGTAGCTGCAGAATACGATCGACTTCTCAATAACAGCTTCTTGCGCATCTATACCAATGAAAGTAAGGCCACGTTCAGCGAGCTCTATCGCTTGCTCATGTGTCCTTGTTACTACCGTTAGCTGTGTACAAGATAAGGCAAGCTTAGACGCAAAAAGTAACCCTAGAGATCCCGCTCCAATAATCATAATATGCATGTAATTACAACCCCCAAACTGATGTGACCCTTACTATTATACAATAAAAAAGTCACAGACCAAGGCTTCCCTTGTCCTGTGACTCCTCATATATCCTTTGGTACAACAACTAGTCTACTCTTTCTAAATTCCCATTGGCATCCATTTTGAAGCGTGGCTTCTCTTCTTCCTCTTCTTCAACGAGGAAAGCCATTTTCCTAGCCCGGTCCATAATTTGAATAAGCGCTTTATAATCATCATTGACAACTCGATAATCCGTTTCAACTTCATTCACTTGCTTATTCAACTTATTATTTTCTCTGCCAAGTCTATTGAGTTCGTCCTCTTTGTCCTGCAGCTCTTTTTCCAATGTTTTAATATGGCGATTCATATCCTGATAGGTACTGCGCCACTGCCTTAAGAAACGAATGACAGCATCTATAGAGAGTGTTTCTTCTGTAAACACTTCATTTTTGCCTGTTGATACCTCCGGACTATCAAGTAGACCAATCGAAGAAGAACCGGAAATCGAAACAGGAGCGTGCTTTTTCAACTGCGTCCGTTTCTGACGCTGTGCTTTAGCGATCTGGATCGCCGCTTCATATTTTTTTCTAACAAAACTGTTCCAACGGAACCCACATGCGGCTGCCGTTCGTCCAATGCGCTCCCCTACTTCTTCAAACGCAGATAATTGTGTACTTCCTTCTCGGATATGACGCAATGTCAACTCCGCTAAAATTAAGTCGTCTTCATCGCTCCAAGCATCTTGTCTAATTGCCGACATAAGGCCAAACCTCCTAACATAATATAGGGAGCTTCGATTCCTGATCAAATTCTCTCCTATTGCGGATGCATCATAAAGAAGAATCAATTAATCAGACAGGTATCAATTGATTCGTTGCCATTATTACTATTTCTATGCCCGTACTAGAGTTCATAGAATCTATTTGATACTAAATGGTATTGCCAAATTTTTTGACCCTCATACATGGGATTCGTATAAAAAGACATACTACGTGTATATGATGAAATGTTTTGAAATTCGTCACCGTTTGACGGTTTACACCACTTGGATCAAACGGTATAATGTGTTGTAGTTAAAGTGCAACGTGGTATGAGAGGGGGATGTAACGAGAATGGATCGCATGTTTCGGGTTCTAGGTTTTTGGACACTTGTTATCGCACTAATGAGCTTAGCTGGCGATATGATACCTATGTCTCTGATTTTCTTTTTTCAAACTGCCGTATTCGTCATTCTAGGCTATATGCGCTTGTCAGAACGTACTTACATATTGTTGTTCTGGGGATATATGATTATCTCCTTCAGCGGATTTACGTACTGGTCATTTTTCAAAATGTCCATCTAACGCAGACGACAAACAAAAAGGTGAATCGGCCATTATGCCGGTTCACCTTTTTTAATAGCGATAAAAACCTTAAACAATTCACTCATTCCATCACTTAACAGTAATTGTCGTATCGAACGATTCCTTTTCGATACGGCACTAAAAGGATTGGGATCGTAATGATTTTGCAATTTCTCTAAAATACCTTGCTCGACTAAGAACTGGCGCTGGGTTTGTATAGGACATGATTCAAAACCACTCGCTGCCGCGGCTGCCTGACACATGCTAAAGTTTACATGAGCAGTTATGTCCTGCTCACCTTGAGCAATAAAGGGATTATCATGAGCCTCATGTTTGCGATAGCACATCAATGTCCCCTGATAGCGATGTGACGCAAATAGCTCAGCTTCAACATCCCCATAATCAATCGCGATGACGCACCCTTTAAGGATCCGCTGAGATAGTCGATCATACCAATCTGCCGCCTCCAGATTCACTTCACCCAATTGTCCATCTTGCCACTGAACTTCTAATGAGGTTAAATAGTCTACTATACGCCCAGATTCTAGGGGTAGCCAGATTTCTTCGAAATGCGGCTCTTGCTCTTGCCAGATCACATGTGATTCTTGGTACGCATGATCCTTATATCGAATGCGATGGATAGGGAATGCATCCAGCAATTCATTGGCCAGTACATATACATGTTCCTGTGGCGCCTCATGCAACCACGAAGTTTCATCCAAGAAACGAATATGTTTCTCATGTTCTACGAGCAAATCTTTTTGCAACTGGCAATGATATGGACTCGATTCAATGAGTGTATAACTTAAACGAACATACACATCAGGCGCAGCCCGCTTTAATTCTTCAAGAATTTGAAGTGCCATCCGCCCGCTCCCTCCACCCCATTCAACCAAATTAATGGATTCAGGTAGAGCAGACAGTTGCTGCAGCTGTTTATAAATGAATGCGGCTACCATCTCCCCCATAACAGTTCCTATGGAAGAGCTCGTATAGAAATCCCCTTGTTTACCAATCTTTATTTGATCGTTACGGTAATAGCCTGCCGAATCATGGTACAAACACATTTCCATGTAATCTCGAAAAGGAATACTAAGATTTTCCGCGGTTTGAATGCTTTCTTTTAGTGCTTCCACCACGCCAATGTGCCCTAGTTGATTCACGAATGAAAACCTCCAGTTCTTTACTTACAGACAAATGAATAGGAAACCCTTATAATGATAAAGGATTATGGAAGGAGAGACAGCCCAGCATGACAAAAAAGTGGATTACTCTAACAGCGATAACGGCAATTAGCCTAGTCTCGTTGACAGCCTGTACAGACAATACGAAAGTCAAAGAAGCTTTTCAACAATCGCTTAGCAAACAATCGGAAATGAAATCGTATACCTTCGATGGAAGTACGACGCTCTCGATCAGTGATGGTTTAATGAAATCAGCTAACCCTCTTACGAACGGATTGTTATCTTTGGTCAGAGAAAGCACGATTACGTGGAAGGGCATAAGCAATGTAGATCCCCTTCAATTTCAAACCGACTTACGCATAACGCCTAAGGGATCTACATCCCCTATCGATATACCAATTCTCATTAAAGATAGCAAATTGTATTTTAATATGCCAGCCTTAAATAAGACGGCAGATGAGTATTACACGATTGATATACAGAAAATGAGCGGAACGACTGGTTCACCTTTAACCGTTGACACATTGAAAAATACACCGCAAGTATCTACAACACTGAGCAAATTAATTTTTGAAGGTATAGACGCCAAATGGTTTAAGGAAGCCAAAGACCCCCTTAAATTGAACGACGGAACAACGGCTAAATCCATTCAGGTCGATTTGACAGCCAAAAATGTGAAGGAAATCAACACACAATTCCAAACTAAATTACCTGAGTTCGTTAGTTCCTTACAAACCAATGGTTTCTTGTCGGCTGATAAAGCCGAATCACTAAAGAAAAATGGGCTTGCCTCCCTTGCCATCAAAGCACCAAGCAGTATGAAAATTGCGATTGACGATAAAGGCTTTATTCGCGACCAGTCGCTCGACATCACGTTTACGGTAACGATGGATGGGAAAGCACTCGACAATCATATTACGCTTCATCAAACTTACGATGCTATTAATCAAGCTACGCCTTTGACGAAGGACGTTCCAGCTAAAGTGAAGAGCTTCGATGACATTCTCAAACTGTTAACACCAGCTCCAAAGAAATAGTAATAAGGTGAAATACTTACCTTTCCCCAAAGGTAAGTATTTTTTTGTGCTTCATTTAATAGAAATATGATAATCTATTCATAGGGGGAGAATACCATCAATGAATTCTAAAAAACTCACAGCTCATCTGTTGATTATTGTATTCCTATTACAACTCACATTGCCTTATGGCGGTGCTTTAGCCGAAGAAACCAAATCTTCACAAGACGAAGCCAAAGAGTTAGTCCAAAAAGGACTTACCATTTTCGAAATCGATAAAGAAGTGGCTCGCTTGAATGAGCAAGATGCCAAAATCGGTGAGCAAATCAAACAGAATGAACAAGACATCGTTAAGCAAAATGGCAACGTTGAAGCAACTCGAAAGCATGCGGGCAAAGTATTAAGAGCTTATTATACGGGAGATCGAGATTCGATCTGGATGCTGCTCTTTGCTGCAAACTCTTTCACAGATGTTCTGAAAATGTTTGAATACTTACAAATGATCATTACCAATGATCATCTTGCTCTGGCCTCTTTCACGGATTCGTTCGAAAAGCTCAAAATCTTGCAGACCGAACTCACCAATTCTCGAACTGAGCTGCAAAAAACCAAAGAAAAATTCCTGCAGCAGCGTGAACGGCTCGTCAAGCTTCAAGAAGAACTGGACAAACAGCTGGCGATCAGCGCCCAAGCCCAGGTCATCGCAGCCCAAATCAAGAGCTTGAATGATCAATGGAAACAAGAAGGCTTGCCTTTGGCGAGGGATTACTTAGACAATTTATCTATGGCTTTCCGCGAGCTTCCACAATTTTTGATGAAAGACAGTAAGAACATGGACTTATCTTCTATTAAAACACCCGTCATCAGCCTAACAGACGCAGATTTCAATGCGTATTTACACTCGAAAAGCGAGCTTCTTCAGACGTTAAATTTTGAATTCAAAGATGGGTCTATGATCGCAACAGGTAAGAAAGGTGAGTTGAAAATCTCGATCCAAGGAAACTTCAATCTATTAACGAACGCCGATATGAACGAAGTCCGTTTTGTCGTTGATAATCTTGAATTTAATGACTTCAAACTGCCGGATACGACGATTAACGATTTTTCAAAAGAATTTCAGCTAGGTTTTATTCCGAAAAAAGTAGTGAGCTACCTCGATGTGCTAAGTGTAGAGACGAAAAAAGGCGTGGCAGTTGTGAAACTCAAATTATCTCTGTAAACTAGTAGGGATAATGACGATAAAGTGAGGACGAACAACTATGGAACTCAAAATTGGACTTATGATGGATCTGCCCGATGGGAAAATACCTGGCTTTTACGCCCAGATAGTCAAAGCGCTAGCCGGCAAAGTCGAACTATTCGATCGCGATAAAGAAATGCTGATAGTAAGTAATGAGGAGCAGCAACGTGCTGCCCTTGAAGTCATGGCCCATTTTAACATCGAGACAACGATTATGGAACTTCGTTTGCTCAAAGTTGATGCAGAATTAACGGATTTGTTCAGTGATTATGGTTTTACAAGCCGCGCGGAACATAACTATTTGTATGATAAAATCGTTATTCCTTTCCGTTTCACGGCGACTAGTCCTCCTGCCGAGGTCGATCAAGCGGCTCTTCAAGTTGAAGAGCACCTCATCGCTCAGTACAAGGACGGAGATCACGATGTGTATGTCGTTGATCTACAGCTAGTGGAACTCATGCATGGCATTGCCAAAGCTTATCGTTGCAGTATCGACGTTTTGCGATAATTTGTAAAAAGCCCACATCGTCGGATGTGGGCTTTTCTCATTTACAGCAAATCTGCTGCCAATTGCGCCAAATGAGAGCGTTCGCCGCGCTCTAGTGTGATATGCCCGCTTATGCCTTCCTGTTTGAAGCGCTCTACCACATACGTCAGCCCATTGCTCGATGCGTCTAGGTATGGATGGTCAATTTGATCCGGATCACCTAGGAGGACGATTTTACTTCCCTCACCAACGCGCGATACAATTGTTTTCACTTCATGCTTCGATAAGTTCTGTGCTTCGTCAATGATAATAAATTGACCAGGTATGGACCGTCCACGAATATACGTTAACGCTTCTACTTGAATACTACCTAGACCGGCAAGTATTTTTTCAATATCACCTGGTTTTTTGGTATCAAATAAATATTCCAAATTATCATAGATCGGCTGCATCCAAGGACGCAGCTTTTCATCTTTTTCACCAGGCAGGTAACCGATATCCTTGCCCATCGGGACGACCGGACGAGCAATTAACAGTTTCTTGTATTTACGATCATCCTCAATTTTCATGAGCCCCGCAGCTAACGTAAGCAACGTTTTACCTGTACCCGCTTTCCCAGTTAGGGTGACGAGCGGGATATCGTCATTGAGCAGAAGCTCAAGAGCCATTCTCTGCTGCGCATTGCGCGCGGCAATTCCCCAGATGGGATCGTTGCTCATGTAAAGCGGCTCAAGCTTTTTGGCATCCGGCGTGACTTTGAGCAAAGCTGATTTGGAAGAACCGAGCTCATCGCGCAAGATCACGAATTCGTGAGGATGCAGCATGTAACTCAAATTCAGTGAAGTAACGGTCAAGAATCGATACGAGTAAAATTCATCAATGATCGATGGGTGAACGAACAACGTGATATAGCCGGTATACATATCGGTTTGAGCTACGATTCGATCGGTTAAATAATCCTGCGCTGGAATACCCAGTACATCGGCTTTGATTCGAACCAATGTATCTTTACTAACGATGACGACAGGTCTGGCTTCCTCATTTTCTTGCTCTTCTAGATGATAGTTAAGTGCAACCGCAAGAATGCGATTATCATTGGTTAATTCAGCAAACGTATCTTGCAGCTTGGCAAAGCTGCGATGGTTAAGCTCCACTTTAATGCTGCCCCCATGATCAAGGGTAATGCCATCAGATAAATTGCCTTTGGCTCTTAATCCGTCTAGCAATCTTGAGACATGTCTGGCATTGCGACCGATTTCATCCGCATTTCGTTTCTTAGAATCGATTTCTTCCAACACCACGGCGGGTATGACCACTTCATTATCTTCAAATGCGAATAAAGCATTAGGGTCCTGAAGCAGTACATTGGTATCTAACACGTAAATTTTTTTCATTGGTGTGTCCCCTCCCAGATTTGGCGTTAGATCATTGGTTATATTCATACATACAACCCAACCGTACAGGACAAACTAAACGCGAGATTCAAGGAAAGAAGGGAACGATTCTGGTGAGACTAATATACGTATGTGGACTGATACTGATCCTCGCGGTAGGCTGCAGTCAAGCGCCGAAAAGTGGTGCCCCCTCTCAAGATACGAATCACAAACAAGTAAAAGTTCAACAAATTGCTCCGCAAAAGCTTGAAATCAAAGATTCGAAAGCAGTTGCAGCGCATTTGGAAAACCTAGCATTGAGTATCCCTCAAGTAGAGAGCGCACATTGCGTCGTCTTCGGCAATACTGCTGTCGTGGGCATCAACATTAAGAAGGAGCTTGATCGTGCCAAAGTCGGTACTGTAAAATATTCGGTCGCAGAGGCACTCAAGAAGGATCCTTACGGCGTGAATGCGATTGTCACAGCAGATATGGATTTAGATCAACGCTTACGCAACATTCGGGATAACATTCAAGCAGGAAGGCCGATTACAGGCTTTGCGGAACAAATGGCTGATATCGTTGGTCGTGTTATGCCACAACTGCCTCGCGATATTCGCAATGCTCCAGATATCGATAACGCAGGTCCGAATGGGACGAGCCCACAGGTTCCGACCCGGTAATTCACTGAAGATGACAAAAAGCCTGACTGCATGTGCAGATCTAGGCTTTTTTTATCGCATCAAAAACTTGGCCGAGTGAAAAGATCGTGTCTCGGCTTTCACAAGCTTTCGCATATTCAGCTTTAATCAAGAGTTGGGCGCTATCCATCCATTGCATCGGTGTAGCTGTTAGATGTTCAGCCATATCGTTTGCGCCTCCTACTAGGTGGTTGAAAACGCTCCTTACACTTACAGTATAGCATAGCGAGTGCCAAGCGTTCCACCATTATGTATCTATTTTCAAATCAAGCAGGCTCTCCTTTTTGTCCAGATATACTTTAGTGTACGTTGATTTGGTAAAGTTATGTCCACAGATGTCCACAGCGTTAAACCGCTATTGATTGTTGTAAATGGGGTTCGAATTAATATCAGTCAACAACTTCTCCGCACTCTCACGATCGAAGCAATGCTTATGATATTCCCCTTCCTGCTCATACCCAATCCAAATCTTCATCGGATCCGCAATCGGTAAAATCTCAAGCTTACTAATTCCGTGATCCTCAACTAAAATGAGTGCGAAAAAATCCAACGTATCTTTAGCCGCTTCATCCTCAGGCCGAGCCTGCGACACAATATGCATTTGCAGCCAATTGAAAAAGGCATCCCCCAGCTTCATCTCAGCGTCCATCCTCTCTTAATAGAACAATGTTATAGCCATCTTCTAACCATTGCAACCATTGTTTCGTCCAAGCATTGTGCAGCCCATTGTTCGTTTCAATATGAGCTCCCATTGCTAGCAGCAACGCTCTCGCCTCCTGCCTGTTCAGCAAACGGTCCAGAAAGGCCTCTGCACAGTGTGAAAGGTGAAACGGTTCACCATTAAACACGATATCACCAGAAACCGTTAAATCTAATTCTACGAGGTCTGATCCGCATACGTCTTCATCATCGCTGAGCAGCAGACTCGATTTAAACATCGACAGTAAGCGAGGATGTTGACCTCCTGCTAATTGACGAAACATTTCAAATTCGGGATCGGACAGGATGCACATGCGGTCTTCACCAAGTACGAGCGGTGAATAACCAAGAATCGGTGTTAACCAATATCGGGTCATAAGGAGTCACTCCTATTAAGTCGGCCGCTTGCCGCTTCTTTTCTCAATGAAATAACGAATTCTCACCATAAACATCAGGGATATGGCAACCGCCAAGCAAAGTACAATAGGCAAGCCTACAATTTGAAATACGAGGAGCATCACAGAACCGATCGCTAACAGCACATAAATGAGTGCAGTTTTGAGGATAGGTAATTTGCGCGTACGGAACACTTTATTGTACACATAGGACATGAAAACAAAGATTAATAGATACGTAATTAAGAGGTGATTGGCAAACCATTCATTCAAGGCAGTCAACAAACATACACTCCATTTCGTTAATAAGTTAAAAAAGTTAAGTCATTCCCCATTATCCCTTAAAACCACAATAAAATAAAGGGAAATGCGGCTCGAAAGCCGACATTTCCCTTTATTCGAATACTTTGTGAATTAAACGTTAGCTTCTGCTGTTTTGCGGTGCTTCTCAGCACGCTCGCGCTCGCTCTTGTTCAAGATCTTTTTACGGATACGAACCGATTTCGGTGTAATTTCACAATATTCATCATCGTTCAAATACTCAAGTGCTTGCTCCAATGAGTACATACGAGGAGTTTTCATTTTAACTGTTTCTTCTTTGTTTGCGGAACGAATGTTGTTAACTGCTTTTTCTTTACAGATGTTAACGATGATATCATTGTCGCGTGTATGCTCACCAACAACCATGCCTTCGTAAACTTCGGTTTGAGGATGAACGAACAAGATTCCGCGATCTTCTACAGAAAGAATTCCGTAAAGTGTGGATACGCCTGATTCGCTTGATACGAGTACGCCTTCGTGACGTCCGCCAACGCCTGCACCTTGGTATGGACCATAGCTGTCAAATGCATGATTCATGATTCCGTAGCCGCGAGTCAGTGTCAAGAAGTTCGTTCTGTAACCGATCAAACCACGAGCTGGAATCAAGAATTCCAGACGAACATTTCCGCTGCCGTTGTTGATCATGTTAACCATTTCAGCTTTACGTGAACCTAGGCTTTCCATAACAGAACCCATGCTATCTTCTGGAACGTCGATGATCAAACGCTCAATCGGCTCCATTTTTTGTCCGTCGATTTGACGAATGATAACTTCTGGTTTGGAAACTTGCAATTCAAAGCCTTCACGACGCATATTTTCAATCAAAATACCTAAGTGAAGCTCACCGCGGCCAGATACGATGAATGCATCCGGGCTATCTGTATCTTCAACGCGTAAGCTTACATCTGTTTCAAGCTCTTTGTATAGACGCTCACGGATTTTACGGGAAGTGACCCATTTACCTTCGCGACCAGCGAACGGTGAGTTGTTCACGATAAATGTCATTTGAAGCGTTGGCTCATCGATTTTCAATACTGGCAATGCTTCCGGATTCGCTGGATCAGCTACCGTTTCACCAATGTTGATGTCTTTAATCCCTGCAATAGCAATGATATCCCCTGCAGCTGCTTCTTCAATCTCAATTCGTTTCAAGCCTGTGAAACCGAAAAGTTTCTCGATTCGAGCTTGCTTTTGTCCACCTTCACGTGTCATAACAGCAACGGTTTGACCTTGACGGATTTTACCACGGTTCACACGGCCTACGCCGATACGACCCAAGTACTCATTGTAGTCCATCAATGTAACAAGGAATTGAAGCGGTTGGTCAACGTCTTCCGTTGGAGCTGGGATGTGATTAACAACTGTTTCATAAATAGCTTCCATGTTAGCATCTTGTTTCTCTGGATCAAGACTTGAAGTCCCTTGCAAAGCAGATGCGTATACAACGTGGAAATCAAGTTGCTCGTCAGTTGCGCCTAGCTCGATAAACAAATCAAGAACTTCGTCAACAACTTCTTGCGGACGCGCGTTTGGACGGTCAATTTTGTTTACGACAACTACCGGAGAAAGATTGCTCTCAAGTGCTTTACGTAGAACGAATTTCGTTTGTGGCATTGTACCTTCGAAAGCATCAACAACCAACAAAACGCCGTCTACCATTTTCATGATACGCTCAACTTCTCCGCCGAAGTCAGCATGTCCTGGTGTATCTACGATGTTAATCAAGTAGTCTTTATAGTTAATCGCCGTATTTTTGGCAAGGATGGTAATACCGCGTTCTCTCTCTAGATCGTTGGAGTCCATCGCTCTTTCTTGAATAGCCTCGTTGTCGCGGAATGTTCCTGACTGTTGAAGCAATTTATCTACGAGTGTTGTTTTACCGTGGTCAACGTGTGCGATAATGGCAATGTTGCGAATCTTGTCTCTTGCATGCATGAATGTCAAACCCTCTCTACCCTATAATTTTCGTCTCTGTTCATAAAACAAGCGTCGGACATAAGCGCCGACGCTTGACATTTACCCTTAGTATACGCAGTTTCTCGACATTATGCAAGATAAAAGGCGCATAAAACAAAACTTTTAACTGGAAAAAGGCGAAATCACCACAATCTTCGCTTTCGGAAAATCATGGAAAGTCCAGCAATGACAAGGATCAAAGCGATTACATAAATGCCTAATTTGAATAGTAAAGTCAAGCCGAAAAATGCGGCTGAAATGATTCCCAACACCATGGCTGCGATCCAAATGCTTCGATCACTGCCACGTTCGAATAAATGAAGCTCGTATAACCCAATCGCTACCCCTAGAATAAAGCCCGGCCAAATATAGCTCATCGAACCCCAGCCGAAAAGATTGCAGAAGAAAAACATGAGGGCATAGGTTGTCAAAATGCCTCCAGGGACGAGCATGCCAGCTGGCAGCCTGCGGTTGAAATACAAGAAATGAAATAGCAGTCCGGGGATAAGTAATATAAGGGGCCAAAAAAAGGAAAGAAGTAAATGGAAAACCCCTAATTTGCCTAGCAACAACAGCACTGCCAAGCCAATAAATAAAATGCCAATGGAGTAGCTATTTCTAGCGATACGAATCCCTCCTAAAATGTACAAATGTTGAACGGATGATTCATCGATAAATAAATCGACACCCTTCAACAAATATTTTATCTCACCTAACAGCAAAATGGTAGGTGTTTTCGAGATCCATCTTTTGCGTTCATTTTCCTTCACATGGGTATACTAAAGCACCTGCAGATCCTTTTTTTGCTATGCAAAAATAGTATGCAGGTCAATTAGGGGAGGTATCATGAATCGGACTGTCGTCAGCAATAAGCAACAACGAAAACCACTTTGGACCAAAGCCTTTCTAATCACGGCTTTGGCAAATTTACTGCTTTTTTTCAGTTTTCAAATGCTCATACCAACCATTCCTATCCATCTATCACAATTAGGTGGCGACAATGTGCAAGTTGGTCTTGTGATTGGCATATTCACTATTTCTTCTCTTCTTACCCGGCCATTCGCCGGCAGAGCGTTAGACAAGCTGGGCAGAAAGCATGTACTTCTTGTAGGTTTGGCCATTTGCGCACTTACCATTGCAGGATATTCGTATATTGCAGCTGTTACCCTTATTTTGGCTGCACGTTTTGTTCATGGGATTGGCTGGGGATTATCCACAACATCCTTAGGCACCGTGATCGCCGATATCATCCCTCCCGAGCGCCGCGGGGAAGGAATGGGCTATTACGGATTGTCCAATACGCTCGCGATGGCAGTTGGGCCGCTCACCGGGCTCCGAGTGATACAGGCATACGGTTTTCAGTACGTTCTTTTGATCTCAACGATTTTGGCGATATTATCTTTATTTAGCTCACTTTTCATTACATATCCGAAGCCAACTCGGCCTTTGATGCCTGCGCAGCGAATTCGATTGGTAGATCGATTATGGGAGCGAACCGCGTTACTCCCCTCTGTACTCCTGCTTTGTACAGCGATTTGTTATGGGGGGATCGTGACCTTTATTACCTTATTTGGCCATGAAGCAGGTATTGCCAATGTCGGCCTTTTCTTCTTATGCAACGCAAGCATGGTACTTCTTGTTCGACCTATAACAGGCGTGGTTTTTGATCGTAAAGGACCAGAATGGGTATTGCTCCCTGGCGCGATCTTCACGATTACAGGGCTATTATTACTTTCCTTTGCACATTCCAACTTTAGTCTGGCTATTGCAGCGCTATGCTACGGTGTTGGCTTTGGCTCCATACAACCGGCTCTTCAGGCATGGACCATTTCTCGTTCTTCTCCTGAGCGACGCGGTGCGGCAAACGGAACCTTTTTCTCCGCTAACGACCTTGGAATCGGGTTAGGGGCGATGGTGCTAGGCGCCATAGCGAACTGGAGCGGCAGCTATGCCCTTATGTACCGCTGCTCCACTTCGTTAATTATCGTATTTCTCCTGATTTATGGTTGGTCCTTCTTAGCGCTAACTTTGCCAAAAAAAACAGCACATTGACCTCACAGTCCATGTGCTGAATTCTCATTCATTCCTTGTCTTGAATGGAAGCAATCGCACCCATTTGGCAATACCACCTGATGCAATCACAATAACCGTGGCCATAATGGGGATCCAAACATGCAAAAATTCAAAATCATGCAGCAGCCAATCAATCATCTTCTCATCTTTGACAAACATTTCCCCTGCCGTATATCCAAGAATACCCGCCCCCATATAAACAAGGATCGGATATTTCTGAAGTAAGTTCATGACGATTGTACTTCCCCAAATAATAATGGGAATACTCAATCCAATCCCTAAAATAATAACGGTATTATTCCCATTTCCTTTGGCTGCAATGGCTAAAACATTGTCCAAGCTCATCACGAAATCTGCAACAATGATAGTCCATATGGCTTTGCCCAGCGTTGAAGCTTCCTTAATATTCGAATGCCCATCTTCGTCCGTCAGAAGCTTAATTGCGATCCACAGCAGCAAGATAGAGCCCCCAGCTTGAATAAATGGGATCGTAAGCAAACTTACAGCAACGAGTGTCAGTACTAAACGCAAAGCGATGGCACCGAAAGCCCCCCACCAGATGGCAAGCTTACGCTGCTCTAGAGGTAGATTTTTGCTTGCTAGGGCAATGACTACCGCATTATCTCCGCTTAATACAATATTAATCAACATAATTTGCAAGAATAAAAAGAGCGCATCAATCATACTTCACGACCTCCTGACGAACATGGAGAGCAAGTGATTGGGAAGGGTGCGATTAGAGCTGCAGTGAGGAGCTAGAATAAATGAGCGTTAGATTCCTTTTTCAATTGTCCATGCACGATTTCAATAGTTTCTGTTTCTAAGACCGCTCTTTCAATGAGCTCATTTAGGAATGTCATGCCAGCTTCCAGCTTTTCCACCAAACGCAAGTTGGGATTCGTACTCGGGGAAGGCGGGAGAAATAAGGAACAGCAATCTTCATAGGGTAAAATCGAGATTGGAAACGTTCCAATGGATTCCGCAACACCAATAATCTCTTGCTTGTCCATCATCATCAACGGCTGAAGAAGCGGTAATGTAACCACGCGCCCAATGGCGTGAAGACTTGGCAGTGTTTGACTTGCCACCTGTCCTAAGCTCTCGCCAGTAACTAAGGCACCCAGTTCCTCACGTTCTGCAATACGTTCAGCAATGCGGTACATCGCTCTCCGTATGAGGGTAACCAACAGATTATCATTATACGCACGGTGAATAGAGGTTTGGACCTCCGTGAAGGATACCAGGTGAAGCTTTAATGAATCTGTATAGCCAGCCAGCTGATGAGCAAGCTCAATCACTTTATCCTTCGCAAGTTCGCTGGTATAGGGGTAACTGTGGAAATGTATGGCCTCTAACGTTAATCCCTTTCGCATCGCTAACCAACCTGCTACGGGACTATCAATGCCTCCTGACAGCATCAGTAGCGCTTTACCGCTCGTTCCTGACGGGAACCCCCCTGCACATGCAATGACATCGACATACAAAAGCACCTTATCCTCGCGGATTTCCACACGCAGTTCAACCTCAGGATTTCGAACATCCACTTGTAACCCCGGAATAGCCTGTAGCACATAGCCGCCAACCAAATAGTTCATCTGTTGCGAGTCATGCGGAAATGCTTTATTGACCCTCCGAACCGTTACCTTAAAGGTCGCAGGTTGTTTGGGAAGTGCCTGCATCATCCGCAGGGCCGTCTCTTGAATCGCTTCTAACTCTAGTGGCGCATGATAAGCTGGACTGAAGGATGCAAGTCCAAAAACACGCTGTAGCGCAGCAGAAGCCTGTTCATAATCGGCACCCCCTAGCTCCACATATACGCGTCCAAACTCAGGAATATACCTGACATCAGGAAAAGAACTTAAAACTTTGCGAATTTGAATCATCACACTTCGCTCAAATCGTTTGCGATTTTTACCTTTAAGCATCATTTCACCAAAACGCAATATTAAACAATCCGGCTTCATCTTCGCTTCCCCCTTAGACTGACAGATGGATTTCTCATGGGAGCAAGCTCCTTGACCACCTCTTGTAATGAGCGTAGGAATTGCTCGATATCTTGCTTTTCATTTTCATCAGAAAAGCTCACTCTTAAGCCACTAACAGCCAACTCACGACTGCAGCCTAAAGCCAACATGACTTCACTCGGCTCTGACTCGCCAGACGTACAAGCTGATCGCGTTGAGATGTAGATCCCTTTCTGTTCCAGGGCATGTACGACGACCTCTGCTTTCATGCGGGCAAAAGCAAAGTGAACGATATGCGGAGCCATCTCCCCCTCCACCTCAGAGCCTATAACACTTAGCTCAGGAATTCCCGCGATGCCTGCCAACAATTGCTGTCTAAGCGCATATTTATGAGCCATTTTCACAGATTGATTGTCCATCGAGATACGCAGTGCTTTCGCCATACCCACGATTAACGGGACGTTTTCAGTACCTGAGCGGACACCAAATTCTTGGCCGCCGCCTGCCAGCAATGGTTTCAATTGTACACCTGTTCTCCGATAAAGGAAGCCAACACCTTTCGGTCCTCGAAATTTATGAGCAGACGCGCTGCATAGATCGATTCTCCATGCTTTGGGATGCAGAGGTAACTTAGCAAGACCTTGAACGGCGTCCACGTGAAAAATGATTTTAGGATACCTAGCGAGGTATTGCCCTATTTCTTGAATAGGTTGAATCGTGCCTACTTCGTTATTCACATACATGATACTAACAAGAATCGTATCCTCACAAATCGCAGCTTGAAGATCCTCTAACTTTACTCTTCCTGCACGTGAGACAGGTAAATAAGTGACTCGAAAGCCTTCTTGCTCCAGCCCGGCAAATACTTCTTTGACCGAAGCATGCTCGATTTGCGTAGTAATAAGATGTTTCCCACGATGTTGATAGCTGTATGCTGCGCCTTTGATCGCCAAGTTATTACTTTCAGTCCCACCTGACGTACAAATGACTTCACTAGGCAAAACATCTATAACAGATGCGATAACTTCCTTAGCGCTCTGCAAAAGCTTCTTCGCTTCTACACCTAAACGATGTATAGAGGAGGGATTTCCATAATGTGATTTCATAACCTCAGCGATGGTATCAATAACTTCTTCATAAAGCGGCGACGTTGCCGCGTAATCCATATAAAGCATGGCTTGCTGATTCCCCTTCATAACCATAAACTGCAGCCTCCTTGTCCCCTTGGATGCCTTCCCTTATTAAAGCTTATAAACGACGAGAACTCAAGTAAGCTGGATCAAATGCGAAAAGCTGATCTCCGCATAGAACATGCGAAAACCAGCCAATAGTTACACCCATTATTGAGCAAAATTCTGACGATGATCAAGCACTTTAGAAACGTAAGCTTGCGTCTCTTTCGGCAAAAACTGAAGCTTTTTCGCCAGATCCTGATCTGTCTTAATGCCTAATCGATCTACGCGACCAGGTCCTGCATTATAAGCGGCAAGTGCAACGCCTTCGTTCCCGTTATATTTCTTAAGCAAGCTACTTAGGAATTGAGTACCTGCATCTATGTTCTGTTTCGGATCAAATGGGTTCGTTACCCCATAGCCGCTGCTTGTCCCATCCATGAGCTGCATTAAGCCTTTGGCACCTGCAGAAGAGACAGCCTGATGATTAAAGGATGATTCTTGCTGAATAACCGCCTTAACCAGTGAAGAATCCACCCCATATTTCTGACTAGCTTGCCCAATAAGCCCTTCAAACTGCGAGACGGATGATAACTGAGAGATCGCCTGCAAAGGCGTATATGATTTATTCAAGGCGCCTAGCGCACTTGGGAGATTGCTCAACGATTGTTCAAGTGTTGATGTGTCCAAAGCATTAGTCCCTGTACCCGCACCTTGTCCCATTAAGGTATTTAAAAGCTCACTAAAATCACTTGTATCGTCTGTACTTGAAGATGACGTGTCATCAGAAAACAGACTTAATTTACTCAACGTCTGAAGCTGAAGCAGCTCCTTCAATACTCTAGGGTCAATACTATTCATATTTGTATTCGTGATGCTGTTCATCGCTCAGACCTCGCTTATTCATGATCAATGTACCTATTGTACACGTTTTGAGCCCTGACGACTATACTTTTATTCCAAAACAAAGACATGGGGCACAGTCTATTGACTGTCCCCCCATGCCTTTCAAGAAATATTTTGCTGAAGCATTTCATTGTCATTCAATGATCTTCTCACCGTGACACGTGAAATGCGTAAATGATCGGTTTCTTCTACAATGAACATAAATTCATCATTGTAACTTACCTGCTGATTACGGCTTGGCGGAATTTCGGTTTGAGAATAAATCCAACCACCGATGGTGTCATAATCATCCGACTCGATCTCAAGACCAAAGTATTCGTTTACTTCGTCAATTAACAATAAACCATCAATCGAGAACGTATTCTCATCCTTCATTTCAATCGTTGGGCGTTCCTCATCAAACTCATCTTGAATTTCACCAACGATCTCTTCCATGATATCTTCCAGCGTTACTAAGCCCGATGTGCCGCCATATTCATCAATGAGCAAAGCCATCTGACTCTTGCGTTTTTGCATCATTTTCAGCAGATCGCTTATATGAATCGAATCCGGTACCGTGGTAATCGGGCGAATGATCTTCTTAATGCCTTTGAGATTCGCATCAGGCTTCAGCAAATCCTTTATGTGCACGAAACCAATAATGTTATCCTTATCTGGATCACACACAGGGTATCGTGTACGCATTTCTTTGATCGCGATAGCTAAGTTCTCGGCATAAGAAAGTCCTGCATATAAGCATTCCATTTCCGTACGTGGAATCATAATTTCGCGCGCTGTCGTCTCTGCGAATCCGAATATATTATCAACAAGCGTGAGCTCTGTGTTATCGATTAGTCCGTTTTTGTGACTTTCCTGCATCAGGACTCGAATTTCGTCCTCCGTATGCGCAGATTCGTGTTCCGTAGTGGGCTCAATCCCAGCACGGCGCAGCATCCAATTGGAAATGCCATTCAGTATCCAAATGAAAGGGTACATAATTTTATAGAATAATACCATAGGTCCTGCAGAAAGCAGAGTAATTTGTTCGGCTTTACGAATCGCATACGTCTTAGGAAACTGTTCACCTAATGTGATATGAAGAGTAGTCATTAAAGAAAAGGCAATAATAAATGTAATTGTGTGAAAAACAGTGTCTGGTAATCCCAGCGGAGCGAATAAAGGCTCTAAAATTTTGGCGAACGTCGGTTCACCCACATAACCAAGTCCTAATGATGTGAGCGTAATTCCTAATTGACAAGCACCGAGGTAAGCATCGAGATTATTCATAATCCCTTGAGCGAATTTCGCATTTCGGCGTCCTTCACCGACAAGCGATTCAATCCGACTTCCACGTACTTTCACCATGGCAAATTCAGCTGCGACAAAAAAACCGTTTAACAACACTAGTCCAAACATTAACAGAAAACTGATTAACGTTTCGGGCAAAGGATCTTCCAATACCTTACCTATCCCCTAACAAGTGCAAAAGCTGCACCGAGGAGAGTAGGTACACCTCCCTTAATTTTCGATTTTAATTTTTTAATATCACTACTCATTATATAATAATACTGTAATCATTCAAAGGTGCGAATATGACACTTGAAGCCAAATAGTACGAGCAAATGGGCGTAAACACATTAAAATGAGCCCTTATTGCGCTGTTACACATGAATAATGGCCTTCTTAAGCTCTTTTTCACGTTTTTTTCAGAAAAAAAATAAAGTAAGCCGATTTCTCGGCTTACTTTATCAAAGGTTAAGAATAGTAAGGAACCAATAAAAAATAGGCGGCTACGGCAATTAAACCAAGTGCAACGGACCAAGAGCCCATGCTCTTATTTCCCATTACAAAAGCAATAACACCGAGAATAATACCTGAAATCCCAAGCAATACTGGCCAAACAAATAACGAAGCTAGAGCAACGAACAGCGCTACATACCCCACTGCTTTATTGCGTGTTACAGCTTCTACTAGCTCAGCGACTTCCTCACTAGAAACTGTCGAGGTAGACTCAGAGCCTCGGTTTATTCTAGCCTGAGGTACAGCAATCTCAGCTGCATATTCTTCTTGGGCATGGAGTCCGCTCTCGATACGAAGCTGACTCTTCTGGAATCGCTCCTTGGTGGCATTGTCTAAAGATTTATCCTCTTTATTCATGCGACCTCCGCGTTACACATACCTAATGTTTGGTCGCAGGCTTAAACGTGTGGCAACACGTATTAGCCGCTTTGGTTGCAGTATCATGATGAGTTGTATCAAAAGATTCCTCTGACGCAAATTCTTCATTGTAGCTAGCATTAGCGTGCTGATCAACTTCAATCATAATCGTGTCTGCATGACAGTTGTTTCCTTGTGTCCAATATTCACAATTGGCTACTGCGCATTTGACTGCTGGCATCATCATCACCCCCTTAACAATTTGCCCGCCTTAGGAGTGATCTATGCTTATTGGAGTCTGTCAGATAAGACCAAGAACATGGCATGTGACCAGAGAAGTGGACGTGCAGGCTCACCATGTTTCGCTGCCCATTCCGCATAAACCGCGGGCTCTCGAAGGTTATCATCTACTTGTTCAGGGAAACGTCCCAGCTCGTCAGCCTTACTTGCTATCCAAGATAAACAACGCTGCGCTTCATCTTTATTTCCAAGCTCAAACTGAATCCAGCCATACCAAGCGGTTAACAATAACCACTCGCCGCCTCCATAATACCGATCTTCGAGGTAGCGTTGAATACCGCCATGTTTGAGATCAGCTTCGATTGTTTGAACGGTTCGGAGCATAATAGGATCACTTGGCTCACACACCCCAAACGGTAAGGCGAGCCAGAGTAAACTTGCATCAACGCCACTCAGCGCTGGTTGCCATACTTCATTTACACAGTGAATTGACTTCACGAATCGTCCATTACGAACAGCATTAGTATGTATAAAATGCCGAATTAGTTCAGCTTTCTCTATAAGATCTTGACGTGATTCTAGCTCACCTAGTGCCTTTAGCCCTCCATATAAACAGGCCAATGTTGCAGGATGCACATAATCCGGGTACTCTTCCCAACAATCAAAATTCGGATAATGCCAAAATGTCATGATATAGTCCACTGTCAACTCGATGCTCTCTCTGAATTCTTCCAAGAGTGTCGTATGGCCTGTTAAACGAATATGTTCCACAAGCCCCCATAACCACGCACCATAACCATCCATTTGAAAATGACCCCACTCCGAATGATCGTCTCGACCATCCAAATGATACCGAGTTCCTAGAAATTCCGAACGATCAATCCATTCCTTATTCTCGTGTTTTCGTAACAGTTCAGTAAGCCGCGAACGCTTGTTTTTCAGAACACGATGCACCCAACGGTAAAATTGCTCCGCACTACCTGTTTCTCCTAAGCGATCCATCGAATTAGCAATAAATGTGCCATCCCGCAACCAACTAAAGGAATAAGGGGGAAAAAGAGGAGAAGCCACATAGCCTCCGCTAGGATGCTGATTCAGCTTAATAATTGCAACGCTACTGCTAATTAATTGTTCTAACTCCATAAATGTCCTCCCCTTTTCTAAAAGAAAAAGGATGCGTTGGTCGCATCCCTTTGTATAGTTCTTTTCGATTGCAATTAAACTTTTTCACCTTGCATACGGCGTTGTGTAATGTAATCTGTTTCATAGTAAGCCAGATCTTCTCTAAGCTCTTCAAACACCTTGGACAATTCGATGGTTAAGTCACGAACTTCACGTGAAGGCTTTTTGCGGAAACGAATCGCATCTTGTCCTGTATAAGCGTAGCGACCGTCTTCGGAATAGCACTCATTCTTAGGATAGAAGAAGGTATTAACGCATGTATGATATACCTCATAGAGCACTTTTTCCGAAAAATCAACATTAAAAGTAGGACGTCTCAAGCTAACGCCCAATTTCTCATAAGCCACTTCACAAAAAACAAGAAGATGACGAGTGTCCTGTAAATACCCGCGGTAAAATTCATCCATTGCCGGATCATTTTCCACATTTAACAGTGAGAGCGAATGTTGATTAAGAAACAGTTCCATTTTGGCCGTCGTTTCTTTGAGCTTAGTACGCGTGGAATCACAAATATTTTTCACATTAAAAACAGCCATGTAAGAAGACCTCCTATAATTGCGCTACTTCTATCCTACCATAAATTATCCCGAAGTGGTATATGTAAAACACCAGTTACCATGCATAAAACAATCCCGCTCGCCTAACCCTACTCTTAAAAGGAGGGCTTCATTATGTGGCGTTATCTCACTACCATTACTCTCGTATTAGGATTAGGGGTCGTCCTCTTTCCTGAACTGCCCAATCATCGCACCAAACCTGGACCAGAGGTCTACAGCGCGAAGTATGAAACAACTTCCAAGTTAGCCCTACTCGAACAGGATGTGAAGCTTACTGATGAACTTTGCAGAAGTCAATGTGCCATCGATTATACAACCATGCTCGGTCAAATCCAAGGCGGCGAACCCGTTACGAATGTCCTGAAAAACATGCGAAATCATCATGAGAAAATGGAAGTGCTTGTATGGTCAAAGCGTGGACAGACCTGGGAACAAGGTATTAAATCAGGAGACCTGCCTCCCTCAAACAAAGACCAAGCTGCCACCTATTTGAAAGAAGCTAAAACCGCTGTTGATGGGGGCAAGCATTATCAGTCTCCTAAGTTCGGAGCCGGACATAATGTTTATTTCGTTCAAGGCACTCCTTCAACGAACGGTGAGGATTCTCTCGTTGGAGTTATCCATCAAGATGTGCTTGCACAAGTAACCGATCATCAGATGAAGAACTTAAGACTCGAGCCCTATCCAAACGAAAACCGTTGGAAAGTGGAGTCAGTAGAAACGAATACGTTAAAAGACAAGGTTGTGGATCATCCTGAAGATAATCAAGGCACTAGTCATTACCAGCAGAATGAAGTTGTTGTACGCTTCAAATCGGATCCAACTGAGGCTCAGCTTAATCAAATAAAAACTGAGATCAAAGCTATTTCAGCACAAAAACTAGGGTATACGTACGTTTTCCGCACGGAGGGAATGGACGCCAAAGCATTAATGGCCTATTTCCGCAAATGGAATGTCGCGTATGTTGAACCACATTTCCTTTATATGACCAATGATTACTATGATGATCAAGATCGAGCGGATTCAAACCCTTCCAGCACCAATACTAATACTAATCAGACGCCAGTCACATCGAACTTCATGCCGAATGACAATTTATATCAGCGGTATCAATGGAACCTACCTTTGATTGAAACTGTACAAGGGTGGCAGTTAAACCGCGGCGCCAATGATGTTATTGTTGCAGTTGTTGATACAGGTGTAGATATGAAGCATCCAGACCTGCAAGGACAATTATTGCCTGGTTACAATGTCATCAGCGGAAATGATACTCCGCAAGATGATGTTGGACACGGCACACATGTGACAGGTGTGATTGCTGCGCTTGTCAACAATAATCTGGGTGTTGCCGGGATGACTTGGTTTAACAAAGTTTTACCTGTTAAAGTGCTGGATCAAACAGGGGCAGGCAGCACCTACTCCGTTGCTCAGGGGATCATTTGGGCTACAGACCACGGCGCTAAGGTCATGAATCTCAGCCTGGGTAATTATGCGGATTCTGGCTTTCTCCATGATGCCATTCAATACGCCTACGATAAAGACGTTGCTCTTATCGCGGCAAGCGGCAATGATAATACGGAGCAACCTGGATATCCTGCCGCTTATCCTGAGGTATTCGCTGTAGCAGCTAGTGATTCTAAGAATGAGAAAGCACCATTCTCGAATTACGGCGACTATATAGATGTTACCGCACCTGGTGTCACGATCGCCAGTACGTATCCGAACAACCAGTATGCCGCGTTATCAGGCACTTCCATGGCAAGCCCCCATGTGACAGCACTTGCTGCGTTGATTCGATCTGCTAATCCCAATTTGAAAAATACAGATGTCTACGAGATCATGCGGAAGTCCGCTCAAGATCTTGGAGACAAAGGCCACGATAAATATTTTGGCGATGGGTTAATTGATGTGGCTAAAGCTATAGAAATGGCGAAGCAAGAAACTGCTCCTTTGTCATATTGGCCGCAGGATTTTGCGCGTCAATTGCATTTAGTACCAAGGAAATATGCGGGTAGTATTGAGAGGTAGAGGATAGATAAAAATTTAACCCAAAACACCTTCAATTCCACTAGTGTGGGATTGAAGGTGTTTTTGATTTTGCCGTATAAATGGAAATTTCATGCTATTTATGATGTACAAATGAAATACCCGCAAAGCCTAAGCCTTGCGGGTAACCGACAGTATGGAAAGTTTGCCGTAAGCCGGGTTCTGTACTTCCAGTGGTCATAACGGGCGTCTGCTCCCCTGCCACTATTGAAGCGACAATCATCTATCTAGGCTGTGCATTGCTACACAGCTCAAGCGACCAACCCGAACGCGTCTCAGGCGAAGACTGCTGCCTCGAAAGCAACTTGCGTTCCTCTAGGTCTTGCTCCAAGTGGGGTTTACCAGGATCTATGTCACCATAGAACCTCGTGGTCTCTTACACCACGGTTCCATCCTTGCCTGTGCTATATTTCAAGCCATCGGCGGTCCATTTCTGTGGCCCTATCCTTCAACTCGCGTTGACTGGACGTTATCCAGCACCCTGCCTTATGGAGCCCGGACTTTCCTCTCGCTATGGCTTACCCATAGCCAGCGATTGTCTGTCAAACTTCCCTTTGCATAGGCTAGTATACTAAGAATAGCTTCGAATTACAACACATGATCATTTCCTCAATTTCCATGTGGAGGTGCACGCCTCGTTCCTGCCTATAGGAATTGGAACGGTTCTGTATTGATTGTGGATGCAAGTACCTGCGTATCCGTCTTCGCGAGCTGCGCAGCGAGGTAGTCCGCGACGCCGCGCTTCATGACCTTCTCGACGTTGTGTCCAACGTCGAGGATAGCTAGCCCCGCCGCTAACGCATCGTGCGCGGTGTGGTAGTCGATGTCGCCGGTGACCAGCACATCGGCGCCGGCAAACATGGCGTGCCGCATGTAGCGGCCGCCAGAACCACCCAGCACGGCCACCTTCCGGATAGGCCGTGAGAGATCGCCGACGACGCGCACCGTCGGCACGTCGAACACCGCCTTCGCGTGCTCCGTGAGCTCGCGAAGCGTCATCGCCGCGGGCAGCTTGCCCACGCGGCCCAAACCGAACACTCTACCCTTCAGATCCATCGGGTAGAGGTCATAGGCCACCTCCTCGTAGGGGTGGGCCTTCAACATCGCAGTAACCGCTTTGCGCTGTACGCTAGCGGTTACGATCGTCTCTACGCGTACCTCTTGTACGCGTTCCAGCTTACCAACTTCCCCGATAAACGGATTTGCCCCTTCCTGCGGCAGGAACGTCCCCGTCCCGGGGATATTGAAGCTGCAAGAGCTGTATTGGCCAATGCCGCCTGCTCCCGCTTTAAATAGCGCATCCAGCACCACTTGATGATGCGTCTCAGGTACGAAAACAACGAGCTTTTGCAGCTTCTCTGTATGCACATCTTCCAAATGGGTCATATCCGTTAAGCCAAGTTGCTCCGACAGCAAATCATTTACGCCGCCTTCTGCCACATCTAGGTTCGTATGGGCGATATAAACAGCGATATCATTTTTGATTAATTTTTCGTACAAACGACCTGCCGGTGTTTCTGTTTGAAGATGAGCCAGTGGCCGGAAAATAATCGCATGATGCGCAATAATAAGGTTCGCACCAACTTCAATAGCCTCATCAACAACCGCATCCGTCACATCAAGAGCAACTAGAACCTTTTTGATATCTTTCTGCAACGAACCCAATTGTAAGCCGATTTTATCATCGGCCATCGCGTAATGCTTAGGGGCCAGCTGCTCGAAAAGTTGGATTACGGTTTGACCTTTTGCAAGCACGCGAGTACCTCCTTTATTTCATGCATTTCTCGGCTAACCTGCTCCGCTTTCGCAATGGAAGCTTCAGCAGTCGATAGCTTTAATTGATCTACAATCATCGCAAGCTTTTTCAGTTCGCTCTCCCACTTCACAAACCACACTTCAGGAGCTTCATTTATGAAATAAGGCCCCATTTGAAGTAACCGCTCCTTGGATACCCTGATACCAGCAGGTAACTGACGTTCCTCATATAATGTTTCTAAAGTACTTCGCTCCTCTTGAGCAATAGCAATCGCTGTTAAAATTTCATAAATCTTGCCATCCTCTTCGAGAATAGCCTCTGTCTCCAATTTCCACCCATTCTCCAGTAACCACCGACGAACGTGATCTTCCCCTACATTAGGCTGTAGAATCAAATGCTGAACACCAGGAAGCTTTGACTTACCAGCCTCCAAAATACTTGCCATTAAACTACCGCCCATACCAGCGATCGTAATTACATCTACTTCTCCGGTTTCTATAACCGCAAGCCCATCACCGGATCTTACTTGAATGATTTTGGATAAGCCGCTTTCTAGCACTTGTCTTTGCGCAGCTTCATAAGGTCCCGGATTTACTTCTCCTGCCACTGCTGCTGTAATAATTCCCTGTTGTGCCAAATACGTCGGAAGCAACGCGTGATCCGAACCAATATCCGCTACTTTGGAACCTTTTGGTACACGATCTGCAATCATTTGAAGTCTTTTCGATAATTTAACCATATGCTACATTACCCACTCTACCCATTTTTTTCGCAGCAGAAATAACGCCACGCCTACTGAAACTAATTTTGCTGTAAACGAAATTTGAATGATACGCGAGCTCATTTCTATATCCACAAGAAAGGTCATGGCTTCAGGAATAAACCAAACCACACCTCCCACTAGCATGAGCACGCTAGCCGCTTGTTTATTCGTATGATGTGCAAGCCAAGCCATCCATATGAGTACAACACTCACTGGCACCCAACTTAATTCGAGTGAAAACCATGAAGGTTGATTTAATTTCTGCATTAATAACCAACTATAGGTCCCGACTAGCCCTAACCAACCGCATATTTGGAAAATGGCCATCCGACCAATTAATCCGTTAAATAGCCATATACAACTACAGAACGCCAAATAACCAATATAAGTGGTTGAAGCATGAATACCCGATAAATCCATAATATGCAAGCCCAATAGCAACATGGCTATAGAACCAATACCGCACATTACATAGGATATGACAGGCGTACGACCAAATTGTCTATATGCGACAGCATAACAAATGATGACAAAAAGTGTGGAAATACCAATTTGCATTGGCAATCCAAAAGAGTTAAAATTAAGAGCAGATAAGGCAAGAGCGGCAATTATCGCTAAAGTGCCCAACCATATTTTCCAGTTACTGTTTGTTACAGCCGTTGCTGAAACTCCTAAAAGTGAAGCTGGTTTAGGTGTCATATCATCCACATACAAATTCATTAGAAAATCGCAATAATGCTCGGGAAGCAATTTGCTCCGGCGCCAATGATCGATTTCCCTTACAATTACTTTTCTTCTCTCAGCATCCATCTGTTCGCTCACCTTCCTAGCTACTTTATCGGTGATTTCATGCTCAGATTTTAGTAGATCTTTTTTATTAAGACCACAAAAAAAGACCCCGCCGAATCTGGCAGGGCCCACTCACAGCGATTTTATTCCAAAAAGTCCTTCAATCGTTTACTACGGCTTGGATGTCTTAATTTCCGCAAAGCTTTTGCTTCAATCTGACGAATCCGTTCACGCGTAACACCGAATACTTTCCCTACTTCTTCCAATGTTCTTGTACGTCCATCATCAAGTCCAAAACGCAACCGAAGTACATTTTCTTCTCTTTCCGTTAACGTATCAAGCACGTCTTCAAGCTGTTCTTTTAGAAGCTCATACGCTGCTGCATCTGCTGGTGCTAACGCCTCTTGATCCTCGATAAAATCCCCTAAATGTGAATCATCTTCTTCACCAATCGGTGTTTCTAAGGAAACAGGCTCTTGTGCGATTTTCATGATTTCACGGACTTTATCCGTACTCAAATCCATCTCTTTGGCAATTTCTTCTGGCGTAGGTTCGCGCCCTAATTCCTGCAGCAATTGACGTGAAACACGGATCAATTTGTTAATCGTTTCAACCATATGTACCGGAATACGAATCGTTCTCGCTTGATCGGCAATCGCGCGAGTAATCGCTTGACGAATCCACCAGGTCGCATAGGTACTGAATTTGTAGCCCTTCGTATGATCGAACTTCTCAACAGCCTTGATAAGACCCATATTACCTTCTTGAATCAAGTCGAGGAAAAGCATGCCACGACCCACATAACGTTTTGCAATACTTACAACGAGTCTAAGGTTCGCTTCCGCTAGACGACGCTTCGCTTCCTCATCCCCATTTTCAATACGTTTGGCCAACCCCACTTCGTCTTCCGCGGAAAGAAGCGGTACTCGACCAATTTCTTTCAAATACATCCGAACTGGATCATTAATTTTAATCCCCGGCGGCAAAGCCAGATCATCATCGAAGTTAAATTCATCGCGCTCATTTTCTTCAGGATTCATCGAATCTTCATCCGATTCATTCCCCACATCAATACCTTGCTCGGAAAGCTGTTCAAAGAACTCATCGATTTGTTCAGGATCCTGATCGAAGGGAGCTAATTTCTCCATGATATCCTTGTAAGTTAGTGAGGACCGTTTTTTCCCCTGCTCTATAAGTTGGTCTTTCACCTGGTCCAGGGTCAATTCTGTCTCTAGTTCTGTACGCTGATCATTCGCCATGGTACGGACTCCCTCCTCCCTAGTCATGTCAGTTTAGCTAAGATGACTTCAACCGTTTTTCTAGGGCAATAATTTCAATTGCTATTTGCGCAGCTTTAAGATGGTCGCCCGCGCTTACGGCGCGAACTTGTTCTTCTTTCTTACGTTCAACTTCTTCTTGCATTGGAACTTTGCGAATTTGGCGAATATAGTCGTCAATCACTTGTTCGTTTAATCCATGACCGGCTCCCATCATAACGATGGAACTAGCCAAGCTCTCCAGCTGTTCGTCTTGCAGCATGGCAATGTATCGGCTTGCATCGGGCTCTAAATACTGAGCGTAGTAAGCATATAAATAAGCAGCTAAGACTGCGTGAGCTTCAACATTAAACTGGTCACCCAATTGTGCTTCAACATGTGAGCATACGTCACGATCATGCATCATAACGGCTAAAATCAAACGTTCCGCATTATGATACGCAGGCAGTAACGAAGGTGATTTTTTCTTTGTTCGTTCCGCTGTTCTCCCATTATTCATAACATTATTCCACAGAATTGGTTTATTATCCCCATCTGGTCGGTTTTTTTCCGATTGCAATAAGATTTCATGGAGATCTAACTTCATGGCTTCATACGACGAATCCGGAAACTCTGAAGCTAACTGTTTGAGATAATGTTCGCGTTCCATTGGAGATTGCAACTGGCTAATTAATTTTACAGCGGATTGCAGATAACGTAGTCGGTCACCGTCCTCATGCAATTTAAAATTTTTGCGAATATATAAGAGCTTATATTTCATCGATGGCACGGAAGCTCCAATAATCTCCCGAGCAAATCGGTCAAACCCATATTGACGAACATAATCGTCAGGATCCTTGCCATCTGGCAGCATCGCAACCGTGACTCGGCTTCCTGTATCTTCCAACAACGGAATGCTCTTAAAAGCAGCAGATTGTCCTGCATTGTCTCCATCATAGCAAATGATGATTTCGTCCGCGTTGCGGTTCAGTAAGGATGCATGCTCTTTCGTTAAGGCCGTCCCCATCGTCGCAACACCATTCGTGATGCCAGCTTCCCAAGCTTTAATCAAATCCACATATCCTTCAAAAATAACGGCTTGCTGTAATTTACGCATATTAGGCCGTGCTAAGTGAAGGTTGTATAACGTCCGACTTTTATTAAAAAGTACAGACTCTGGACTATTTAAATATTTGGGTTGCGCATCCCCCATGGCTCTCCCCGCAAATGCGATGACCTTGCCTGTAGAGTCACAAATAGGGAACATGATACGTTCACGGAATTTATCCACGTAGCCATGACCTTCATGTTTGGCAGAAATTAAACCGCCTTTTTCCATAAGGGCTAAATCAAACCCTCTTTTTTCCAATTGTTGAACGAGCGTGTCCCACATTAAAGGTGCATAGCCAATCTGAAACGTGTCAATCAGCTTATCCGAGATCCCTCTAGAAGTCAGATATCCTTTGGCCGCCTTGCCTTGATCGGTATTACCAACGACATAATGATAGAACTTGGCTGCAAATTCATAAGCCTTTAATAAAGTTGCTTTCTCTTGTTGCTGTTCGTTCTGCTCGTCAGATACTTCTTCCCATGTGATGGGAATGTCCGCATCTTCTGCAAGCTTCGTGATCGCTTCAGCAAAGCTCAAGCCTTCAATCTCCATGATGAAGCGGATTAAGTTCCCGCCAGCCTGACAACCAAAGCAACGATAGATCTGTTTCTCTGGCGTGACAGTAAACGATGGACTCTTCTCCGAATGAAAAGGACAAAGTCCCTTCATATAATGCCCTTGTTTGCTTAAATGTACGTGCCTGCCGATGACATCAACGATATCATGACGCTTCAGTACAGCCTCAATTACCTCTTCAGGTATGCGTCCGTACCTCATTTCAATCCACCTACAATTCAGGTCGCTTTTCCGACTAATTACTATTCGCTACTTATTTTCGATTTCCTGCAAATATTCTAAAAGTTTTGTCAAACCATGTAGAAAATTTTTACGATCCGTCTCTGTGAAGGGTTTTGGTCCTTTCGTATGCTTACCATTTCTTCGCATTTTGGCGGAGGCATGGCGGCGTTCCAATAGGTAATCAATCGAACTATCGGTATATTCCTGCCCCCGATTCGTCAAACAGATCGAACCTTTCGCTAGTCCTAAAGCGGCGAGTCCAAAGTCTTGTGTTACCAAAATATCACCTGACCGAATCTGATTGGCAATATATAAATCGACAGATTGATCGGAACGATCTACTTGAACAACCTTCACACCCGGATTTTCCTTCATCTTATGATCGAAAGAAGCAACTAGAACAACTTGTACGCCAAACTGTCTACCTGCCTGCTCGATTTCCGACTTTACAGGACAAGCATCGGCATCAACAATAATACTTCTTGCACTCACGTGTCAGCCCCTGCCTTTAATTGAATCTCACCGTACTATTATATACGATGGACTTACAAAAAATCCTGCAAGCCAGAACATAAAACCTTACTAGATATGTTCGATATGATCCATGATTAAACTTGCAGTTTCTTCTACAGCGCGATTGGATACATCGAAAATGACACACCCGATTTTACTCATAATTTTATCAGCAAAATCCAGTTCTATTTTAATACGTTCTACATTCGCATAGGTTGCATTTTCTGCAAGTCCCAGTGTACGAAGGCGTTCTTGACGTATCACATTCAATTTATCCGGATCAATCCGCAAGCCGATAATTTTATCTTTGGGAACTGTGTAAATGGCAGCAGGAGGCTGCATTTCAGGCACTAGCGGGACATTCGCCACTTTCAATCTTTTGTGCGCCAAATACATCGATAACGGGGTTTTGGACGTACGAGATACACCTAATAGAATGATATCGGCTTTCTGAATGCCGCTAAAATCTCGGCCATCATCATATTTGACAGCAAACTCAACAGCTTCGACTTTTTTGAAATAATCTTCATCCAGTGGATGAATCATACCGGGTTGTCTCCGCGGCTCTTGACGTAAAGCGTGTCCTAACTTGGTGACAACTGGTCCAAGTAAATCGATATAGGGAATATCATATTGATTCGCTTTCGTAATGAGATCATCTCGCAGTTCCGGAATAACTAAGGTAAATACAACGATACCACCATGCGTCCGAATCGAATTGATGACTTTATCTATACCTTCGAAATCATGAATAAACGGCGCTCGCAAAATTTCAACAGGAACAGGATGAAACTGCATGGCAGCTGCCCGAACGACCGATTCTCCTGTTTCCCCGACGGAATCCGAAACTACATAAACCCGAGTAGGTTGTGGATGCTCCATATTCCTAACCCCTTTCAGCAGGGACAAGACCCTACACTAGACATTTGTATGTAAAGAACTACAGAACAGAACGATAGCATGAGAAAAACCTCACCGATATGCGGAGAGCACAAGGGCGAGGTGTTTTCCACCACATCATATCAAAGCGAGAATCACATGTCAAATGAGTCTAGTAGCGGTTAGATATTGTATTTCTCCATCTGTTCAATGAACCCTCTTGATTTCCACTGGACACCAATATGTACGTCCATATAAGCTCGCATACATTGCTTAAGCTGTTCCTTCGTCTCTTCCTTAACTTGAACCGAGCCCAGCCTGCGCATGTCCATTCTCGGGAAAAGTCTAAGCAATTTGTGAGCACCTTCACCAATTGGAATTGCAGATGCATCCTTAAAGCGACAACGTCCGCATAAAGTACCGCCCATGTTTGGGCCAAACGTCGTAATACCTGCTGTTTCACCACAAGATACACAAGCATCGGTGACTGGTAAATAACCAGCTAAATCGAACATTTTCATCTCATAAAGATGAGTAACAATTTGCATATCTTTATTCTCTTCGATCGCCATTAAACCGGCCTTGAGCTGTTCGAATATATAGGTATTGCCCTCTTCATCACCCAACATGCGATCCGTCATCTCCGCTAAATAAGAAGCATAGGCAGACTTATGTAAATCTTCGCGCAGCGCGTGATGAGCTTCGATAATCTCAGCACCGTTCAGCGATCCCATCTGACCTCTTTGTTTGTAAAAAACAAAATCGCCGTACGTGAACAGCTGCGTAACGGCGCCATGTTTGCTCTTCAGTTTCTTCGCCCCCCGAGCCATTACACCAACTTTCCCCAGCTCAGGGGTGAATAAACGAATGATTTTGTTGCCCTCTCCATAGTCCATGCTACGGATGACAATACCTTGAACGCTATGCAGCAAATAGCTTCCCCCATGAATGCCGCTCTGAACACACGAAGCCTTGCTATCACATATTCAGACCATCGAGCGGCTCTTCGTTACTTTGATCTTCTTCTTGCACTTCCGAATCCATGCCAGGTTCTCCCGTTACTTGCTTGTACAGCAGATAGGCGTCCACATCACCGGTCTTTGAAAAATACGTCCACGAAAAATCTTTCATGTTCAGCATCCTCCCCATCGAACGTGATGTTCATAGGATGTGCAGTGGACGCTTCCCTATGCGATGTAAAAACTGGTACTCTCAGGGAATTACTGTTTATTCGTGACGGAAACCAAGATCACGAAGCACTCTGTCTTGATTTCTCCAATCTTTCTTCACTTTCACCCATAACTCGAGGAAAGTTTTGGAACCAAGTAGCGTTTCAATATCGCGGCGAGCTTGTCTGCCGATTTCTTTCAGCAGCGCTCCTTGCTTACCGATGACGATCCCTTTTTGCGATTCGCGTTCTACGAAGATGACGGCTGAAATATGAACAACACCATTCGGTTCAACGCGCATATCCTCGATTTGTACCGCGATCGAGTGAGGAATTTCTTCCCGCGTCATATGCAAAATTTTCTCACGCACGAGTTCCGCGCAAACAAATTGCTCTGGGTGATCTGTAATTTGATCAGCAGGGTAGTACTGAGGACCTTCTGGCAAATAGCGAATAATTTGCTCCAGAAGCGTCGTTACGTTGTTCCCTTTTAACGCGGATACAGGAACGATCTCAGCGAAATTGTACAAGTCTTTATAATTCGTAATGATCGCAAGCAGCGCTTCAGGCTGAACGAGGTCAATTTTGTTCAACACCAAAATAACCGGTGTTTCAATATGCTTCAGCTGCTCAATGATATAACGGTCTCCCCCGCCAATGCCATCAGCTACATCGACTAAGAAAAGGACCGCGTCCACTTCACCAAGGGTTCCATGGGCTACTTTGCTCATGTAATCACCTAGTTTGGACGTAGGCTTATGGATACCAGGCGTATCGAGGAAAACAATTTGTCCGTTATCCGACGTATACACGCCATGAATCTTGTTTCTAGTCGTCTGAGGTTTATCGGACATAATAGCAATCTTCTGACCGATAATTTGGTTCATTAACGTTGATTTACCGACATTCGGTCGTCCGATAATCGCGACAAAACCTGATTTAAATTCTTTTTTGGCCACTTCTACTTATCCTCCATTTGTGTGCAAATCTTTCGTTGTAAAAGCGCCTGGCAATAAAGCAGCCACCGTTGTTTGAACGAAAGCTCCTTTAAGATTACTCAAATAAACCGGCATATCCGGTTCGCACAGTTCAATTAATACTTGTCGACATACGCCGCACGGCGAAATCGGCCCTTCTGTATCTCCAGTTACCGCGATTGCTTGGAACGATCCTCGCGGATGCCCATCAGCAATGGCACGAAATAACGCAGTTCTTTCCGCACAGTTTGTCGGTCCATAGGCAGCATTTTCGACATTGCACCCTAAGTGCACTTGCCCATTCGCATCCAATAGCGCGGCACCGACCTGAAAATTGGAATAAGGCGTATAGGCTCGCTTCATCGCTTCCTTCGCGAATACAATGAGTTCTTGCGGATTCATAGCGATCCACCCTTTTAATAAAATTATAAGAAATTTAAAGTTTCACTCCATAAGTTGGCTATATTTCTTCATAAACGCGCCCGTCCAAGGTGGACAGGGGATCTGTTTATTTTGAGTCATAGTTAAGTTATAGCATGTTTAAGCAGGAAAAAGCGAGGAGCGTCACGACAATGCCAATCATTGCCCCCAAAAAGAGTGCTGGGAATGGCCTTGTTTTCTTATCATACAAGACGATCAGGATAATAATAGAGAGCGTGTAGGCTAATAAAGCGGCAATCGTTTGGGTGACAAGTACCAAAATGACCGTAGCAATGGCAAAAGCAATCGCCGTTAACAAGCTCGGTCGAACTAATTTCCCTTTGTCCGAGAATCGCGTTTCAATAACAATCACAGTTAGCATGACAAGTGCAATTAATATCCATATCGTTCCTGCCGATAGCGGTGTTTCTTGGAGTCTGGCGTGATGCAGCAACTTATCGATCGGTTCATAGAAAACAACCATCCCCACAACGACAGCAAACATCGCAGACACCAATACGGACGCCGCGGCGACGTCCTTCGCAATTTTGGCTAACGGGTGACGATCCGGCATAGCCAGATCCACCGTTTTCTCGACAGCCGTATTAATTAATTCTGTAACAATCATAAGCGTTACCGCTAGTAGGATAAACAAAATATCTGTCTTGGATAAGTGAATGAAAAGTGCAGCTAATAACACGAGAAACGCAACGCAAAAATGAAACTTCATATTCCGTTGCGTGTCTAGTGCGTACTTAATTCCTTCATAGGCATACCGAAAGCTTCTGCGCCATTTACGGAAGCCGCCCGACATTATCGCGTCAAGCCTGCCTTCTGCAAAATGTCCTCCTGCTTAGCGAACATCACTTTCTCTTCTTCTTCGCTCTGATGATCATACCCAATCAGGTGCAAGAAGCCGTGAACAAATAAGAAGCCAAGCTCACGTTCGACGGAATGACCGTAATCTTCCGCTTGCGCAATCGCGCGTGGAACAGAGATGATAATATCACCAAGGGGCTCGATGAATGCTTCAGACACGGTTTCACCTTCTTCAGGCTCTCCCTCCGAATCCTCGCCATCATCCTCGTAATTAATTTGAATCTCATCATCACCAAATTCGCTCATCGCAAAGGACAGAACATCCGTTGGCTTGTCTAAATTACGATATTGTTTATTCAAATCTTGGATCGTCTCATCGTCAACGAACGTAAGGGCAACTTCGCCCTCCTTAACGCCTTCCAGCTCTCCTGCAAGTTTCAAAAGCTCTTCAAGCTTCTCAATGAAAGCTGGTGAGATTTCTTTTTCTTCCTGTTCACTGCTCCACGCTAATGTCAAATCTACACTTGCCATAATGAGTTGCCCTCCTATTATGCTCCTGGCTTCTTAGCCGTTATTTCACTTGGATACTCAATGCGAGAATGGAAGATGCCGAGCAATGTTTCGTTCAGTGTCTTGGCAATCTTATCAAGTTCCTTTAAAGTGAGGTCACATTCGTTGAATTGACCATCATCCAAGCGTGATTTAATAATTTTGGTTACCATGGAATCGATTTGCTCGAGGGTTGGGTTACGCAATGACCGCACCGCTGCCTCTACACTATCAGCAATCCCAACAATCGCTGCTTCCTTCGATTGCGCCTTAGGACCTGGATAACGGAAATCTTCTTCGCGTATCGCTTTCTCACTATTCTCTTCTTCAGCTTGCTTCTTCGCTTTATGATAGAAAAAGTGCAGTAACGTCGTCCCATGATGCTGCTCAGCAATATCCCGAATCGGCTTAGGCATTTTATAATCCTTCAGCATATCAACACCATCGCGAGGATGCGCGATAATAATTGATTTACTTAAGTTCGGATCAATGCGATCATGCGGATTCTCAATATTCGTTTGATTTTCAATAAAATAGCTTGGCCGCTTAGTTTTACCTATATCATGATAATACGAACCCACACGGCATAAGAGCCCATCTGCACCGATGGATTCTGCGGCTGCTTCAGAAAGGTTACCTACCATCACACTGTGATGATATGTGCCTGGTGTTTCTGTCAGCAGCTTTCGTAGCAATGGATGATTCGGATTGGATAGCTCGACAAGCTTCAATGGGGAAAGGATCCCGAACGAAGCTTCGAAAAATGGCAGCAATCCAATAACGAAAACGACCGTCACTAATCCACCCGCAGTCGCAAAAGACAAAGACATCAGAGCTTCTCTTTGTTGAAAGTGATCTTCCATCAGCAGCATCGATGTTATCATTAACATGGAGAAAAAGGCGATCATAAGACCAGCTTTCAAAATAGTTGCACGTTGACTCGCACGTTGAATCGTAAACACAGCACTAAAACAAATGACTAAACTGACCAAACCAAATCTGAAATCGAATAACAAATCGTGCTCCGTATTAAAAATAATACTAGCAATTATTGAAAATAAAACAGATGAAATAAACGCGAGCGGTGCGTCCAGCAATATGGCAATCAGGATACTCCCAAGCGCTGTTGGAGCTAGATACCCGATAAACGGATAATCAAAATTCTGGAGCAGTGAAATGATTTTCATCCCAGCAATATTCAGCAAAAAGATCAAAACGAGCATAACCAGTTGCGAATTATTGTATTTAACCTGTAAGTTACTCTGTCTAACAAACATAAAGATCACGAATGACAAGAGTGCACTAAGAATACCAAGACCAAACTGAGGCAAATGATTCGCCTTATCTTTTAATAATTTCAACTTCTCCAACCGCGTATAAATCTCTTCTGTAATGACATCTCCAGCTTTCACGAGGACATCATTTTTGTTAATATACACAGTCTTCATATTACCTCTAGCCTGTCCTTTGGCATCATCCGTGCCCTTTTGATCAAAAAACTTATTCGGGGTAATCAATGCTCTTGCGATCTCTGTTACCATCTCACGAGACGTATTCTTCGCCAGAGTCGATGTATTCACTACTTCAGCAACTTTGGCCCTCGCTGTTTGAGCATCGAGGATTTGGTCATTCATGAGTTTGGTCACGATCTCTTTCGTCACAGGACGCATGTCCGCGAGATCTTCCTTGGTCAACCGAGGAAGTTTGAAATAAACTTCCTCCGGCAGCGGATATTGCTGATCCGAAAGTCCAAGTTGAATTTGCTCCAATAACAAATCGTTGTACTGCCCGCTATTCCGAAGTGTTTTGATAGCATCGTTCGTCAGGTCAGTAATGAGTTGTGGAATGACGCGACGGTAAATACTAACCTTATCATCGAACTTTACTTCTTCATCTGCATTGATCTGAGATAATTTATCAAAAATAGCATCACTAATGACTTCATTTTTGAGGTTTACGATCCGATAGACAGGCTGGACTCGCTTCGCGGCGTCTTCTTTGGCTTGTTCCGTCGCAACAGCGTTCTCAATCTGCTCAGGGGCGTAAATCGTCTTCTCGCTCTTCATTCCTAACGTAATATCAAAAACTTGTGGTACAAGCTTAGAATAAAGTGAGGCATAAAATAGCAACCCCAAAATGAGAAACAAGAGTATTCTTAAGCCTGTATTGTATTTCCATCCACTCAGCCGGTAATGAAATTTGCCTTTCATCTGCACTTCATTTTTCATTACGGAGGTCATTCCTCTCTATCTATCCAACCTAACTTCGTTACTTATTCACTTCTGCGTTGTAGGCAACAATGATTTTCTGAACGAGTGAATGACGCACAACGTCCCCCTCATCAAAATGAATAAAGCCCAATTCTTCAATACCACTCAGAATTCGTGAAGCTTCAACCAGACCGGAGGACTTGCCTCGCGGTAAATCAATTTGAGTCACATCGCCGGTGATGACCATTTTGGAACCGAATCCAAGTCGGGTTAGAAACATCTTCATTTGCTCAGGAGTCGTGTTCTGTGCTTCATCCAAGATGATAAATGAATCGTCCAACGTACGTCCTCGCATATACGCTAATGGTGCGATTTCGATTAAGCCACGCTCCAGCGACTTCGCTACCTGCTCAGGCCCTAGGACATCATTAAGAGCATCATACAATGGGCGTAAATAGGGGTCAACTTTTTCCTGTAAGTCCCCAGGCAAGAACCCTAAGCTTTCCCCCGCTTCTACGGCTGGACGTGTCAAAACGATGCGTTTTACTGCCCCTTCTTTCAGTCGGGTTACAGCAAGAACAACTGCCAGATACGTCTTCCCTGTCCCTGCTGGACCAATTCCAAAGACAATATCCTTCTTCTTGATCGTTTCCACATATTTCTTCTGACCAATGGTTTTGACACGAATCGGTTTCCCTTTATGTGTGGACGTAATTTCACCTTTGAACAAATCGAGCAATTGATCCGCTTTCATCTGCTTCGCCAGTTCAATCGCATACAGAACATCACGTTCTGTCACGGTGTAATTGTTGCGAATAAGCTGTAAAAGAACTTCAAAGAGCTGCTGAAGTGAGTTCACTTCTGCAGCCCTGCCCTGTATCGTTATTTCGGCTTCGCGCGTAAAGATTTGAGCTTCAATTTCCCTTTCAATAACATGCAAGAATTTATCCTGCGGCCCAAATAAAGCTAGTCCCTCAGCCGGATTTTTCAAAGTAATTTGGACAGATTGCGCATTTTCTATCAACAGGCCTCATTCTCCTTGTGTCACAATTGGTTGTTCTTCGGCAATATTTTCTTCGACCTCAAAATGAACGTCTATATAAATTTTACCATTCTCTGTTTTTTCATGCAAAATTTTTTCTCCGACAATCCTCGCATCCTCACCTGCAGCAGCCAATAATTTGGCTTTAGCCTGCTCGATGCCCACTTTTTTCGCATTCGTCGAATCCACCTGCTCCTCCACCATATGAACTTCCATCACTTTCTCATGAAGCCATCCAAGCGGAAGTGAAAACGACCGCAAAGCGAGTGTTTTACGATCAGGTATCGTTTCAAAATGTTCAAATCCTGTCTTACCGTAACCGGTAAGCTGTAGAGCCCTCGTCCCAAATACAAGGTAGCTTCGATGCACCGTTTCACCCGTATAGACCTTATACTGTTTCGTAAGCGGTGCTTCAATTCGGGAGGTATACCAGACAACTCCTCTTATCTTACCATCTGCGACGACAACTTGACTATTTTGCTCATCACCAATCGTACCTGAGATCAGTACAGCCCCTTTACGAACATACGTATTCGGTTTGACCATCGGCCTTCCCTTTATCGATTGAATTTCGGTCACTAGCGCACTTTTGGAAGCTACAATATTTCGGGGATTTTTCAACGGTCCTCTATTCGGAATGGTCGCCTCAACAACCTTAATCGTGATGTGCGTTCCTCGGATTTCTACTCCAACCCACGCCGCACTCGGCAGCTGCTGCTGAATCGCACGAGAAAGATCCTCCGTCTTAGCCAACCTAAATTTCCACTGGAACTTATGAATGCCTTGCTTGGAGGCCGCTTGCAAAATCTCCGATGCCGCAATCCGATCATTCCCATCCACCGTTACCTGCCAGACAAGAGATGTTAGCACGTATAGACTGATAACGAAAGCCGCCAAACCGACAAATAATACTTTTCTACGTCCAATTTTATCCATAAAAAAAGGCAGCCCGTATCGCTCGACGACGTGCATTCTGCAGCCTGTCCGCTTCAGAAGCGGCCGAATTCGAAAGAAATCCTTGATGAGGATACAGAGCTCCAATTTCCCATCTTTTCCAGCTTGAATATCCCATATGGAGAAGCCGCCCTCCACCATGGGATGAATCAGCCTTTCACAGTCCTTGCCTCGAATTTGAATGCGTACATAGCCACGCAAACGGGCAATGAATAGGGATTGTTTCATGACTCAGCCTCCAGTTCTCATTCACACACATCACACTACCGATTAAGGCATATATTTCACATGATCAATGATGCCCTCAATAAACACTTCTTCCGAAAGAATGGCTCGAATGACCAATTGCTGGCCAGATACCTCCAGTGTTCCTTTCGTCAACTCCAGCTTCAGAATTTCACTGGAAAAATACAGTACGCCCCGATGATTCTCTACATATAGCTGTACGTTGCCGATCATTGTGATTCGCGGCAAATCCTGTACAACATCTTGGGGAAGATCAAGGATCTTGGCCGTGAATTGGTTCCATTTGCGGGTCAAGCGACGCATAGCTGGGCAGTACCCCCTCTAACTAGAAGATCATTAATGCAGAAAAGGCGCATAGACTTTCTACCAAATTATGCGAAGGAAGCCGCATTTATGCAAAAAAACGCCCTTCTCGCTCATGCGAGAGGGCGCTGCTTGATTGATCATCTGCGGTAAGGCTTTTTGGCACGTGGAGGACCTAGTATCTCTGCCCATACAACACCTTGCAGTACTTGTTCACGGCTCGTTTGGTTTAGAAATACACTCGATGATGTTATCTCTTCGGAATAAATAGGTGAATTGACGGGTGTTCCACTTTTCGTCGACTGTGATGGGAAGGGTGACGCCTTCTGCTTAGGCGCAGCTGCCGTGGTTTTACCTAGGCTAGACTGATTAAACTCGTCTCTGACGCGTTCCGAGCGACTCCCTTGCGCTACATTGCCGGGCTGATTTTTCTTCTCTTCTACAGGCCTCCTAGTGTTGCTTGGGCCATTCCCAAAGGTCGGCATGCCTGATCTTGTTGTGCCTTGCTCAGCTCTTTTTCGCCTGCTGCGCAGTTGATAGAAGAAGGTCAAGGCAATAATGACCAGATACCAGTTCTTAAATAAAAACACGATAAGCTGTTCCATCCGATCACCTCGCAAACCTTATTCTTTGTCATTTTTGCCGTCGTTTATTTTTCCAAGCGAGGAACGCATTTGCGTATCAGATTCGATATTTTTGAGATTCATATAATCCATTACACCCAATTGGCCATTGCGAAGTGCTTCAGCCATAGCAAGTGGAACCTGCGACTCCGACTCAACAACCTTGGCACGCATCTCAACAACTCGCGCTTTCATCTCTTGTTCAGCAGCTACAGCCATCGCGCGGCGCTCTTCTGCTTTCGCTTGAGCAATTCGCTTGTCTGCTTCAGCTTGCTCTGTTTGCAGATGTGCGCCAATATTTTTGCCCACATCGACATCTGCAATATCAATGGACAGAATTTCAAAAGCAGTCCCTGCATCCAAGCCTTTGCCAAGCACAGTTCGAGAGATCAAATCTGGATTTTCTAAGACATCCTTGTGGGATTCACTCGAACCTACTGTTGTAACGATCCCCTCACCGACACGTGCAATAATCGTTTCTTCACCGGCACCACCTACGAGCCGATCGATATTGGCACGTACCGTAACCCGAGCAATTACCTTTACCTCAATACCGTTCTTTGCTACAGCAGAAACATTAGGCGTCTCGATCACTCGCGGGTTTACACTCATTTGAACCGCTAACAACACATCACGACCTGCCAAATCAATCGCTGCCGCTCGTTCAAATTCCAAATGAATCTTAGCACGGTGTGCAGCAATTAATGCGTTCACAACGCGATCCACATTACCACCAGCGAGGAAGTGACTCTCAAGTTGATTGACGCTAAGATCAATACCCGCTTTCGTCGCCTTAATCATCGGGTTCACTATTCGACTAGGCGTAACACGGCGAAGTCTCATGGCAATCAAGGTAATAATACTGATTCTCACGCCGGATGCCAAAGCCGAAATCCATAACATGACAGGAACGACACTGAGTAAAACCGATAACACGATAATAATAATGGCCGCAATTAGCACCAAGTATAAGCCTGGTTCAATCGTCATTTTTTCATTTCCTCCTAAGTGTTATGTTGGTTATCTACTTTTCTTACAACAACACGAACCCCTTCTACTTCCACAACGACAATGGATTGACCTACAGAAATGAAGCTTCCATTCGTAACGACATCTACGCGTTCGCCTTGAATCATAGCCGTACCTGCGGGCCGCAGCGGCGTTATTGCTTCACCCGACTTACCAATCAGATAGGATCGATCGGGATTCGATGTAAAGCCCTTACTAGTCGTAAGCTGCTCTTTCAAAATAAAGCGATTCCAAACGCCGCGATGCTTAAATGTCCTAATCGCAACAATGACCGCTACAATAGCCACAAGCAAGGCAATGACTAGCATGAACGCAGCTTCCTTCGGATCCGAAGAAGCCATCATCACGCCGCCAAAAAGGCAGATCGCTCCCAGAACACTGAGAAGTCCAAAGCTAGGAACAACTAGTTCTAAGATCAGTAACACCAAGCCTAGCCCTAGCACAGCCAAATCTCCAAAACTTGCAAAGCCCGCTAAATAAAATCCTAGAAAATACAGTCCAAAGCCAGCAACCCCAGCCAAGGCCAGTAAGCCACTACTGAAAAAAAGCAGTTCAAGCGCGATGCCAATAATGCCAACCATGAGTAAAACCGTAGCCGTCACAGGATGAGTCAGAAAGGCGGATAAGTTATCAAGAAACATCGTCGTTCACTCCTTCCCCCATAAACTTCCTATCACTAGGTATGTACGTATTAGTTTATGAACTGTTTCGGAATTTTAGAAAAAAACAAAGAAAACCTCCTGAAATGGAAAAAAGACCAAGTGGAATAGTCCACTCGGTCTTCACAAAGCATATTTGGTGTTAACCTAATAATTGTTGAACTAACTGATTGATAAGCTTACCATCAGCGCGTCCTTTAACCTGAGGCATCAATGCCGTCATCACTTTGCCCATATCCGCTTTGGAAGAAGCACCAATTTGCTGGATGGTCTGCTGTACAATGGCTTTCACTTCTTCCTCAGAAAGCTGTTGCGGCATGTACTCAGCTAAAATAACAAGTTCCGCCTTCAGGTTGTCGGCAAGATCATCACGACCTGCCTTCGTAAATTCTTGGAGGGAATCCTTACGCTGTTTGATCTCACGAGTTAGAACATCAAGCACTTCATTGTCGTCTAAGGGTCTTTTCAGATCAATCTCAGAATTCTTAATCGTCGAACGCACCATTCGAATTACAGAGAGCTTAAACTTGTCCTGACTCTTCATCGCTTGCTTCATATCTTCGTTCAATCGATCGCTTAAGCTCATGTTGCCTCCTAGAACTTTCTTTTACGAGCAGCCTCAGATTTAAGCTTACGCTTAACGCTAGGCTTGTCATAATGCTTACGTTTCTTAACTTCTGCAAGAACGCCATCCTTAGCGATGGAACGCTTAAAGCGACGAAGTGCAGCATCTATAGTTTCGTTCTTACGAACTCGAGTTTCTGACAACAGTTTTCCCTCCCTCCGAACAGACCATCTAAGACAAAACGGTTCATCAAATCTCATTATAGGTGATAGTAATTAGGGTGTCAATCGCAAAACTGATCTTTCCTACTAGGAACGATTAGTTGTGGACACCAAGGGGTGCCAATCTCGCACCTGCCATCAAATGATAATGAAGATGGTGAACAATTTGACCAGCGTTTGCTCCAATGTTCGTAATCACACGATAACCGGATTCTTCCACCTCTAGCTCTCTAGCAATTTGCGCAGCAACACGCTGCATTTGCCCAACGACAGCCCAATCTTCGGTCTGTCCAGCAGCTAAAGATGCGAAGTGTTTCTTCGGAATGATAAGGACATGAATCGGCGCTGCAGGCTGAATATCATGAAAAGCTAGAATCTGATCATCTTCATAGACTTTCTTAGAGGGAAGGTCCCCTGCTATGATTTTACAAAATATACAATCCGTCATTGATCCGTTCGTCCCCCCGACATTGTTATCCTACTTAGATATAAGTTTATCGGAAAGCCTTCAAAAAATCCAATCCAAATTATATCCGAATTACCGATGAGGTTGGCTTTTGAGGGATTGATGGATCTTCTTCCATTTCGCTTTCTCAGCCGCCTGAAGTCCCTTATCTTCTTTTCGAGCTAAATATGCTAGCTCTTTCTGCAGTTTGACATAATTCTGGAAACGATCTGCAGCCAAAGCCCCCGAACTTAATGCGGCTTTCACTGCACACTTGGGCTCATTCTCATGTTTACAATCTTGGAAAAAGCATTGCTCCGCGAACTCTTCAATATCCTGAAACGAAGTACTTAAACCTTCCGAAGCGTTCCAAAGCTGAAGCTCTCTCATACCCGGCGTGTCGATCAAAATGCCACCGTCAGGCAAAAGAATGAGTTCACGATGTGTCGTTGTATGCTTTCCTTTATCATCACTAGATCGAATATCCCCGGTGTCCAAAATATCTCTGCCATAGATGCGATTCACCAACGTGGACTTCCCCACACCTGACGATCCAAGCAGTGCAACGGTTTGCCCACGAGTCATATAACCTGCTAACTCACTTAATCCGCGATTCTCGGCCGAACTAATAATGTGAATAGGAACCCCAATTGCTACTGACGCGACTTCGTTAGCTAGCTCCTCCGGATTATCGCATAAATCGGATTTACTTAATACGATCACGGGATTAGCTCCGCTTTCCCACGCCAAAACCAAGTACCGCTCGATACGGCGAACATTGAAATCTTGATTCAGAGCGTTTACCAGAAATACGGTATCGACATTCGTAGCTACAATTTGCTCTTCAGTGACTTGACCAGCCACTTTACGGGAAAACTTACTTCGACGAGGAAGCACGGCATGAATCACAGCGCGCTGTTCCCCTTCTCGGAGTGATAAGACAACCCAATCTCCTACAGCAGGGTAATCCTCACGACGTAGAGCTTGATGACGCATTTTGCCAGAAACTTCAGCCAGCATTTCGCCAGATTCCGTTTGAACGCGATACATATGCTTATGTTCTAAGGAGACGCGGCCTGCGACAAATCCTTCTTCGTTTAAATACGGCACAAATGCTCCTTCAAAAAATACATGCCATCCTAAATCTGCTTTATTCAAGTCGATGTTTCATCCTCTCAAGGTATTCTAAAATGAAGTATATACCTAAGATGATAGCCTCACACGGGAAAGAATCATTTAGATGATTTAATCCGAACGGTCGCATAATACATCGGGCAATTCATTTGTAGACTAATAGTCTACTTTTGCATATAATAGGTGTAAACTGATCGCCCGAATGGAGTGAGCGGATGAGCCAATTCATGAGAGCCTCGACCCGCAAAAAGCGTGATGTGATGATGGAAGTTGCCTTAGCGATGTTCATGGAAAAAGGCTATGAGAACGTCTCTGTTGATGATATTATCGCCGCAACCAGCACATCCAAAGGAACCTTTTATCATTATTTCAAAAGTAAAGATGCCATTATTTCAGCGTTATACAGTAAACAAATTAATTTGATTCAGGACTGGGTAAAGCAGCCTCCTTCCAAGGTGCAATCGCTTGAGGGACATATCAATCGTCTATTTTTAGACTTGGCGTCGAATATTCGATTCTCACCTAGACTTATTCGCAGTTTACAGGCACTTTCTTTGCAAAATGATACGGTAAAAATGGAAGAACAACTGCAATTACAGGTACTGACGAATAGCTTGATGCATTGGCTCCCGGAGCCCAAAAAGATCGAACTTCTCGTATGTATGTACACCGGAACGATCCGCACATGGTGCACACAAGATGATGCCGACTTACTCTCCATGATGAAAAACAACTTAGCCTGGCTTTGGGTAGGTCTTCGTTCCGAAGAACCTCACGCATCGCTGCAGGTAGAACCAGTCCCCAAGGAGGAAAACCTAATGAAAGTAGCTATTATCGGCGGAGGTCTTGCTGGATTAACAGCAGCCGCTTATTTGTCCGAAAACCCACATGTAGAAGGTATTTTATTTGAGCGTAGTCCGCAGCTTGGCGGTCGTGCATTTACGTATGAAAAAGCTGGTTTCACGCTCAACTACGGCGCTCACGCCATCTATGGGATCGATCGCCATACATTGACAACCATGGAACGCGAGCTCGGACTATCCTTCTCCTCCAAGCAAGTTGATAAACGCAAAGTCGTCTATGCTAAGCATAACCAACTTACAACTGCACCGCTTGATGCCATTAACCTTTTGAAAACGGATCTACTGAGCACGATTCAAAAAGTCCGTTTTGTCGGGGAAATTGCCGCCATTATTGCTAATATTCACAATATAAAAAATTACGCTACACTAGCCGACTATCTTGCTGAGTCTAATGCGGATGAAGATGTCAAAGAGCTATGGGAGCATCTCGTTTGCTCTAACTTCTTCATTACGCCTGAGGATGCCCGAAATGTATCCGGAGCTGTTATTAGTGAGTATTACCACAACTTGTTCTTATCTAGCAAGCCCGTCAATTACGTCTTGGGCAGCTGGGCTGTCATCACGAATCAGTTGAAACAAAAAATGACCACGTCCGGCAAATGGGAAATCGCCCTTCAAGAAGGAGTCGACGGACTTCGTTATGAGGATCGCAAATTTGTTTTAAAAACGAAAACACGTGAAATGGCGTTTGATAAAGTGATCTTCGCGATGCCAGTTCAGCAAGTTGTGAAGCTGCTTAAAGGTACCGCATGGGAGCCATTCCTAGCTCCGTATGAGTCCAACACGGCAACTGAGGTTATGGTTTACGACATTGGGCTTAGCCGCGTCGTCGCGAGACCGTTTAGTTACATCAGTGATATGGATAATAAGCTGTTCATTAGCGATGTATCAGCGACGGACCATACGTTAGTACCAGAAGGCGGGCAATTACTGCAAGGTATCGCTTATCTAAGTGATAATTTCCAAAGCGACGAAGAACGCAAAGCCTATTTGGACAATAAAACCTCGCAAATGGAAGCCCTATTCGAGATGCACTATCCAGGCTGGCGCGATGTTACCGCAGTTAAGCGTGTATCTAAGAAAGCCATGGTATCGAGCGTGAAAAACATTGCGACCAACAGACTTTTACCAACTCGCGTGGAAAATATTCCGTTCTACTTCTGTGGAGATGGATGCACTGGTAAAGGCGAACTTGCTGAACGAGCCTTCTCCAGCGCACGCAGCGCGGCTCTAGCCATTGTGCAAGAAGTGCAGCAAGCACTGCAAAACGCTTAATTTTATCACCGGAAATGGCAACCATTTATTGACAAAAGCTGCTCAAGATCTGACTTATCGTCAGAAATTGAAGCAGCTTTTATTTGTCGTAGCCTTATTTTGTCGTAATCGTTACCGTTCTGCTTACGCCATCCCAATTGACGGTGCCGCCGAAAGTCTCTCCTACGAATCTGGCAGGTGCAAGTGTGTAACCATTCACTAGTCTAGCCGGCTCTTCCAACTGAATCTCCTTGCCATTGACATATACCGTCGTATGATCAAGTGTCAGCTTCACCGTTGTACTTCCTTTGGTGGCTGTAACCGTTCGGGTTGCCGCTTCATAATCCACTTTGGCTCCCATGGCTTCGAAAATAGCACGCAATGGCGTAAATGTGGATCCATTTACAATGACTGGAGGCTGCTCAAACTCCTGACCGTTTCCATTGATATCCACAGAAACCTGTGAGGATATACCGAAAGTTCGCAAAGCAACCTGTTGTCCAGATTTATTAAGGATACGAAGTTGTAGCACTGAGCCTTCTGGCACATCGCCGGCTTTGAGATCTAACCCGTAAGGTAAGCTCGTTTGAGAGGCAATTACCCGACCATTTAATAGATATTCCACTTTACCGATGTAAACTTCAGGTATTTTGATAAAAGGAATGACCCGAGTTTGCTTGGTGAAAGCTTGATGCTCGGCATCAATCGGCACATAACCCACTTGATCTGCCGGTTTAGCAGCGTCCTTGACCTCAGAAAGTAAATACGGATTTGATATCAATTGACTGTAATAGCTTTGAATTTCAGAAGATGTCGAAAGTGAATAATCGTTCTTCGCATTACTCATTTGCTGGTCAACATTAAAATAGGTAATAGCTTTCAATCTCGGATATTTGTAAGGCATAATTTCATACAAACGTTGGAGATTCAGTTTCGCCCATTCCGTGTAATCTTCACTTGCGGAATGTGAGTAATGCGGAACGCCTGTCTCACTCAGCATCAAAGGCTTACGATCTGCATAAGTGTTGTACAATCTCGTAAGCCTTTCTACGTTACTTGTCGCAAGCATAGATGGCAGAGTTGGATCCCCATTTTCATAAGGTTCAATATACAAGCTGACGCCAACCCAGTCTACATACGCATCACCAGGATAGTAAGGGTCGATATCATTCGCTGGCACATCCCCTGGACTCCACACCATAGCCACATTCGGCGCTTCTGAGGCAAATACATCATGCAGCATTCTAAATTTCGCGATATACTGCGCAGGATTTCCGTGCCATTTCACCCATGCGCCATTCATTTCACCTGCAAAACGCAAGAAGATTGGAATCCCTGCAGCTTTCGCTTCCTTTGCCCAACTCCGCAAATATTCCCCATCTGTAACTGGATCTAGCCCATTATCCGGTTCCCACGCAATTTGCAAGGCCCCACCTGCTTCTTTGGCACGCTTCGCATAGGATGAAGGAAAGCCTTGTCCCCAATGCGCATAAGCTAAGTAAATCGCGTGCTTTTTGCCATAGACGGATTGCATTTTCGTGAATATGTTACCAACTTTGGGATCCTGCTCGGAATAAATACCTAAATATGTACCATAAGCTGGTTCAAATTTTGCGAGGTGTGAACCGGCTGGTTGGGAGAGCTCCTTAACAATGCTTTCTGTACGTTCTTCACGATACAACTCAACCGTTGTCCGTATTTGATCAGCCCGCTGTAATTTAACAGCTCCCCAATCCTTACCTGCATTCACCCAGTACTGATTTTCCTGCTCATAATAATGAATCGCTTGGTCATAATCACCAATCTTGTCAAAATACGCATCTAACTTCCCACTGAACAATGCAGCATTCTCCCAATCCCCAGTGCTCGCGTAGTAATCCGTCAGATATTGCCAATGGGGAACAGCCCCTTTGGAATTCCCCGATGCTTGTAGCGACTCAGCTTGTGTCCAATGATCCCAGACGACATCCGCACGTGCGGGTGTTGGCGATTGCGCGATACCAGCCGCTAAAATACCAACAGCCAGTGATAATATTCCTATTCGTTTATTCATTTTCAAGAAAACAGACTCCCTTTCATCGTGTTGTAAAATATTTGCCTGTACTTGATACGTTATGAGACCTGAAAAAGTAGCACGAAATTCAAAAAAATTACAAAATAATTCCTTTTGTCTGTCAAAATCGAGCAAATTTTCATAGATTCAGCACGACAGTTCGATACCTTCCGCAAATTCTAATTGTTAAAATATAGAAAAAATGATTGTGAGAGGGTTTTTCTTATGAAAAAAATAGGAGCAGCTCTCCTTGTGACGGCTTGTCTTAGTTTCTTAATTATGGGTTGTGAAGCTGCCTTATTACCCTCCGCTGAGAACCTTACGGTCTCCGTCGGAGATGACACCTCTCAGTCCTCACAGCCCGCTAAAACTACCCAGACCTCAAACACTTTACAAGGATGGCAGTCACTTCCAACGACATCAGTTACAGGATCAATCGAGGAAAACAGCAGCGAAGCTAGTCATGTGATGAATACATCGGCTGCATCCCCATCTGTCGTATATGTACAACCGTCTCAACCCAAACAAGAAACGCAAGAGCCGTTACATATCCTCTATGCAGGAGACGCCATGTTCGATTGGTCGGTCAAAGAGGCCATCAACCGTTACGGTCCTGATTATCCTTTCGTACATATTCAATCTGACATTGAACGAGCTGATTTCTCATTCGTCAATCTCGAAACGGCGGTTACTCTGGAAAACGATAAAGATACCAACCAGATTTATAATTTTAAATCTAATCCGGAATCCCTTACGGGTCTTAAACATGCTGGATTTGATATGGTTTCCGTCGCTAACAATCATTCAATGGATTTCTTGCAGAAAGGATTTCTCGATACACTCTCCCATTTGGATAAAGCTGGCTTACTTTATGTTGGAGGCGGTTTGAATGCACAAGAAGCCTACCGAGCAAGAAGCGTTACAATGAAGGGGAAAAAGGTAAAATTCCTCGCCTTCTCTCGATTTATCCCAACGGGAGACTGGTTTGCAGGCCAGAATAAACCTGGAATAGCCCAGGCTTACGATAGAAAGCCCGTTCTAGATGCAATTGCAAGGGAACGCGAAGGAGCAGATTATGTCCTCGTCTACCTTCATTGGGGGGTTGAAATGAATAATCGTCCTGAGCCTTGGCAGCGAGAGTTCGCTCGGCAAATGATTGACGCTGGCGCAGATGCGATTATCGGCAGTCATGTGCATGTGTTACAAGGTTTTGAGTATTACAAAGGAAAGCCCATTGCTTATTCAATCGGCAATTTCCTCTTCCCTGACTATGTAACAGGTCCAAAAGCAGATACAGGTTTACTTCATTTGACGCTAGCTGAAAAGCAGATAGAGATGTCATTTCAACCTTTTTACATTGAGAACAATCAAATCGTGTCCAAAGGTGATGCCTATGTGGATAAACAGATGGCTTATCTAACATCTATATCTTATGGCGTGACGCTTGATGGTCAGACGATTCGGGCAAATGAGGGAATTGCTAGTAGATGATTGGGGGGAGAATGGCAAAATAAAAGTGACGCAATGGGAATCCATACTTAAAGGAACTACGATACGATTGACCAGTTATACGAGGAAATGCCCTCGAATTGTTGGTAATACCGTAAAGTAGTTCCACTTGAGACTAACTTTCAGCTCTGTGATTTTAAATCACGATTACTTATGGGACTTCACCAAAATAGCTCGATTACGCTTCCTTTGCTGCTCTGTCAACGGTTGAACATAAGATGAATCGCCAATAGGCGCCATTCCTTTCACCTTACCTGCAATGAATGTCCCTCCTGCCGCTGGTATTGCCGTTCGCACGCCATAGGACGCCATAACCACACCAATAGGGTTGCTAATGGAACGTAAACCATCCGCAGGACCTGCAAAGTTAAGCGCAGCCGCATAGCGATCACTTGAACGGAGCCAGACGGAACCTGAATCACCTGGGAGTGAGACAGGACCCGTATCTCCAACGATCACCGTCTGATTGCGAAACAGTAAAGTACCGAGACTACCTCCATAAGAAACACGAACATCTACATTATTGGACTCCACAGTTCCTCTAACAAAGCCAGTAGTACGACCTGATTTAAACACTTTAAGTCCGACCGGATAGCTTAAAAGATGTCCTGGAACTGTAACCAACACGCCCGAAGCGCTGCGTAAATAACGAGGATTTAACAAGCTGTTTGTTGTTGGGAGTGCGATTGACGAATCTTGGAAATTAACTGCACCCGTGCGCAAAGGTACAAATTGAAATGCTCTTCCTACGCGATCCGTCCCCGATAACCCGCCATCAGCAGGTCCTGGCTGTACCGTTTCCGAGTAAGCAGTCGAGTTGTCTTTGATTAACACATGATTATTACTTAAAATGTAAAGTTGGTTATTTTTGATTACAATAAGACCCGCTGTTCCTGTGGAAAAGGGATTCGTTTTACCAATACTTACGCCGCCTGGGACAGGGCGATTTCTGCTTTGAAATGTAGTAACCTTATAAACTTTTGGTTTGGGAGCCGTTAGTACGTGAGCTTTGAAAGTACCTGACGAGAGAAAGCGCACGGGTACGGATGAACCTAATTTTGCAGCAACACTTTTGAGGTTGTTTAATCCGGATGGCACAATTTTTTGATGGGTATATACGATGACACTTGCGCCCAAAGTCGGTTTCTTGGGATCTGCATATCCGACCCCGACGGCCATAACTTCTGCTCTTTTCAATAAAACAGGCGAAATTCGTTTCTTATGTTTCAGTGCTTCATGAAATGTTGCCATGCACATTCCCCTTTACGTCATGTTGGAGCAGTGTATGCCAACTTGTACGAATCGGCTTAATACCTTTACCTAGAATCATGGTTTGGAATAAAAAAAAGGCTAATGACGAATACGTCATTAGCTTGTTTGTCCGAATATAAGCAAGAACAGGTTATACCGAAAAAGGACTTCTTGTTGATGACTCAAAGTTCTTCAAGTGAAATGCGACTTCCCCTGCCTGACGGCTCAGCGGGATGAACAATTAATTTGCGAACAAGTCGAGCACGAAGCTCAGGTACGTGAGAGATAACACCTACAGCTAGACGATCCGTATGAAGCTTTTCTAGGGCACCAATCACCATATCCAGCAGCTCTTGATCAAGCGTACCGAAGCCTTCATCAAGGAAGAAAAACTCCAACGGATATTCACCCTTCAACTGAATCTGGGCGGACAATGCTAGTGCTAACGCTAACGAAGTAAGGAAGGTTTCCCCTCCGGAAAGTGTCCCAACTGGACGCTTCACCCCGCCATTCGCATCATCACGAATGACGAAGCCACCACCAGAGTCGACTTCAATGCCGTAACGTCGACGAGTCAACTCGCCGAGTCGCTCGGACGCCGCGCGGCTCACCTGCATTAACTGCTCTTCGGCAAGATACTCGACGAAGGCGTTGGCCTTGAGCACGGCTTGCAGCTTCCCAAGCCGCTCTAGCTGCGTCGCTTGTTCAGCTCGCTGCGCCTCGAGCTCGCACCAGCGCAAGTGCCGCGCAGCGAGCTCGCTTGCGCCCTGCGCCGCCTTGGCCCGCGCCTCCAGCGCGGCCTCAGCGCCGGCTTTCGCGTCGCTCAGCTGCGCCTGCGACTGCGCCCACTCGGCCGCGCTCAACACGCGGCCCTGCAGCTTCGCTGCCAGCTGCGCCAGCTGGGCGCGCAGCGCCTGCTCGCGCTCGCGGTGCTCCGCCGCGAGCTGTGCCCACTGGCGGCGCTGCTCAGGCGCCAGCGCCGCTGCCTCTGCGGCTTCGCGCGACGCGAAGCCGTTGCTTTCGAGCGCGCCGTGCAGCGCGCGCTCGGTTTGCGCCAGCTGCCGCGCGGCAGCGGCAGCGGCTTCGGCGGCGGCGCTGTAGCGCTGCGCAGCCAGGGACTGCTCGCGCTGCGCACCCGCGTGCGCGAGCTTGGTTTGCTGCGCGAGCTGCCGCAGCTGCGCTAACGCGGAGGTCGCCTCCGCGATCAGCTGCGGCACGGCCGCGCCATGCGCGCGCAAGGCGAGCTGCCGCGACTTGTCGGCGGCGAGCTGCGCAAGCCCCTGCAGCCGTTCATGGAGCTGCAAGGCTGTACGATCGTGCTCTTGCGCAGCAAGCTGAAGACTCTCGATGTTAACGAGGAGCTCCTCGAGAAACGGAATGCTTTTCTCAATACGTCCTCTCAGCTCATCGGCGATCCGCTCATTCTCAAGAAGCTGCTGGAGCTGATCATCCACAACATCCCATGAAAGCTCTTGGAACTGTTCATGCCACCAACGAACCTGCGTTGCAACTGACTCCGATAAGCCAGTTAACCTCGATTCTGCATCTGCTAACAAACTAGCAGTTGCTTGTGTTTGTGCACGTAAAACTAGCTCTTGTTGCGCAAAATCAGCATGTTCCTTATGAAGTTCTTGGAAGAGCTTCTCGCAGTCTTCTACTTGAGCGACACTTGAGTGGAACGCTGACTCCAATAGCTGCCATTCCTTTTGCCAGTCCTCCAAGCTCATATTGTCATGAAAGCTGCTCAGCACTTCAAGCGTGACGAACTCCTGACCTGCAGCTGCTTCTTGATACGCAAGCATTAAATGTGCAGGATCCTCTTGTTTTCCAACCATCGCTTCATCTGAAAAAGCCAAATCAGTTGCCTGCTTGTGCACACCAGCCATTCTTCGAACGACTTGCGAACCTTGAAATTGTCGTTCTTTCACAAGCTGCAAAAGCCCCTCACCTTGTTGCATCCATCCTTCTGAAGAGCTTGTCTCACGCGAATCATCAGAAGTCGCTATTGTATTAGGTTGCGCAGGGTGCTCTGTCGAACCACATACCGGACACGGCTCACCCATTTCAAGTTCAGCAGCGAGCAAAGCCGCCAAGAAGTGACGCTCTTGATGCTTCAAAAGCTTTCGTTGTTTATCCAACCAGCTCTGCATACCAGAGACAAAGGATGTAAATAAGCCATCCTGTCTCCTTAAGTGACTTTCATACGTTGTATAAGCCGTAAACCAGCCCTTCAACTTTCCTTGAAGGACACGTTGTTTCTCCAAAATCAATCGGAGCGAATGTTCCACAGAAGCAATAGCTTTTGCTTTGTCATCCCAACTCTTCTTGGCTTCTAACTCTTGTGTCCGAAGTTGGATAATCCCTTTTTTCTCTTGCACGGCGCTTTGCAAAAGCTGCCTCTTCGTGGCATCCGTCTCCACCAGCTTCAATTGCGCTTTCAGCTCTGTTTGTTTCGCTACGGCTTTTTGCTTCGTTTCATTTGTCTTAGCGATTTCATATTCTAGCTTCGTTAGAGATCCCTTTACCTCAGTTTCTTGTGTTTGAGCAGTTTGGATTTGAGAATGTACCTGTTCGAGTTCCTGCCCAATGACGAGCGCTTGTTCCAACTGATCCAAACGGAGCAATAGCGGACCTTCCTGTAAAACCAGTTCCTGTTGGGCTTTCTCAAAGGCTTGTGTCGCTTGTTGGTAGGTTGTGTCCGCGACCGTCTGAGCCGCTGTTGCCGTTTCTAGTTGTGCCTGGCTCGACAATACATCCTTAGCCGCTAACTTATGCTGCGTTAAGTAAGGAATTACCCGTTCCGCTTGTTCCGCGAGCTTCAGGAGCTGTTCTTTTTTAGTAATAAGCCCATCCTGCTCTTGATGCTTCTGCTTCTCTTGCTCTAGCATTTCTGATTCCATCAACCATTGGTAGATTTGCTTATTGACTTCAAAAAGCTTCTCCTGCTGTTCCAAGTGTAGTCGACTCTGAACCGCTTCTCGCTCCGTTTCAAGAAGCCTTGAATTGGCTTCCTCCAAAGCCGATGAGCTCGCATCGCCCAATCCTTGCTGCTCAGCAGCAAGTTGTTTAACCGTGCTGTCCGTTTCTTTAACTTTAGAACTAACTTTTGCGCTTAAGTGGTCACCATAGGTTTCAAGATGAAAAAGCCGCTGCAGCATTTGCCTGCGATCCTTACCTGTCAATGTTAAGAACTCAGCAAACTTTCCTTGCGGAAGTACTACGGCTCTCGTAAAGTCCTGCATCGACAGACCAAGAATATGCTGAACCTGCTGATTGACTTCGCCAGCTTTATCCGCAAGTACGATCGTTTCGTTATCACGAATATGTAAAAGACGCGCAATCGTTCCGTTGATGGACATCTCTGCACCACGCTTGAATTGTCGCTCTACCCGGTAACGCTCTGTACTCGTCGCATTGGTCAGTTCAAATGTAAAAGAAACGAACAGCGTTTGCTCCGCATGATTCATAATCGCTTGCGTGCCCCCGCTAGCTCTTTCCACTTTGCCATACAAAGAAAGCGTTATGGCATCTAAAATGGATGATTTCCCGCTTCCCGTCGGCCCAAATATACCAAACACACCTGCATCAACAAGTTGACTGAAATCGATCGTTTGCAGTTCCCGATAGCTTTGCAGTCCGGACATCTGTAACTGAATTGGACGCATCGTACTTTCCTCCTTTCATTTACCTAATCAAGTTATCCACAAGCACTGATTGGGAATAACTTAACTATCATCTTTCCTCGCTCGCTTACTCGCCGGATGCGTCTCCTAGATCCTTCTCTTGCAGCAGCTCTAAAAACAACTGCACCAAGGCAGGTTCTGGCTGTGCGCCGCCCGTTTGTCGTGCATAGAAGCGTGTAAAATGTTCCTCCATCGAAAAAGCAGCTTTTGGCAACGTCGTACGAACAGCTTCCATTTCCGGATAGATCGGTCGAATATGAACGAAGCCTTCATAAGCTTTACGTAAGGACTGAATTTGTTCAATCGACATCGCGGATGTCATTGTAATCTCCAAATCAATCCAAGCGGTGCTATCCTTTTGCTCATCTAACCATTGATGTACCTGCCCAATGCCTTCCTTAGCCTTCCAACTAACTAGCGGGCGACCAGATGTTAAGAAAATCTCCTGCGGTTCAGCCACCTGCCCTGGTGTAAGATCAAGAATCGTCACGGACTTGGCTTGACCCGCTTCCGAAAAGCTATAGGCAAGCGGCGATCCGCTATACCGTATGGGTGATGAAGCCTTCACATTTTGCGGACGGTGTAAGTGGCCCAAAGCGACGTATTGCGCACCAGCGGTCAAAGCTGATGTATCCACGGTATACGCTCCGCCAACTTGAATCGGTCGCTCGGATTCTGTTTCATGCCCGCCTAATACATATAAATGACTCATAATTAAATTCACTGTATTATCCTCGAAGAAAGCTGCCTGTTTACGAATAAGTGCTCCAACACGTTCTGAATATTTACTGCGCAGCACTTCTTCTTCCGCGACCTCGGAAAGCAGTTCCTTCAATCGAGATTCCGAAGGATAAGGCAAGGCGATTAATCGAGCAAGTTCACCTGTCCGCGTAATCCCAATCGATTGAATGTCCTGAACAGGCAAACCAATTAACGTAATACCTTGCGTAGCCGCCAACGGTCCCGAAGCCGCAAGCCGGTCTGGATGATCGTGATTACCCGAAATGATCGCTACTTGCCTTTTACCACCATCTGCGAGTCTCGCTATCCCCTCGTAAAATAACTGCTCTGCCGCCGCAGGTGGGTTCACACTGTCATAAATATCTCCAGCGATCAGAACGAGATCGATAGCTTGATCCTCCACGATGTGCACTAGCTCATCCATGAAAGCGATCTGCTCCTCCATTCGGCTGCGCCCCTCCAAGGCTCGTCCAAAGTGCCAATCGGCCGTGTGTAAAATTCGCATGTCTCATCTCCTTTCTGAACATCGCATGGGTTCACTCTGTTCAATGACCTGTTCTATGACCCTACATTTCTACTAGCTTGGCACCATCGAAGAAATAAAGGAACTTCCCATGAACCGGACGTTTCCAAATGTGTTCCACAGCCCGAGCATATAGACTTATTTGCTTCTCATAGCGAAGCTGCAGCTCAGAATCTGTGCTTCCTTTTACAGCATCCGTCTTATAGTCGACTAGAACGAGTCCTAGTTCATCTTCAAAGAGACAATCAATTACCCCTTGAATGAGCACAGTCTCTCCTAGCGTTGAAGGATCCGTTTCAGTATAAACCTCACCTGCAGGAAGCCCATAACTAAATGGAACCTCTCGCTGCACATTGTGCGCTTGGATCATCCGTTTGCCAACCGGCGTTTCGAAAAATTTCAAAATGACAGGAATATTTACGACATCTCGCTGATCTTGCGTCATCGTTTGTTTATCCAACATCTCTTGAAGTGTTGACTGTATACTCGCTTCTGTCAGCATGTCAGATAGAGACAAATTCTGCATAACCGCATGGACAACAGTCCCTTTCTCCGCTGCCGTTAACTTCGTCTCTTCCATGAATCTGGGTCTGCGCCAAATCGAGGTTGCTGGCCTACTCATGGCTGGCAAAACTCCTGTATTTGGTGACGATTCAACTCGGATAGGTGACTCGTACTCATCTATGATTCGGTTGACCTCGGATAACCGTTTCATTTCTGAGACCGTCGTTTTGGCAAAGTGCTTTGGGGCATCTGTGAAAGCATATTGCCATGATAAACGATCTTCTAAAGCTTCTTTCCATTTACCCGATGTGTTGACAGCCACACGTTGACCAATCGCCATGAAACGATCGCTATCGGGCACAACAGCCACATCTTCTACGAAATCTTCCATCTGCAAGCTTTCTGGTGTAATCACGGATAGTTTCCATTGAGATGAATCACGCAGCAATCGCACATCGGAAGAAACGTCATTGATCCCCAGCCGCTCACGCCACAAGGCCGCATCTGGGTGCCGAAGAAGAGCAGGTCCTACCCAGTCCAGATAACTCTTCGCTTTAGCCAACTCAAAATCAGGCAAGTACCAAGCCTGTCTAGATAAGTGACGCGCCCAACTGCGCAGAAGCTTTTCGATAGATTTCACAGTTCCAAGTAGATACAATTTCTCGCGGGCTCTGGTAAGTGCAACGTAAAGAACTCGCATTTCTTCTGCTAGTAGCTCTAGCTTTAGCCTCTTTTTAATCGCAAGCGCAGGTAAGGTCGGGTAGCTTACACGCAATGTCGTATCTACAAAACGCGGACCGAAGCCCAGTTCTTTATGCAGTAAGAAAGCCTCATTTAAATCCCGTTGATTGAACATTTTAGCCATGCCAGCTACAAAAACAACCGGAAATTCCAAGCCCTTACTCTTGTGTATGGACATAATGCGAACAACATCTTCCTGCTCACCAAGTGCACGCGCAGTCCCAAGATCGCCGCCGCTTTCTTTCATCCGTTCAATAAAACGTAAAAAGCGGAATAACCCACGAAGGGATGTACTCTCGTATTGTCTCGCACGGTCATACAGCGCTCTTAAATTAGCTTGTCTCTGCATACCGCCAGGCAAACCGCCAGCGAAATCATAATAGCCCGTTTCTCTAAAAATACGCCAAATCAAGTCTGCGAGAGAGCCTTGTCTTGCATCATTGCGCCATTGTTCCAATCGCTCAAGAAACTTCATCAATTTGATTGGCAGGTCATCGAATTCACTGTTACTTGCTTGATGAACGATGCGTAAAACAGACTCATAGAAAGGCACGGATTTATCCGCTACCCGAATTTGCGCCAAGTCCTCTGCTGTTAGCTGTACCATTGGGGAACGTAACACGGCAGCCAAAGGTATGTCTTGATACGGATTGTCAATGACCTTCAACAAAGAAAGCATGGTCTCGACTTCTGTTGCCGAGAAATAACCTGTACTGAGCTCTGCATAAGCAGGAATCCCCTGCTTTTTCAGCTCATCAATTAGAATCGGTGACCAAGCTTGGGTAGCTCGCAATAAGATCACAATATCCCGATAAGTTGCAGGGCGATCGCCACCTGATCTCTTATCAAAAACTTGAAAAGAACCTTGACCAGCGGCACCTAAAAGTCCTTTAATTTCACGCGCAATCGTTCGAGCTTCCAGCTGTGCGGTTTCAAGCTCTTCTGCTTCTAAAGCAGGATCTGCCCCACTTTCAGCATCCTCAAGATTGCGATCATCCCCAAGCTCGTCTGCTTCCTCCGTGAACGAATCGCTTTTGTCCGTTCCATCTTTACCACGGTCAATGATCAGCATCTCAACCGCGCAATCTGATGCGGAAGGCGGATAACCCGCTCCATATACAAGTTCAGCCCGTTCATCGTAGGCAATCTCACCGACGGTTTCATTCATCATTTGCTTAAAAATAAAATTAACAGCATCGACAACTTGAAGTCGACTGCGAAAATTTCGCGCCAAATCAATTCTTCCACCGATCATCGCGCTTTCTGATGCTTCTTCCTTTTTAGAACGATACGCTTTGTACTTTTCCAAGAATAGACCTGGCTCTGCTAGTCGAAACCGATAAATACTTTGTTTCACGTCGCCAACCATAAACCGATTGCCTGGCTTTGATGTTGAAATCAATTCAACAATCGCCTCTTGGACACGATTCGTATCCTGATATTCATCAAGAAGTACCTCAGCGAATTGCTTCCTATACGCTTGTGCCGCTTCAGAAGGATACAATTCGCCTGGCATAGATCCAGGAGCAGTAAGAATCTGCAAACAGTAATGCTCTAGATCAGCAAAATCAATCAGACCCTTGGCTGCTTTGGCCGATTGATACCTTTTGCCGAAATCCACAATGAGATCCACAAGAACGTGAAGCAAAGGAGCCATCTCAGCAATTTCTTGATGAAACTGTTCAGGTGTTCTTCCGAACAATTCTTCTTTTAATTTGTTAATTTGCTCTTTGGCTTTGTTACGCAACTCTTTGACTTCTTCCTGCAGCGTTTTGTCGTAGTCATCGCCTTTGCAGGCTTTGAGCTTTCCGAACTCAACAGTTTGAAAGCCAAGATACAGAACGGACCACGGATACGTCGTTGTTTCCAACAAATTCTGAACGAGCAACAAATCGTCTCGTAAGTTCTCTACATAGGGAGCAGGTCCTCCCGGGGATTCAGCAATGTTAAGGGCTTGCCCCAGCAAATCCGCCGCACCCTCAAGTTCAAGAGAAAGATCACGAACGAGACTTTGCTCCCAAATGGAATAATCGAGCGGCGCAGACGCAGCAGCAACAAAAGGAAGCGCCTCCTCCATGATGGAAGCTGCCTCACCCGCCATTTCCTGTTTCATTTGAGCTGCTGGAGGTCCGAACATCGACGCCGTCTCTCTTAACCAATGCTCCGGCCATGGATGGCTGCGCGAGACATCATACAGCTTCTGAATGAGCTGCATAATCGCAGAATCGTTGCGTTCACCGCTAAAGGAGTCGACTAAGCGCCAGAAGGCGCTGTTCTCATCACTCGCAGCATAATATTCTTCAAGCATCTCACCGAGCAGATCCTGGCGAAGTAAGTCCGCTTCTGTCTCGTTCGCGATACGGAAGCCAGGGTCTAATTTAATAAGACTGAAATATCGCTGTACAACTTCCAAACAAAAGGAGTGCAGCGTTGTAATTGACGCTTTGCCCATCAGAGCAAGCTGCTTCCGCAAGTGTTGTGAATGCGGCTGTTTCATCAGTTCTTTCTCCAGCGCCTCCCGAATCCGATGCTTCATTTCCGAAGCAGCTGCCTTCGTAAAGGTAGCAACGAGTAAACGATCTACGTCAATCGGTTCCCACTCATTGGAGATTCGGCGAATAATGCGCTCCACAAGCACGGCTGTTTTGCCGGAGCCAGCAGCAGCGGCAACCAACATGTTTTGTCCCTTGAGGGTAATGGCATCCCATTGATCATCCGTCCACGTACTACCGATGGGTTTAGGTTCTTGCTGTTGTGTCACCTTGTACGCTCCTCTCTACCTTCACGGTTGGCTTACTTGTTCCGCCAGCTCCGTCCATACCTGATCCTTCGCACGCGGCCGAAATACTTGAATTTCATTCCCTTCGAATAAGGGATCTATTTGACAAATCGCCGTATAGGAACAATGTTGACAGGCTGTTTTCTTCCCTAAGCGATAGGGCGCAATATCGACATGTCCGTCCGTGATATTCGTACCAATTTGTTTAACTTGTTTACGCACATAGGTACGAAGCGTATCCCACTGTTCGTCAGTCGCAACGGAAGAGGTGGAGTAGAAACTTCCATCTTTCTTCAAGGCTACTGGAATCAGCTGTGAATGCCCAGAACTATGGATAAGTTCATCATCCATCAATCCCGCTACTTCAGCATCTGCTGTAATCAAGCCCTTCATTTTGAACCGTTTACGCAGTTCTTTCTCGACAGAATCAGGATCAAGTGCATTTTTTTGCTGAAGCATCGGGTTATGCACGTGGAAATAAAGCACGCCAGCCGGCTTCGCTTCAACACCAAGCCACGTCTCGGCATGTGTAAGAATAACGTCAAGATACGTAAGCATCTGTAAGGATAGACCGTAGTACACCTCTGAAAGCTGCAAGGCCGTTTGACTGGATTTATAGTCAATCACACGTAAAAGAACGCCTTGCTCACCATCAGCTCGATCAACACGGTCGATCCGGCCGATAATCTCCATCGTACAACCGTTTTCCAATTCAAACGTCAGCGATGGCAAATCCTTGCCTGGTCCGAAATCAATTTCCAGCCCAAGAGGTTGAAATTGACCATGCTTGGCATGTTCGCCGAGTATGACAGCCGCCCTGCCAACCACTTGCTTTAGTTTCCGAGTTATATACGCATAGCGACTTGAACTTAACAAAATCTCACCTTGGAGTCTTGGTGCAAGCTCGTCTACGACTAGCGCAGTTCTCTCCATGCACTGCTCTGCGGAAAGTGATCCCCAATCGAGTTGATCCTGCTGCAGCTTCTGAACGAATTGATTCAGCGCAGCGTGGAACAATTGACCGATATCCGGCGCATCCAAGCGATAGACACGGCGCTCCTGTAGGCGTAAGCCATGAGAGACGAAGTGCGAGAAAGGACATGCGACGTACTTTTCCATCCGTGATACACTAGCACGTAAATGCTGGCCGTACAACATCTTGCTCGTCTTGGAAGAGAGTCCCTTTTCTTTGTTCGTGTATTGCAACGCCTGTACCACGGATTGCAATTTCATTTGCCAATCCGGTTGATCGGTATACCAATTGTAAGCATCCCACCAAAGTTCTGACATGCGTCCACCCAGCATCCAGTGTTTCATGCGGACAGCTAAATAGGAGATCGCCTGTGTCGGATGTGATAGATAGGCAACCTGCTCATCTTCGGACGATTCTGCCGATGGCTCTGCAAGTAGGAGCGGCTCATCCGTCCCAGGGACAAGATGACGCATCTGCTTGATTAACTCCGAGGGTAACAACGACTTCCCTTCTTCATCCGCTAACGGGTAACTCATCCAGAGCCGCTTGCCCGGCACGGTCAGTGAGGTGTAGACGATAAATTGCTCGTCTAGCAGCTTCCGGCGGCTCCCGTCAGCCATTGGCAACCCAGAGTCCATAAGTACACTTCGTTCCGCCTCTGTAAGTACCCCTTTTTCAGCCATCTGTGCAGGAATAACCCCATCGTTCACACCTAAAATATAAGCATAACGAATACCACTTGAACGAGTTCGATCCATACTTCCGATCAGTAATTGATCCATCGAAGGCGGAACTAGCCCTAGCTTCATGCTTTCCATGCCTGTTTCAATAAGTCCGTTAAAAAGCTCCAAGGACAGTTCATCTTCACCCATGGTTTCAACCAATTGATCTAGCATATCCATGACACTGTTCCACATTTGGCCATGTTCGCGGGCTTTTTCTGGCTTTCCATCTAATGTGGCTTGCTGCGTCCATGCTTCAAGCTTTTCTGGTGCCTGAACCGTAACCAATAAATCGTAAACGGCTTCAACCTGCTCTTTGACATTACGAGCTCGTCCAAGTCGATTAAATAGGGCAAGCAATGGACCCACAACCCATGATTTACTCGTATTTAAAGCTTGGAGTTCAGCAGTTTGTTCATTAACCTGATCTTCCGCTTGTTCTAAATTAGCGCGAAATTTAAATGTCCAAGGTTTACCATCTGTCCATCTATAACCTTGAATTCCGAAGGCGAGCACATAATTTTCTAATTTATCCAGCTCTGTCCGTGCAGATGCCGCCCCCGAAGGTAATAGTAAATCGGTCTTAATGCATCGAAATACCGCATCATAATGCCAATTGTGTTGGACGACCTCAAGCGCGGACCGAATGAATTCCACAAGTGGATGGTGGAGCACCGATCTCTTCTGATCAAAAAAGTGAGGGATCTCAAAATCGGTAAGCACCGTGTTCAACAAGTCTTGATAGCCTTCCATATTTCTCACCATGATCGCCATCTCGCGCCACCTGACACCATGCTCACGAACGAGCTGCAGCATGTCACGCACTGCGCCTTCAACCTCCGCACGGCGATGCACAGCTTCACGAATTACAAGCTGGTCGGCTATCTTCTCTCCTGGAGAAGCCTTATATTTAGACGCTCCACCACCGATTCGACGATCAAAATTCTGCTCCAAATAGGCAAGTGCAGGACTATCTTCATATCGCGGCGAACGGTCTGGTGCAAGTTGAAGAACTTCAGCAGCACCTAATCCAAGCTGCCATATCATCTCTTGCAAGCGAACCATCGTCGTTGCTGTTGGATGAAATAAATCCAATTCGTCTGGCTTATCTCCTGCTTGCAGCTCTCGATCTAGACATAAGGTAATGGTCACTTGCTTACAAGCCGCAAATAAAGCGCCAAGAGCTTTGAATTCTTGCGGAGTGAAGCCATGAAACCCATCAATCCACACTGAGGCTGATCGTAAATAAGCCGAGTTAGGCACTTGCTCAGCAAGCAGTGTCAAATAATCCTCGCCATCCAAATACTGTTTCGCTAGCACTGCCTCAAACTGCCGATACACCAGTTGAATATCATGCATTTTATCACGAAGCAAACCGTACTCTCCTAGGGTAGTTACTCGTTTGCTCTCATGTGTTTCAAGTTGTTCCGCTGACACACAATAGCGTTTCATTTCCGTAAAAAGCTGATTTAATCGATCAACGAAGCCCATTTGTTCTGCGGAATGACCGAAGAGACGAAGCTCGTCTTTGTATTTATGTAAAATGCTCGTTAAAAGCAATTTTTTTCCTGTATCATCAATGGGCAGTCTTGCTGTGCCGCCTTCTTCCTGCATCACACGCCAAGCTAAACGATGAAAACTAAGCACTTGCGCGCGGATCATACCGCGAATTTTCGGGTCTGAAACAAGCGCATGTTCAGCTTGAAAGGTGGCTTGCTCTGGGACTAGTAAGATGAGAGGATCACCTTCAGGCGCTGTCGCTAACTGCTGTTTGATCTCTGTCAGACAGCGTTCACTTTTTCCGCTTCCGGCTCTACCAATCACGAATCGAATGGACATTCAGGGCCTCCTTACACTTTCCATTAGGAAAGCTTGCTTCGTAAGCATTTCTAGTTTTGTATCTTTCTATTCTATCATATTTCTAGTAGAGAGTCGGCGTGGTAGATGATGGAGGAGTTGCGTAAAGAGCCACATTGAGTTAAATGCGAACGTATATTCTATTATAACATGGAAAACAAAAAAGCAAAGCTAGAAATACCAGCTTTGCCCACTTATGAGATTATTCGTAAGAATCTAGTCTTACTTACTGCGCACTTCAAATATCGCAAATTTCAAATAATGCCCCTCATCTACACCGAGAATACGTGGATGATCCATCCCCGCTCCACGGAATTCGATCAATCGCAAGAGCTTACCTGCATCCGTCGCTGCCGCATGGATGGTCTCTAGGAAAAGTTCAGGATGCATGTGATAGGAACAGCTTGCCGTCACGAGATAGCCACCTTCATTCACAAGCTTCATGCCGTGCAGATTGATATCTTTATAACCGCGGCAAGCTCCTTCTACCGCACTTTTCGTCTTGGCAAAGGCTGGCGGGTCCAGAATAACGACATCCCATGTCCGCCCTCCTGAGCTAACAGGCTTCGAGGTGTCCACTTTAGCTTGTCCTGCAGCGCCTGCTGACGCACGAAGCTTACGTTCATCTAAGCCTTTAACTTGCGTACGTAAATACTCAAAAGCATCTGCAACTACAAATTCAACGCGATCTTCGAATCCATTAAGCGCGACGTTCGTACGTGCACTCTCAATCGCATGTTCGGAAATATCGAGACAAGTTACTTTTTTGGCACCAAATTGGCAAGCATTGAGTGTGAAGCTACCGGTATGCGAGAAGCACTCCAGCACGGAGGCGCCGTCCCAAAGTGGGAACGTAACGACTTTGCCATTTGCATTTACAGGCAACATTTGAGTTACGCCATTCTCTTCTACTTCCGTCAAATTGATGCCGCTGCGGTGACCCCAACCCGTCATTAATGGCGCGATCGCTGCGCGATTCTCACGTTGGTCGAAGAAGTAACCCGTCTTCTGACCTTCCTCAATATCAACTCGGATACGCAGTCCATTTTCTAAAATATCAACATGTTTGGCACAATCACCGTATAGTAACCCCTTAGTCTGCTTTAAACCCTCCAACTCACGAACGGAAACGTCACTTCGCTCATAAATCCCAGCAGGCTTCATGACTTGAACAAGTGCTTCCACGATATTATCTCTACAAAGGTCCATCCCTAATGTCAAAAGTTGAACAACCAAGGTGTTCTCGAATTTATCAACAATTAATCCAGGCAAGAAATCAGCTTCCCCATAGACCAAACGATAGGACAGCGCTCCCTTCACGAAGCGCTGACGATGTTGGAAGCAACGCGTGAATCTTTCTACAAAAAAGTCAGTCGACATCGCTTCAAGCGGGCTGTACGATACAATACGTACCGTTAGCTGAGAAGCTTCGTTATAATAGCCTGTTGCTAGATACTTGCCTAGATGGTTTTGCACAGAGACAAGCTGTCCAGGCACAATGCTCCCATCTGTACGCTCAATTTCACTTTTGTACACCCATGGATGTCCTTGCTCCAAACGTGGTTTGCGTTTCTTATGTAAAAATACTGCTGCCATATCGGTTTAGCCGTCCTTTGCGTGAAACCGTTCACCTACATCATCAGGCTTGTCATGCTTGTCTGTACGGTCACATATATTGGTTGAATAAAGTTAAAGTCGTACACTTGCGAAAAGGAGATCCTTCCCATGATTCATGCTATTATTGTGCCTGTTGTCGCAGGCTTAGCCTTATTTCTGCTTGGAATGAAGCTGATGGAAACCTCGCTTCAAACCTGGGCAGGCCCCCGCCTCCAGCTGTGGCTGGAGCGGTTTACCCGCACACCGGTGCGAGGCCTCGTCACCGGCACTGTGCTCACAGCGGCGCTTCAGAGCAGCACCGCCATCACAGTCATCGCCATCAGCCTCGTCGGCGCCGGCATCCTGTCCTTCCCGAGAACACTAGGCGTGATTCTCGGAACGAACATCGGCACGTGCCTCACCACTGAGCTGATCGGGCTCAGCTTGGGTGGCATCGGCGTGCCGATCCTGCTTGCGAGCGCCAGCGTCTGGCTGGCGAGCTGGCTGGCCGGGCCGCTGCCTCAGGCAAGCAGCCCACGCTACACAGCCGCGCTGCCTTCCGCAGCGGCGGCACCAACGAAGACCGCCGCCATGAACGTCGGCGGTCGCCAGTGGCTGTGCAGCGTCCGCTACGGATCGCTCGCGGTGGCTGGCTTCTCTCTCGTGCTGCTCGGCATCGAGATCATGCAAACCATCGGGCCTGCGCTGCAGTCCCGCGGCCTCTTCGCCTGGTTCGTTCACCAGGCACAAACGAGCCTGCTTTGGGGCATCCTCGCAGGCGCTATCGTCACAGCGCTCGTGCATAGCAGCGCTGCCGTCATCGCGATGGCGATGGGCCTCGCCGCCGGGGGAGGCATTCCCGTCGAGCTCGGGGTCGCAATTACAATCGGTGCCAATGTCGGCACCTGTGTTACCGCCTTGATCGCCGGTATGAGCAGCTCCCGCGCCGGGCGATACGTCGCTTGGTCACATGTGCTGCTCAATGTCGGGGGCGCGATCCTCTTTTTCCCTTTTATTCATGGGCTTGTTAGTCTCTCTGCGCTGCTTGCTGACGACGCCTCTTCACAGATCGCCCGCTCTCAAACCATATTTAATATCGTAGGGTCCTTAGTTGCATTGCCCCTCTGTTATCTTAATATGTGGAAGCGCCTTGAGTTCCGTTCACAATAGCTACGCCTGAGCTCGTACCCAATCTCGTCGCGCCCGCTTCAATCATCGCAATCGCCGTCTCTACATCACGTACGCCGCCTGATGCTTTCACGCCGATCGTACTTGATACATTTTGGCGCATCAAGCGAACGTCTTCTACTGTTGCTCCACCAGGGCCAAAGCCTGTCGAGGTTTTCACGAAATGAGCGCCCGCTTCTTCTGACAGACGGCAAGCTGCAGATTTCTGCTCATCGTTGAGGAAGCCCGTTTCCATGATCACTTTTACAATCGCTTTCCCTTGAACAGCATCTACAACTTGCTTAATATCTGAACGAACAGCATCCAATTGTCCTTCCAAAAGCAAACCAATTGGCAATACCGTATCAATTTCAGCTGCACCGTTTTCAACAGCTTTAGCTGCTTCGAAGGCTTTCACTTCACTCAAGCTCGCGCCAAGTGGAAACCCAACCACAGCAGCAACCTTAACACCAGTTCCTTCAAGCGCTTTAGCAGCGGTTGCAACAAACTGCGAATTCACACACACACTGAAAAATTGATGCTGAGCAGCTTCCTCACACAATTTGTGAATCGCAGCTGTGCTCGCATCTGCTTTTAATAACGTATGGTCAATATAGCTTGCAATTTCTTTGGCATTTAGTGTCATTTTTGAAGCACCTCATCTGATATAGTAGTTACATTCATTCCTTACAAACTCCCGTCTAATGGAGAAAACCTCTAACGCAGTCATTCAAAAAGGAACGACCACGAGTAGAGGTAGGTTATTGCCTTAATCATTTCTTACAAATTCACTACGCCTTCAAGAACGCGCACGAGTTGTCCCTTGCTTTCATTCACACCAGCCTCAGTAACCTTCACACGGCATACTTGGCCAATCATATCTTCCGAACCTTCAAAAACTAGCTGCACATAGTTATCGGAATAACCACTGTACAATCCGCTATCAGGAGCACCTTTGTACGTACGCTCTGGAATGACTTCCAGAACTTGCCCAACAAACTTTTGAGCATACGCTAGCTGCATTTTCTCGGATAGATCAATTAGTTCATGAACACGTGCATTTTTGATTTCCTCGTCCACTTGATCCTCCATCCGCGCAGCAGGTGTACCTGTCCGTTTGGAATAAGGGAAAACGTGCATTTCGGAGAACTTCATTTGCTCCATGAACTTGTAACCATCGCGGAACATCTCTTCCGTCTCTCCAGGGAAACCAACGATGACGTCTGTCGTAATCGCTACATCAGGCATAATTTCGTGCAGACGTTCAATCTTACGAGCAAACTCTGCAGTCGTATATTTGCGACGCATCCGCGCCAGCACTTGATCATCGCCAGCTTGCAGCGGGATGTGCAGATGACGGCACATTTTGTCCGAGGATTTCAGAACTTCAATCACTTCATCTGTAATTTGACTAGCTTCGATCGAGGAAATCCGAATACGTTTCAGTCCTTCAACTTTATCCAGATCCTTCAGCAGCTTCGCCAAACTGTAGTCTTCAATATCTTCGCCATAGCCCCCAGTATGAATACCTGTAAGGACGATTTCTTGATAACCAGCAGCTACTAGCTGCTCCGCTTGTGCAATAACGCTTTGTGGTTCACGACTGCGCATCAATCCGCGGGACCAAGGAATAATGCAGAAGGTACAGAAGTTGTTACAGCCTTCTTGAATTTTCAGAAATGCACGTGTACGGTCTGCAAAATCAGGAACATCTAATTCTTCGAATGTACGTGTTTTCATAATGTTTCTAACCGCATTAATCGGTTGACGATCCGACTCAAATTGTTTCACGAGCGGAATGATCTTTTCCCTATCCTGCGTTCCGATGACCATGTCCACACCTGGGATAGCCATAATTTCTGCAGGTGATGTTTGTGCGTAACAGCCTGTCACAGCGACAATCGCTTCCGGATTACGACGAATTGCGCGACGAATCATTTGACGACTCTTCTTATCCCCTGTATTCGTTACCGTACATGTGTTAATTACATAGACATCTGCCGTATTTTCGAAGTCAACCTGCTCATAGCCCTCATTTTTGAAAAGCTGCCAAATTGCTTCTGTATCATAAAAGTTTACTTTACATCCCAGTGTATGAAACGCTACCGTTGCCATCTTCGCTCATCCTCCCATTTCTCCGGTTTCATAGAACAGACACGTAAGACCTACCATCGCTGCCGTCTCCGTCCGTAAAATGCGATTCCCCAGCGAAACCGAGCGAAAGCCAGCTTCTTCAGCTTGCTTTATTTCTTGCTCTGTGAATCCGCCCTCGGGGCCTACTGCAATCAACACTTGCTTGCCTGGACCAATTTGTCCTGTTGCAATTGCAGACTGAATCGCAGGTTTCAACTGTTGACCGTCTTCCTTCTCATAACAAATCCAAGCGACATCTGCTTCCTTCGCCCGTTGCAGCAGTTGCTTCCACGAATAGACGGATTCAATCTGCGGGACACGGTTGCGATGGGCTTGCTCTGCCGCTTCCTTCGCGATTTTCTGCCAGCGATCTGTGCGCTTAGCTTCCTTCTTCGCATCATATTGCACAATGGTTCGTTCCGATAAAAAAGGAAGAAACCGGGCTGCCCCGATCTCGGTCCCTTTTTGAATAATAAGCTCCATCTTGTCGCCTTTGGGCAAGCTCTGTGCAATCCACACATGAACAGCCGCTTCCGCATCCATGGCTAACTCTTCCACGATTTCAGCAGTGACAGCACCTTTATCTAAATGAGTGATTCGGACGAGCACCTCACGGTCTACGCCATTGCTGCAGATAACCTTATCCCCTACTTCTGCTCGCATAACCCGCCCAAGATGATGAGCGTCGTCCCCCTCGATGGTGACTGTTTGTGTAGCTGCATGGAACTGCTCAAGCGGCAGAAAATAACGTTGCATAGTCAAAGCCTCTCTATCTACGTTCATTTGAAATTCATTTGAACAATAACTTCTGCGTGAAACATCCACACACCATCATACCTCGTTTGACTCTGAAAATCCATATGGAACTCTTTGGCGAGAGTTTACATACCCAATATGTTAGTTATCAAGATTGCAAATTGATTGATAATGTCATCGCCCAAACTTAGATATGGATCTAGCGTAACCTGACGCAAAGGTCTAATGAACACGACTAATAGGAAAATGACGGAAGCCCATTGTTCAAACTTTTGAAGTGTTTCCGTGTATCTAAGGTCTACCAAATCTTGAATAATTCGATACCCGTCAAGCGGCGGAATGGGAATCAAGTTAAACAGGAATAGTGTAATGTTAATGTTCAGCATCAACTTCAAGAACAGGACAATCGCATCGCTGCTACCCTTGGACATCCCATCGAGCCAACCATATTTCTGGAATAGCGCGAAAATAAATAAAGTGATAAAGGCCAAAATCAAATTGCTAATGGGTCCCGCCGCTGTCACAATAATCCCAAACAAGCGAGGACGCTTGAAGTTGCCACGGTTTACTGGTACCGGCTTCGCCCAACCAAAGCCGGCAATCAGGAGCATAATCGTCCCGAAAAGGTCCAAATGGACCATAGGGTTCAATGAAACGCGACCAAACTGATACGCCGTTGAATCTCCTAATTTATAGGCGCTATACGCATGTGCCCATTCATGAATCGTAAACGAGAGCACGAGCACCAAAATTACAAAGGGCAACGTGTTCCAATCGTAAAATAATAAGCCTCCCATAACCCAACACCTACAGCTTTCTAGCTACGATCACAACCCAATTCGAATCATAGTTTTTCTCTACAATCGTGAATTTAGCTGCAACCAGTGCTTTTTCTACATCCGCTTCTTTGTTCGTAATGATGCCTGAAGTTATGTAATAACCGCCTTGCTGCAACACCTCGTACACGTCATCCACGAACATGACAATGACCTCAGCCAAAATATTCGCAACTACAAGCTGAACTGGGATCGATACGCCTAACTGAGTATCCCCTTCGGACTCGCTTTCTTTTAGTACGCCAAGAAGATCGCTAAGTTTCACCGTAATTTTATCTTCGAGTTGGTTCTGCTTCGTATTATCCAATGCACTTGTAACTGCAACCGGATCGAGATCAACGGCCAATACATGCTTCGCGCCAAGCTTAGCTGCAGCAATGGATAAAATACCTGAACCAGTTCCTACGTCAATGACGTCATCTCCAGGCTTCATGACTTTCTCCAACGTTTTCAAACAAAGCGATGTCGTTGCATGTGTCCCCGTTCCGAATGCCATTCCAGGGTCTAATTCCAGGATGATTTCACCCTCGGATGCCGTATAGTCTTCCCACGTTGGCTTAATCGTCAAGCGATCGGATACGCGAATCGGTTTAAAATACGTTTTCCAAGCATGTGCCCAGTCTTCATCATCGACTTCGACAACTTCAAATGTGGGATTTCCCGTATCAATATCAAATTCGGTTAGTTGTTCGACAGATGCCTTCAAATTAGCGAGAACAGGCTCCATGTCTGTGCCATGGTAAAAGTAACCTTTAATCACGGCTCTTCCCTCAGGGATATCGTTGAATGGCGTTTCGTATAATTGACCAAACGAAGTATCTCTCTCTTTATTTAAGGTGCCGGATTCCTCGATGGAAACTCCTCCAGCACCTAATTCATGAACAAAGTTGGTGATCATTTCTATCGCTTCTTCTGTTGTATGTACAGTTAATTCTTGCCAAAGCATCGGTATTGCTCCTCCTGTCGGTTATTCCCTATGTGAAAACTCAAATAGTTCGGGCTATTTTCACAAAGAACATTGTACTACACTTCGCTTCTCGGGTAAAATGAAGACAGCGATGTAAGCGCTATATTTTTATTTATCCTAACAACTTCCTAATATGTTCATGGTACATTGAAGTTGTCATCATTAATATTCATCGTACGAACGGAGACTTCCTATGCGCAAAACACTCATGGTTCTTCCTGTTTTCCTTGCAATGGCACTAATTGCCCCTCTTACAACCAAAACCATGCTGGCTGATAATTACAGCCAAGTTACGGCACATCGCGGAAGTTCAGAGGACGCTCCCGAGAACACGCTGGCTGCATTTCAACAAGCCATCCTCGATCATGCAGGATATGCGGAGTTGGATGTTCAAGAAACAGCTGATGGTGTTGTAATGCTCATGCATGATGACAACGCCTATCGAACGACTGGCATCAACAAAAACATGTGGGAAGTCACCTCTAAAGAACTTAAACAAGCTAGCGCAGGAAGTTGGTTCCATAAGGATTATAAAGAGGAGCATGTTCCTACTCTACATGAAGTTATTAAACTCGCGAAGGGCCATATCAAGCTGAATATCGAGTTAAAAAATAATGGACACGTCATACAGCTTGCAGAAAAGACAGTTGATCTCATCCAATCGCACGATTTTGTAAAAGAATGTACAGTGACCTCCTTCGATGGCGACCTGCTGCATAAAGTGAAAACGCTTAACTCATCGATCAAAACGGGCCTTATCGTTAGCCAAAAGACCGAGGGAATCGATGACCTTATGAAAAACTCTGATTATGATGTAATTTCTGCGGCATACCCGCTTGTTAATGAAGCCTTTATACGGCAAGCCGAAGATCACCATAAAGAAGTATATGTTTGGACCGTAAATGACACAAGGACGATGAGACTAATGCTTGCACTTGGTGTTACGAGCATTATAACGAACCAACCGGATAAGCTCGTCAAATTGATGAGCAATGAATAACCATTTACACTATTAAAAAAGCACCTATCCCTTTGACCCTTAATAGAGGTCTCTTGGAATAGGTGCTTCTTATTTACATTGTGCCACCCGCAGTTTCAATCACACGGACGGCTTGCTCATAGATCCCCTCATCAATCACAGCTGCTAATACAATATCAAGTCCGACGGCATCAACTTCATGATCTTGACTGATTAGACTATCAGCCATTGCCGACTCTAACCCACTGCCGATATCATTCGAGAAGCGGTCAACCTGCACATCGACAGCTCTTAAAGCTTTTAGCTTGGAAGCGGCACCCTCAGCTTGTTCTGGGGAATGAAAATAGGCAAGAATCCCTCTCTCTGCCATTACTGATCTTCCTGTCGATCATCTGCCGCTTGTGCGCGCGCTGCAGCCTCGAAATCATCCTTATCCGCTACTTCTGCTGAAAATTCAACATCCTCCTGCTTCGCAACTGGCAAGTTGTTATTCGCTTGATTCTTCTGATTCTGATTCATGTACCCATGCCTCCTATAAACCGTGAATTTATCAAGTAAAGCCCAGTTTATCGTTTGCCAACCGATGACACTTTATACAAAAACGAGATCAGGTTTATTCCTTTATTTTCTCAACCGAAGCATCATACATACGAAACATCGTTTTGTATCCTGATTCATCTAGCTTAATCCCCACATCCAGCTTCCCCGTGATCAATAGAGGACCCGAGGTATATCTCAGTTTAAGGTAGTCCGGCACGTAAATAATCATGATCTTATTCCAATACGTCTCATCCCCATTATCAAATGGACACTCTGCTCCAGGCTGCGGAATCAGTAGGAACCAATGTTTATCAAAGGAGAGAACTTCCCCCATAAAACCTTTGATCTGGACCGACTTTCCATTCAACTCCCAAAACTTATTGGAAGGTGTTTCTTGCTTAGCTGTATCGAAAAAATCAGTCCATTTGATCTCATTGGACAGTTGAGGTTGTTTTGGTTTAGGTGTTTGTGTTGTGACAGGCTCTGTCGGTTTGGTTGCCATCGTTTCGTCCGTACTTTTAGTTGACTCGGAAGGCGGCTTTGGCGACGACAAAGTGGTTGTAGATTTAAGCTTTTCTGCTCCTGCCTCTGGGACAGGCGATGGTAGGAGTGACGGCGTTGGCGCTGAAGAAATGGCTTGAATTGTAGCACTTGTGCTAGATGCCTCGATGGGAGTCTCCTTAGGAGACTCACTACTGCTTGGCATTTGAGATGCAACAGGCTCCACGTTCGTCACGATACTCCCGAAGGATTGCCCTGCGATCTCGGCCCCCTTTTGCCCGCAGCCTGAAATAATAACGAACATGGCTAACATGATCAGTCCTGTGGTTCTATGTCTTTGTCTCATTCTTCACTCACCTCAAGACCGAAATAATTGCAAGGGATCAACTCTGTAAGCTTGAATCGCTGGTCCGATGGATGCCGCAATGGCAATCAGCAAAGTGACCAACACGAGCAATGACTCCCCTGGTAAGAATGATCCCGCCTGTATTTGTAGACCCGTAGCAGCAAAAACCGCATCGCCACTCAGATAACCTCCGACATGTCCGACAGCTAACCCCAGAAGTAAGCCAATCAAGGTTAAAATAACTCCTTCACCGATCAAAGAAAACCAGATAAACAGCTTCGATTTCCCGATCAGCCGAAGTAGAGCGACATCTCTTTTGCGTTCATGTACCGCAGCAATCAGAGATAATAGAACCGATCCTGCTGCGAGTAAAATACATATCACCGTAACGAACTTCACCGCCTGAGTTCCTTGATCGACCACATTTACAACATCAGCAACAGCTTTGCTCGTATATACAGCCTGCGTATTGTTGTATTGTGCGAATGTCGTTTTTATCGACTGTGCGCCTAGGAGCGATTTCGGTTTAACAACGATCGCTGTGATATCCTTCGCATCACTTTGCTGGCTTTCGTGAACAGCCCACGCATAGTCCAAGGTCGTAAATACAGCTCGATCATCCGATGTGTGTAATTGCGGTAAAATACCCACTACCGTGTAGGTGAAGGAATGATGGTGCTCCTCTTCCTCTGAACTGTTTCCGTCATCCGTTTCCTCCGCTTCGTCCAAACCTTTAATAAGACCATGCGCACCAGTAAACGTGTCTCCCACATGAAGCCCAAGTGAATTTGCCACATAGGACCCAACGATCGTTTCTCCTAGCTTCCCATACAAGTTACCTTGAGCCATTTGTTTGGCTGAGCCATAACGGGTTAAGAAATAACCAGGTTCCATGCCTACAATCGGAAATCCATTGTAATTATCCCCTGTGGTCATAGCATAAGCCGACTCCACGAATTCATTTTTGCGTACCTCTTCTAAAATTGAAAAAGGAATATTCCCAGTAGGTGCACCGATATGGTAGTAGGTATTAAGAGCAAGCTGTGAAGCGCTGCCTTTAGCACCTATGGTTACTTCAAAGGGCCCGTAGCCTTTTTCAGCTCCTTGCTCCACGCCTTGACTACATAGCAGCAGGAAAACAACCAGCGCCGCTGTTATTGCAACGGAGCAGATGGTCAGAAGCGATAAGGTTTTGCGATGCCAGACTTGGCTCCAAAGCAAGGAAAATACTTTCATCCCAATACACTCCTAAGTCTGTCATTCAGTTCATGCATATAGACACGTTTGGGAAACATCTCAGCAATATGTCGATCATGTGTGACTGTCAACAAGGTCAATTGCTCATCCCTACAAATCTCAAGCAGCAATGACATCATCTCACTTGCTGTTTCCCAATCCAAACTGCCCGTCGGCTCATCCGCTAAGAGGAGTGGAGGGTTCGCAATTAATGCACGAACGATGGCTGCTCTTTGCTGTTGGCCTCGAGATAATTGAGAAGGAAGATGATGCCTGCGATCATGTAACCCTACACGTTCAAACCAATAATTAAGCTTTTCTTCTCTTTCCCGCTTCTTCCATGTGCGCGGCAGGATTAATTCCACGTTTTGCTTTACAGTTAGCGAAGAAATTAAATGAAACTCCTGAAATATATAGCCTATTTTTTCTGCTCGGAAACGGTCTCTCTTACTCTCGGCGAAGTGATGAACAGGTTGACCATCCACCCAAATGTCTCCCTGATCCGCTGTAAGAACACCGCTTAGAAGATGCAAAAGCGTACTTTTCCCACAGCCGCTCGGCCCCATTAGCGCAATTCTTTCGCCCCTTTGAACCTGCCACTCGGCAACTTTTAGGATAGGTAAGCTTTGACCGTGCAGTTGGAAAGATTTCGATATGTCTAGCAGTTTGATCACACGAACACCCCACATTTTCGATTCGACTTCAAAAGAAAAGAGGACACAGGGAAGGAGCTCCCCATGTCCGTCTGCTCCTACGATTAATTTTTCACAATGCGCTCGTTGAAGGAATCCCACGTATAGTTTTTACCAGTTAACTGGTTAAAGGCTTCAAGCGGCAGGTAGAGTTTACCGTTATCTACATTGCCAACCCATGCGCTTGCTGCACCATTTACAGTAACCGCACCAGTAGTTACAAGAACAGATACCTTTTGGCTGTCTTTCGTCAATGTAACTGTACGAGTTACTTCATCCCATGCTACTTGAATGCTTAAGGACTCAGCCAAGGATCTTGCTGTGAATAATGTTTTGCTATCTCGTGTTACTTTAAAGAGAGGATATAGATATTTATCCTGCAATTCTTTCGTCGCTGCCGCCAAATCAGCGCCAATCACTTTTGCACCATTTAGAGCAATATCCGTATTATCGACATCGCCTTTCACAAGCGCAGCGATCGGACCGTATGCCCAAACGCCAACATCAACACCCGTATGACCATGACCCGTCCAACCTACACCAAGACGCTTCGACACGACCATGTTATAACCGCCGCCACGACCATAGGAAGAACCATCGCCTTTCAAAATCAGTTGAACTTCTTCATCGGACAGATCCGTGAAGCCAATGTTGTCGGCAACAATTTTACGGATATCATCCGCTGTTTGCGCTTTTTTCAAGAGCGCATCCACATACTCATACGAATGCTTTTCTTTGCCCCACAAATCAACATTCAGTTCATAGACATTGTCTCTTGCAAGTGACAACCCGCCTGTCTCATGATCGGCCGTAACGACTACGGATGTATTCCCATCTTTTTTGGCAAAATCAACTAACGTTTTGAAAGTGGCATCCAATTCTAGCATTTCTTGAATGTTCGCAGGAAGATCGTTGGCATGCCCAGCGTGGTCAATACGACCTTGCTCAACCATCAAGACGAAGCCATTTTTATTTTGGGATAAAATATCCAGTGCTTTTTGCGATAATTGCGGCAGACTAGGCACAGAATCTGTACGGTCTAGCACATAAGGAATTTCGGCATCTGCAAAAAGTCCAAGTGCCTTACCAGCTGTTGCCGGAATCGCATCTAGCCCCTTTTTATCAAACGCTGTTTGGTAGCCTTTTGCTTGAAAATCAGGAATGATATTTTTGTCAGTCCGTTTCCCTTTGTCTTCTTTCGTCATGAAGTTGATCTTACCGCCGCCGAAGAAAACGTTGACGCCACTGTTCAAATACTGTGAAGCAATTGCATTTTGGTTACTGCGTTGACGAACATGAGACGCCCAAACTGCAGGGGTAGCCCCCGTAATGTTGTCTGTTGTTACAAGACCTGTTGCTTTACCTTGCTTGATTGCAGCTTCGATTACGGAAGCATACGGCTTGGCTACTTCGCCGTTCGATACGCTGATGGCGTTGTTGTAGGTTTTATTACCTGTCGAAAAAGCGGTACCCGCTGCAGCAGAATCCGTTACTGCTCCCGATTCCGTCGTATAAGGGCTAGCTTGTGAATAGGTAGTTGCTTTCCCCACATAATAGCCGCCATCCAATTCCAAATGGTCTTTATTCAGAAATTTCTTCGCATAGTAACGAGCCGCTGTTACTTCAGCAGGACCCATCCCATCGCCAATGAGTACAATCAAATTCTTGGAAGGTGCCGCTGGTGGTACTGCTGGCGTTGATGTTGAATCCGCTGCTGATACGGTGCCTGCTAGACTTAGAGCTAATAAGGAGAACGCCATACCTGAACCCATGATTTGCTTTAACCCTTTTTTCAAATGTTTTCCCTCCAGAAATAGTATTCACCTTCCTAGCATAAGGCTCATAGATTTGGAGAGCGTCAATTCTATATGGATTTCTTGTAAAAGTGGTAGATTATGTTAAGTGATGATTAACCGGATCTTTTTATCGGAGGTGGGGATGGATACCATGTATTCTGATTCATTGGATAAATCCAACAGAATGTTTAAAATAAAAAACACCTCAAATGCCTTGAATACACAGAAAAAATCTGCAATTCACGCACTCGAGGTGTCGAATACTCTCTAGTCGCCTAAAAAGGCTCTTTTCATTCGTTCAAAAATAGACTGGCTCTGCTCATGCGTATGCTCACCGCTTTGCTTGCCGAACTGACGAAGCAGATCCTTCTGATCTTCCGACAAATTCGTCGGTGTCATCACAATGACCTTCACGTGTTGATCGCCTTGACCAAAGCCGCGAAGATGTGGAACACCTTTGCCTTTGAGACGGAAATACGTATCGGTTTGCGTGCCTGCTGGGATCTTAAGCTTTACTTTCTCAGTTAATGTTGGGATTTCGATTTCATCGCCAAGCGCTGCCTGCATGAAAGTCAAAGGAACTTCACAGTACACATCATTGCCTTCACGTTGGAAAAACTCATGTGATTTCACGCGGATGACAACGTAAAGATCGCCAGATGGACCTCCACGTGTTCCGCCTTCACCTTCACCAGAAACGCGTAGTTGAGCACCGTCATCCACACCCGCTGGAATCTTAATGTGAATCGTACGTGTTTTCTTCACTTTACCAGCGCCATGACACGTTCCGCATTTTTCTTTGATGATTTTACCCGAACCATTACAAGACGTACAGACACGGCGGTTTACAATACGGCCAAACGCTGTATTCTGTACCACTTCCTGTTGTCCGCTGCCGTGACAGCCGCCACATGTTTCCGGCTTCGTTCCTGCCTTAGCACCTGAACCATGACACGTATCACAATTTTCAGTACGCGGAATGTTAATATCCGTTTCTTTACCGAAAATCGCTTCCTTGAACTCAACTGTCATTGTATACTGCAAATCGTTACCACGCTGTGGTGCATTTGGGTTACGACGATTACCACCACCGCCGCCGCCAAAGAACATATCAAAGATATCCCCGAAGCCGCCGCTGAAGTCTTGGCCGCCCATACCTTGATTAGGATCTACGTGTCCGAATTGATCGTACTGACTACGTTTCTGATCATCGCTCAGAACATCATACGCGTCCTTCGCCTCTTTGAATTTATCTTCTGCGTCCGCCGCTTTGTTCACGTCAGGGTGATATTGACGCGCCATTTTACGGTAAGCCTTCTTGATCTCATCTTGTGAAGCATTCTTACCGAGACCTAACACTTCGTAATAATCACGTTTACTCACTTGTTCCACTCCCATGTTCAAGACTACAAACGGAAAGTCAAAGCCACGGAGAAACCTCCCCTTGGCTTTGACTCTTACGTTAATTGATAACAAACAGTGTTTAAAAAATTTCTTTAAACTTCTATTTAGTTAGAATATGTTTATTTTTTAGGTTCGTCAACCACTTCGTAGTCAGCGTCCACAACATTTTCTCTGCCTTTAGGAGCTTCGCCTGCGCCTGCGCCAGCGTTAGCATCAGGACCTTGATCTTGAGAAGCTTGCTCATATAATTTAACAGAAAGTTGTTGGATAACTTCTGTCAATTCTTCAGTAGCTTTTTTGATCGTTTCAAGATCGTTGCCAGCTAGAGCAGCAGTCACTTTCTCTTTCGCTGCATTCGCTTTGTCGATCTCGCCTTGGTCAACTTTATCGCCAAGATCCTTGATCGTTTTGTCAACGGAGTATACCAATTGATCTGCTTCGTTACGAGCTTCTACAAGCTCTTTACGTGCGCGATCTTCTTCAGCATGTGCTTCCGCATCCTTCACCATTTGTTCAACTTCCGCATCGCTTAAGCCGCTTGAAGAAGTAATAGTGATTTTTTGGCTTTTGCCTGTTCCTTTATCCAAAGCAGACACGTTAACGATACCGTTAGCATCGATATCGAAGCTAACTTCGATTTGCGGTACGCCGCGTGGAGCTGGAGGAATGTCACCTAGCATGAAGCGCCCAAGTGTTTTGTTACCGCTAGCCATCGAACGCTCACCTTGAAGTACGTGGATCTCAACGCTAGTTTGGTTATCTGCATAAGTGGAGTACACTTGTGATTTCGTCGTTGGAATCGTTGTGTTGCGGTCGATCATCTTCGTGAATACGCCGCCTGCTGTTTCGATACCTAAGGAAAGTGGCGTTACGTCAAGAAGAACAACGTCTTTCACTTCACCAGTCAAAACACCAGCTTGAACAGCTGCACCAAGAGCAACAACTTCATCCGGGTTAACGCCTTTGTGAGGCTCTTTACCAGTCAACTTCTTGATTGCTTCTACTACCGCAGGTATACGTGTAGATCCACCAACAAGAACGACTTTGTCGATTTGGCTTGTGGACAAACCGGAATCTTGTAGTGCTTGACGAGTTGGTCCAAGCGTTCTTTCAACAAGGCCAGCAGAAAGTTCTTCGAATTTCGCACGAGTCAAGTTCAACTCCAAATGCTGAGGCACGCCGTCTGCAACCGTAATGAACGGAAGGGAAACAGTCGTAGTCAAAACACCGGAAAGTTCTTTTTTCGCTTTTTCTGCCGCATCTTTCAAACGTTGAACCGCAGCTTTATCTTTGGAAAGGTCAATGCCTTGCTCTTTTTTGAATTCAGCAACAAGGTAATCAATGATCACTTGGTCAAAGTCATCGCCACCCAATTTGTTGTCGCCGCTTGTTGCTTTAACTTCGAAGAAACCATCGCCTAGTTCAAGGATGGATACGTCAAATGTACCGCCACCAAGGTCATAAACGAGAATCGTTTGATCTTCTGTTTTTTCCAAACCGTAAGCTAGTGCTGCTGCTGTTGGCTCATTGACGATACGAAGAACTTCAAGACCAGCAATTTTACCAGCATCCTTCGTCGCTTGACGTTGGCTGTCATTGAAGTAAGCAGGAACCGTAATTACCGCTTGTGTAACGGATTGACCAAGGTAAGCTTCCGCATCAGCTTTTAGCTTTTGCAGGATAATCGCGGAAATTTCTTGTGGCGTGTAGTCTTTGCCATCGATATGTTCCTTGTGGTTCGTACCAATGTGACGCTTGATTGAGCTAATTGTTTTATCAGGGTTTGTGATTGCTTGACGTTTTGCTGTTTCACCAACAACACGCTCGCCATCCTTTTTGAATCCTACAACAGATGGGGTTGTGCGATTACCTTCTGGATTTGGAATTACGACAGCTTCTCCGCCTTCCATTACGGCAACGCAAGAATTTGTAGTACCTAAGTCAATACCAATTACTTTACTCATGTAAAGATGCCTCCTTATGTTCCCTAGGAACGTCATTAGTTTATTTAGATGTTAGAAAAGATAAGAACCCTTATACGCTAACTTTAACCATCGCAGGTCGGATGACCTTATCCTTAAGGATGTAGCCTTTTTGCAATTCTTCTACGACGATACCTTCTTCATGCTCCTCAGATTCCACTTGCATAACGGCTTGATGGAATTCAGGATTGAATGGTTGACCAACCGCTTCGATAGGCTTAAGCCCTTCAGCTGTTAAGAGTTGATCCATGCCACGGTACGTCATATCCAAGCCCTTCACCAATGCGTCGAAATCCTTCGTCTCTTTGCTTGAAGACAGCGCGCGATCAAAGTTATCCACAATCGGTAGTAGCTGTTCAATCAATTTTAGTGAAGCATATTTCGCGAAATCTTCCTTCTCCGCTCTTGCGCGGCGACGGAAGTTGTCGAAGTCCGCTTGAACGCGTAATAAACGCTGATAGTTTTCTTCGGCTTGCACACGCGCCTGTTCCAATTCGCTTGATACATTCGCTTCCTCGGAAACTTCTACGTTGTCAACAACCTCAGCTTGTTCAGTTGTTGCTTCGTTGTCGGCTGCGTATGTAGTGTCGATGTCTTGCTCGGCTGTTTTGTTATCTCCAGTACTCAATTGTCCTTCACCTCCTATACATAATACACGGCTCATTTTGGCTTAGTTTGCCCATCTTTAGTTCTCTTCAAAAGGCTGCTTCATCTTAATCACTGTATGGATACGCAGCACCGCGGCGGCGACTTCACCAGCCGCTTGCAGAGCGTGAATTTTCACATCTGTCGGATCCATGATACCTGCTTCCACGAAATCGGTGATCAGCCCTGTATCACAATCGATGCCTAGGCTGTCCGTATCTTGTGCGAGCTGGGCCGCTTTCAGTTCTTCCACCTTCTCGAGAGGGTTGTAGCCTGCATTCACTACGATTTGCGACAATGGCTTGCGAAGTGCCCCTGCGACAGCGGCCACACCAAAGCCCTCCATGCCCTTCATCGTCTCGCGCACACGCTCCAGATCATGCGCGACGGCCATCTCCGCTGCGCCGCCGCCGGGTAAATACCCGCCGCGCACGGCGGCTTGAACGGCTGACGCAGCGTCCTTCGCGATGCGCGAGCGCTCGTGCGCCGCTTCGCGTGTCGCGGCGCCAACAATCACGGTCACGTGCTGCTCACCGTGACCCTGCGCCACGCGCACGCGCTCTAGCCGCTCGTCATACGCGGTGTAGCCCGCGTGACCGAGCGCAGCGCTCAGCTCCGGCGCGCTTTTGCGCAGCGCCGTGCGCCGCACCGGCCTAGCGCCGGTGTGCTCGCTCAGCAGCTGCAAGTCCCTGCGGGACAGCCGCTGCAGCACGAGAATGCCATGGTCGGAGCAGAACTGCTCCGCCTCGGGGTCAACCCCGCGGTCTGATGCGATTAGACCGACGCCAAGCTCCAGCAGCGAGCCTAGGCTGCTGCGGAAGAGTTCCCGGAGCTGCATGTAGCGCTGGAAGCCTGCCTCGGTGACCAGCGATTCCTCGCTGACCGCTTCAGGCTCCAGGGCATCATGCAGCACGAGGATGCGAGCATCTCGCCGCTCGTGCTCGAGATGCAAATTCATCGGCTTCTGGTTCAACAGAATGCCGGTCCAGACCTCGCTGCTCGCTTCTTCATGTGCAAGCACGCTGTCCGCGAAGCGATAGCCATCTTCGCGCAGCTTCTCCTCACCGACCGCTTCGGCCGCTTGAATAATAAGCTTAGCGATGTCTGTCTGCTCACGACCAGCCGTATATGCGATACGCTGTAGCGCTCGATCTTCCAAGCTCACAATCGACCGGCTTCGACTTTGCAAGCTCGCTACGGCCAATTCAATGCCCTGCAGCATACCAGTGACTACCTTCGCTACAGGAACGCCGCGCGTAACTTGAGCGACTCCTTCTTGCACCATCGCTCCTGCAAGTACGGTAGCCGTCGTTGTGCCATCGCCAATCTGGCGTTGCTGGCTGCGAGCCACTTGGATCATCAGCCTGGCAGCAGGATGAGTAACATCCATCTTTTCCAAAATAGTGACACCATCGTTGGTAATTATGACATCGCCCTGACCACCGACTAGCATGGTATCTAGCCCTTTGGGTCCAAGCGTACCTTCGACTGCTGAGCAAATGGCTCTGACTGCCGCGGCATTGTTAACTAATGTAGAGTAGCGTTCTTCACCTTCACCGTGTATAGGTTTTATTCCACTCATTTGCCATACCAACGTCCTAGGACCAGTTCCATATGCTTCGATAGATGCTCCATCAAACCGATGACTCTGCCATACTCCATGCGTGTAGGCCCCAAAATGCCAATTGTACCTAGCGGCGTGCCGCCAATGGAATAAGAGGCCGTAATCAAACTGCAATTCGATATCGCTTCAATACTATTTTCAGCACCAATTTTAATCTCAATGCCTTCGTTCGATGGGGTAAATAACTTGATCAGGGTCGGCGCTTCCTCCAGAAGATCAAAAATGCTCTTCACTTTCTCCACATCCTTGAACTCAGGCTGTGTGAGCATATTCGTCATTCCACTTAGGAAAACACGATCCTTCTCATCACTTTGGAGCACGCTTTCTACCACACCAAGAAGCTCTTGATACCCATTCACATATTTGCTTAATTCATTAGAAATTTCATTATAAAGCTTAGATTTAAACTGAACCAATGGCACATTCTTAAGCCTTGTATTCAGAATATTAACGACCTTCTCGATTTCCGACATCGGAATTCCTTCCGGTATCGTTACTGTCTTATTTTCAACATGACCCGTATTCATCACCAGGATCGCAACAGCCGTTGTATCCGAGATCGGGATAATTTGGATATGCTTCAATGTCGTGCTAAAAACCTCAGGACCGAGCACAATAGACGTGTAATTCGTAAGATTGGAGAGCATGCCAGCAACGTGCTGAATAACACCTTCCATCTCTTGAATACGTTCTGCGAAGGCACCCTTCATGGAGTCCAAATCATGACTCTGCAAGGAGCCGTGCTTCAACAAATGGTCGACATAATAGCGATAACCTTTGTGGGAAGGAATACGACCTGCGGACGTATGAGGCTGCTCCAGATAGCCCATTTCTTCGAGATCAGACATTTCGTTACGTATGGTTGCAGGACTAAACCCAACATTCCCACGCTTCGAAATACTTCGCGAACCAATCGGCTCCGCTGAACGAACGTAATCATCAATGATTGCACTTAAAATCATGCGTTGGCGCTCAGTCAACATGAGTACCCCTCCTCCTCACTTATCACTATTCGACGCTTTCGTTAGCACTCGTATTTAGTGAGTGCTAAATCCTAATACAAAAATAACAGACCCTAAGGTCTGTTGTCAAGTCAATCCAAACGTTTAAGTACGGCGATTTCATCGCAGCAATACTGTTTTTTGCAATGCATGCAATCTCTCCAAACCTTCTCCGGAAAAATCTCTTTTGGAACGAGTGTAAAACCGTTTTTTTGGAAGAATGCAACTTCATACGTAAGTGCCATAACTTTAATGATGCCTTGGCTTCTTGCCTCTTCAACTAAGAAATTAACAAGCTTACCGCCGATTCCTTGTCCTTTGTAGCCTGGCGTCATCCCAAGTGAGCGAATCTCAACAAGATCTGGCCCCAGCCTCGTCAGTGAACCGCAGCCAATCAATAAGCCGTCAAATTCAGCGACAACAAAGGTATCAATTTGGTCTTGGAGCATTTCCCTGCTCCGCGGCAGCATGATGCCCTGCCCCGCATACCCTTGTATAATTTCGTAAAGCTTATCGATATCATCCACCGAAGCTTTTCTTACGGACACCGTAGTTGATGTATTCATTCTCATCCCACCAATCGCAAAAAATGCATAAAAGCCACGCTAGCGCCCTGCGGCTTTCCGCTGTTTCGCTTGTGGATTCATGTATAAATATACAACAATACGTATAAATGCACAAGCGTTTTTTGCTGATTAGGCCTGTCTTATGTCAAGAACGAAGCGAACACTTCATTACCCAGTAAAATACCATGTTTAGACAATCGATACCCTTCAGAGGTTTGTTCAAGTAAACCTTTTGTCAACCATCCTTGAAGTGTGGTGCCGAATTGAGATTCAATCGTGATGCCGAATTGATCCATGAAATCCTTGTTCCTCACACCCTCAAGCAAGCGTAAGCCAACCATCATGAAATCTTCCATCGCTTCCTGTGGCGTAACTTCGAATTGTTCCAGAATTGGTAAGCCTATCTTGCTCGCATCAATATAAGGTTGAATACCTTTTACGTTCACATGACGTTGCCCATTCATATACCCATGTGCCCCAGCGCCAAGCCCATAATAGGAACGATTGCGCCAATACATCGTGTTGTGTCGGCTCTCGCGGCCAGGCTTTGCAAAGTTGCTGATTTCATATTGTTTATAACCAGCTCCCTCCAACCTTCTCATAATGAGTTCATACATATCAACTTCCTCATCTTCACTTGGGAGCGGCAACTGATTTTTGTTAAACAACGTGTGGAACAACGTGTTTTCTTCGACTTTTAAACTGTAAATCGAGTAATGCTGCAAATCGAGCGACAGCGCCTCATCTAGCGTTGCCTGCATAATGTCCACTGTTTGCTTCGGAAGCCCAAACATCAAATCGATCGATAAGTTATCGAAGCCCAGTTTCTTCGCATTGGCAATACTTCTGTGAACATCATCTGTATTGTGAATGCGACCGATCGCCGCCAGAATGTCATTGTTAAAAGATTGCACACCAAAGCTAATGCGATTCACGCCGCCAGCTTTCATCACAGCTAGCTTATCCTCATCAGTCGTTCCGGGATTGGCTTCCATAGAGAACTCGACTTCCGTGCTGTCAGCAGGGAAATAGGTGCGGACGATGCGTAGGAAGCGTTCCATTTGGTCTGGCAGCAGGACCGTTGGTGTTCCTCCGCCTACGAATATTGTCTCTACCTTCTGCGGGGGATTGTTTCGTACGGTAAGTTCCATTTCGCGTTCAAGTGCATCTAAATATTCCATGACAGGCTGACCTTTGAGAACGTACGAATTGAAATCGCAATAATGACATTTGTTTGTACAAAATGGGATATGAATGTACACCGCCGTTGGCGTTGTATAGGTAACTAACATAAGGGTATTCCTTTCTACCTGCAAATTGAGAAAAAGCCAAGGGACAGCGTACGCTGCCACCCCAGCTTTTCATTCCATGCATCTATTCGTCGATTTTCAGAACTGCCATGAACGCTTCTTGCGGTACTTCTACGCTGCCAACCTGCTTCATGCGTTTCTTACCTTCTTTTTGCTTGTCTAACAATTTACGCTTACGCGAAATGTCACCGCCATAACATTTGGCAAGTACGTTCTTACGCATCGCTTTAACCGTCTCACGAGCCACGATTTTTTGTCCAATCGCCGCTTGAATCGGCACTTCAAACATTTGCCGCGGGATAAGCTCTTTAAGTTTATCACAAATGATTTTGCCGCGGTGATACGCTGTATCACGGTGAACGATGAAGGAAAGAGCATCCACTTGCTCAGCATTGAGTAAAATGTCCATTTTCACAAGATTGGATTTCTTGTAGCCAGATACCTCATAATCAAAGGATGCATACCCTTTGGTCCGTGATTTCAGCATATCGAAGAAATCGTAGACGATCTCAGATAACGGAATTTCATACGTCAATGTAACGCGATTCGTATCTAAGTATTCCATATTCAAATATTCGCCGCGCTTACCTTGGCAAAGCTCCATAATTGTACCTACATAATCATTCGGCACGATAACGGAAGCTTTCACGTAAGGCTCTTCAACGAAATCAATCCTTTGAGGATCCGGGTAGTTTGACGGGTTATCGATATCGATAACATCGCCATTTGTCAACGTAATCCGGTAGATAACGCTAGGTGCTGTTGTAATTAACGGAATGTTGAACTCACGTTCAATCCGCTCTTGAATGATTTCCATGTGCAAGAGCCCTAAGAATCCGCAACGGAATCCGAAGCCTAAGGCTGTCGAGGTTTCAGGCTCGAAGCGCAAGGAAGCATCATTCAGTTCAAGCTTTTGCAGCGCTTCACGAAGATCGTTATAATCCGTCGTTTCAATTGGGTATAATCCGCAGAATACCATTGGATTAATCCGACGATACCCTGGAAGTGCATCCGGTGAAGGACGATCTGCTTCCGTTACCGTGTCACCGACACGCGTGTCTCCGACATTTTTAATACCGGCAACGATAAAACCAACATCCCCAACTTCAAGGGAAGGAACAGATGACATTCTTGGTTTGAACGCACCAACCTCGATGACTTCAAACACTTTGTTCGTCGCCATCATTTTGATTTTGGAGCCTGCTTTAATCGAGCCATCCACAACACGCACATACACGATTACGCCCTTGTAGCTATCGTAATGGGAATCGAAAATCAAAGCTTTCAACGGTGCGTCAGGATTACCTTGCGGAGCTGGTACCTTCAAACAAATTTGCTCGATGATATCTTTAATCCCGATTCCTGCTTTCGCAGAAGCGAGCACCGCATCACTGGCATCAAGTCCGATCACATCTTCGATCTCTTGTTTCACCTTTTCGGGATCCGCACTAGGTAAATCAATTTTATTAATGACTGGTAAGATTTCAAGATTATTTTCCAATGCGAGATATACGTTTGCAAGTGTTTGAGCCTCAATCCCTTGAGCCGCATCTACAACCAACAATGCGCCTTCACAAGCAGCAAGGCTTCGAGATACTTCATACGTAAAGTCTACGTGTCCTGGTGTGTCAATCAGGTTAAGAATATAATCAACGCCATCATCAGCACGGTAAGCCAATCTTACCGCTTGAAGTTTTATCGTAATCCCCCGTTCGCGCTCCAGATCCATCTGGTCGAGAACTTGCTCTTGCATCTCACGTGAAGACAATGCACCTGTATATTCCAGTATACGATCAGCTAGTGTTGATTTACCGTGATCGATATGAGCGATAATTGAAAAATTGCGAATTCTTTGTTGTCTTTCTCGAATGTCCGTCATGCTAAAGACTAACCCCCACTACATGCAAATAATTTTCATTATAGCAGTTGTGTGAAGTCGGGGCAATGCACACCTACCCTTTGCCTAAAACAGCGTCAAACAAAGACACGAACAATTTGATGCCATGGTGCGTCATGATCTGTAGGAATTCACCCAATTTATTGCCAACATGGTTCAGCGAATTGTCGTGATCTGCAACGGGCTCAATCTTTTGCTCTGCTGGTTGTTTCGCTTTGACAGCTGTCTCTTTGACCGAAGGTGGGGGTGAGGCTTTAACGGTTACCCCTGTAGTCACTGTTTTGCCTGTTGTATTGGAAGGTGCTTCCTGCACGGTTGCTTTGGAGGTAGGCTGAGGACCTTCAATACGTTCCATGCCGCTGGACGCCAGACTGACGCCGAACAAAATACAGAATAGCAGCAGTAAACCAAACAAGCCTACCTTGATATAAAAGTGCCTCAGCCTCATCGTTTTTCCTCCTAAGCATTATTCATTCATGCGTTACTATTGCATGGCTTACACATTGTCGCCTCGTCGTGATTTCATTTAGGACTTCTTAGATGTTACTGCCGGTGCATCTACTTTTTTGGCGTTCAAAATAACTTCCGAAATTGCTTCTGCCAGCCAATCTGTCGTACGGTAGCATTCTTCTAGGGTATTGTAAGGTCCCCCTACTTCTATCAAAATACTATTCGGCGAGATGTTCTGGTTATACAAGCCATTGCCCTCGCTCGCTTCTTTCGCATGAATCCCTTTGGAGACGCCCGGGTGCTTCTCTTCAAGTACTTGGTGAATTTTGCTGGCAAATTCCTCGTTCTTCTTCCAGTTTGGATTTTTACCCCCGATTATAAAATACACCTGTGCAACATCCTTACCGTCTATTGTTGCCGTTGTTTTGTTGCGAGCAGCCGAGTCCCGATGAATATCGAAGAAGTATTGTAAATCCTGATGCGAAGCCATCGCTTCTTGCAGCGTTTTTAAAGAATATTTGTAGGAATAAGGATATTCGAAATTTTTGACTGTGCTCGGATACACCGTTTCGGAATGAACAGCGCCAATGCCGTCTTTCTCCAAATTTTGAGCTAGCCGCTGACCGACCGAGATAATATTGACTTTATCGCTGTAAGCTTTATCTGGGTCTGTGACTCCTTTAAGCTCTGGTAGAAAGGATTCATTACTATGCGTTTGATAGATAAAAGCAATGTTGTCGCCTGCGGTTTTCGGTGGTTGGCCCACTGCATTAGGTGTTGGCGTTGCGCTGCTTATTGGTGTTGGATCCGCTGATGGCGATGGGAGTGGGTTCCTAGCCTCAGCCTCTAAATCAGCATTACTTCCCGGGCCGTAATCAATCGGTGAGCTAGGATTTGTTGCACTACCATTCACCAGCACCGTCGAATTATTCGCTTCCATCCCTGGAACTTCGCTCGCGACTAAGCTTTTGGGATCACTCGGATTAATATCTGTTAGGAATTGAAAAGCGAAATGAAAAACATTGTGCTGGGAGAAGGTGAATTTTTTCTGATTCTTATTTAAATGAGGGACTTCCATACCCAGCATATCGATGAAAAACTGATTCGTGACGGAGGCGGCGAGACCTTTCATGGAAGAAACTGGCGAAGTGGTCATCATTCTACTTTGTAGGACGCCACCCAGTCCAATAAGAACAAATAGAGCTAAAGTCGAAGTGCTAAGTACCATAAATGTTTTCCCGACGGAACTGGCGCTCTGAAAGGTTTTGCGAACTTGGCTGAAATTCAAAGTGGCTGATGTCCATTTCATAGTTTGATTCCTCCTAAACTATCTTAATTCAATCTATGAAACGAGCCCGAACGATAGAACTAGTTTCGATAGATTTTTTTGATAGAGGAGGAACAGGAGATGAGATTACAATTCGGGAGACTCGGACGCCAAAAAGAACCGCCCCCACCTTCCAATGGGATCAGTTCTTCTATTTAAAATCAATGAGTATAGGCTGCTACGTTATCGACATCCACTGCGTCATGCAGAGCCGCATTCAAGCCGCTGGCAATAATATTCGCGATGTCCTCAATAAATTGGTCAATCTCCTTCGGCGTGACGAGCAGATCGTGCCCTACGGGGTTAAGTACTTCTTTCACAAGCTGCAATCGCTCATCTTCATTGATATTGTCCAAGAGTCCAAAAATCTGTCCCGTATTGCTCGTTTGGCCGCTGAAATGCTTCTGCATGAGATCAAAGGCATTGTTTACAATCGTTGATGCATACACAACGGTCGGGACGCCAATTGCAATGACGGGTATACCAAGTTGCTCCTTCGTCAAGCCTTTGCGCTTGTTACCGATGCCTGAACCAGGATGGATACCTGTATCCGCAATTTGAATGGTCGTGTTGACACGATCCAAGGATCTTGACGCGAGCGCATCTATTGCGATGATGAAATCAGGTTTGGATTTATCTACAATTCCTTGTACGATGTCGCTGCTTTCAATCCCCGTTGTGCCTAGAACACCAGGTGCCACAGCACTAACAGCCCGATATCCTGGACTCACATCTTCAGGAACTAGCTCAAAATAATGTCGTGTCACCATAATATTCTCAACAACAAGAGGCCCAAGTGCATCGGGGGTTACATTGCCATTCCCCAATCCAATAATAAGGGCTTTCGCGTTTTTCGGAATTCCGATTTGACGCAAAAACTGCTCAAACTCCTGAGCTAGCTTGGTCGCCACACGATCTTGAAGTTGGCTGTCTTTCTCCCGCAGCGCAGGTACTTCTATCGTTATATAATGACCCAGAAGCTTACCAAGCGCTTTGGAGCCTTCTTCATTTAGGACGTTAATTTTGGTGACTCGTATGCCGTTTTCACGTGTAAACTCCTGTTTAATCCCAGGAATCGGCTGCCCCTGATTGGCTGCATGGGCCATATCCCTTGCATCAAGTGCAAGATCCGTTTGTGTGTTAAATAAGCCTAAGTCCATTGGCGGTCCCCTTTCTCACATCCCTTGCATCCCTTATTGTGTGACAGATTACACCCCCTTATACAAAGATGAAGACCACTGAAAACCTATTGACAGCTCTTGCATTTTCAAATATTGCGTGGTAGAATACTTAAAGTTGTCAGCAAACATACAAATGTAACGTTGAACGTGTTTTGTAAGTAGGAGGTGAATTTCATGCCAAACATTAAATCCGCTATTAAACGAGTAAAAGTTAGCGAAAAGCGTCGTCTTCGCAACGCTTCCCACAAGTCCGCTTTGCGTACTGCTGTGAAAGCTTTCGAAACAGCTTTAACCCCTGAAGCTCTAGTTTCTGCTTCTAAGAAATTAGACAAAGCTGCTTCTAAAGGTTTAATCCATAAAAATGCCGCTAACCGCAAGAAGTCCCGTCTAGCTAAAAAGCTAAACGCTCTTACGGCTCAAGCGTAATACACGGACATAAAGCAAAAGACTAATTCTCCTCGGAGAATTAGTCTTTTTTCCATTTCTCCTAGGCAGCCAGCCTAAGCAGGAATAATTCCAACCCTAATACCTTATCGATTTTCCCCGTTTTCATCTGCAAATCGAGATCTGCTAGCTCTCCCATGATCCGGCTCAGCTTGTCACCATCGTACTTCCGCGATTGTCCCTCCGCTACCTTAACTGCAAAAGGATGCAAACCAATCTGTGAAGCCATTTGTTGCTGAGAGTAGCCTTGTTTCCCAAGTTCCTTAACCTGAAGCATAATGCGGAACTGTCTAGCGATGAGCGAAGCGATTTTAATCGGCTCCTCGCGCTGCTTCAGCAGCTCCTCTAAGATCACGAAAGCTCGCTCTAACCGTACATTAACAATATCCTCAATAAGAATAAATACGTTCTGCTCCGTGCTCCGAGCGACCAATTGATCAATGACGTCAGGTGTCGCTTCACCATCAGCGCCTACAAATAGCGAAATTTTCTCAAGCTCGGCCGATAACGATTGCAAATTACCACCAGTGTACAAAATCAGCTGGTCAGCAGCCCCACCTGAGAATGTAAAGCTAAGTTGACTGGCTTGCTTAGCTACCCATTGCGTCAGTTCTTCTGGACTCAAGGAAAGGAAAGGCACAGCGGCTTCCATGTCCTTTAAGGCTTTCACGATCTTCTTACGCTCGTCCAATTTATCTGCATCAACCGTAAACACCACAATGGTGTGCTCCGCGGGTGATTTCAAATAGGCCGTCAATCGATCCAAATTGTGCTCAATCTTCGTATTTTCCTTTGCCCCCGTGAAAAATAACGCATTTTTGGCAATGACCAGTTTCTTCGGCACCATAAAAGGTAACGTTTCAGCGTCATCTAATGCAGAGGATAGCGGCATCTCGCTTAAATCAAACTTACTTACAGCAAATTCGCGATCTTCCGGCCCCATCAACGAATCTGTTAAGATTTGAATAAATTCGCGCATTTTATATTTCTCAGGACCGTAGCACAAATAAACGGGCGCCGGGCGGCCTGCTTGTATATCTTTTAATGCTCGTTTGGCATCCATGACTGGCATTCACCCCTCCACTTCATTTTACCAACAACAAAGGGATTACGTCAAAGTCCGAAGACCTTGAAGCAATCCCTTTGCCAGTCTATTTAAACACCGATTTAAGGCCCTAGAAACCCTAACTCGTGTGGATGAATGAACTGATACTTTGTTCCCTTCTGCTATAGATTACGCAAACTCAGACGATTTGGTGCATATTAATCTTACTTTTATTTATTGACTTCTGTTTTCTCAATCACATCGATAAGGATAGTTTGAATCGTACCTTTACTCGTAACCTCATAAAACAGCTTGTCATCCTTCGACCACTCTAGAAGCGTAATTTGATCATCTGGCTGCCATGCATGTTTGGACGTAAACACAATCTCATGCGTACTGCTATTTCGAATAACAACATGAGCCTCTTCAACAGTTGCCTCATATACACCCGTTGATGACTTAAGCATAGTACCACCAGGAGGTATACTTAAAGAAAGTATACCTTGAGTGGCATTGGTACGGTCAGCATTCGTTGGATCAACGGTTGGCACCGGGGTTATTTTCTTGGCAGACGTATCCGTCTTCGATTCTTTCGATGAATTCGGTACGGTTAAGCCTGCTGCAGGAGTAATGGCCTCTGCATTCGGGTCCATCTTAGCAGCATTCGAAGTCTCCGGATTCTTCAGTTTTTCTGGGGCAGTAGTTGATGGCGATGTCTGTCTAGCCAAAGAGTCAGTCCCACCTAGCGGTGTACTGTAAACACCTGGCTTCTCCAGCTTCGCATCTGTTGTTGCCTGCGGCATGCTACCACTGGCAGCAGACGAATCGGATTTCGGCGTTCCTTTACCAAACTGATCTGTATTTGCAACGCCAGGCAACGCCTCTTTACTCGTTGCGGTTTCCTGCTTTTTAACACTGGCATCATTCTGCTCTGCATTACTCATGTCTGAAGCAGCCGCGGAAGGTTTCTCAGCTAAGCTCTTTGATTCAGAACTTGTTTTGAGCATCAAACCATCCGCATTATCGATAACAGGATGCTGCATATTAAAAGCAAAGAATCCAATAATTAATCCCGCGGCAACGACACCGCTTGCGATTTTCCATGAGAACTGCTCTTTTAGTCGGTTCAAACCTGAACGCTTAGGCACTTCAACAGATTCCGTCCGAGCAACCGTAGAAGAGAAAGATACGACATTGTCCGACTTTGAAATCCCATCTTGCTTATCAAATTGGAGCAGTTGCGGCATAATCGCATCAACCAAACTGAAAGGCGGCATAACCTTAGGTAGCTGGGACAATTCGTCAGACAACGCTTGCAGACGTTCAAACATCTCTGCGCAGTCCAAACAATGCATTAGGTGAGCATGCAGCTCATCTTCCTCATTTGGAGCTAAATCTCCATCTAGCTGTCTTTGCATGTACATCATCACCTCTTGACATTTCATCCCCGAACACCTCCTTTCTGATAATCTTGGAGTAACGACTGTAAGGTGTGTCTAGCTCGGAATAAGTAAGACTTCACCGTATTAAGTGGTAAATTGAGCGATTCTGCAATTTCATGATACGAAAAGTCCTGCAAATAACGAAGTACAACCACAGTGCGGTGGTGTTCGGGAAGCTTTTCAATAGCTTCTCTAATATCTTGGGCTAGGTAGCCCGTCAATATTTCTTGTTCTACATTATTATCAGCTGTAAACGTCATCTCATGCTCATCCATAGAAACCGTTGGTTTCGCTCTGCGAAATTTATCGATGCAGACGTTCGTAACAATCCGCTGCACCCACGTTTTGAACAAGGCTTTTTCTTCGTAGGAATTAATTTTGGTATAAATCCGAAGGAGTGCTTCCTGGGAAGCATCTAGCGCATCCTGTTCATTATTCAAAATATAAAAAGCAGTTCGATAAACGTGAGATTCAATCTCTCGCAATAGGGTAATGAGCGCATCACGATCACCGGCTTGTGCTGATCTTACCAGTTCGGGTGCTATCACTGGGATCCCTCCCCCTTGCAATCTTACAGACGCAATCACATCTCATAAGGTTGCAATTCTTTTAGAATAAATATAATGGTATCTTGCATCTATCAGAATAACAAATAATAAGCCATATAACACCTTTTAGACGTAAAAAAGAAGAATTAGTTTCAAAATCGCTTTGAATTCCATAGAAAAAGCCTTAGAAGAACGCCTCCCAAAGAGGCTGCTCCAGCAAAGGCTTGATCTTCTTTAACCGAATGAATCTGTTCTTGGAAAACAGGATAGACTTCGGATAATACCGCAACTGTATCCTCAATTTCATTCTGTATCGTTTCTGTAATCTGTCCGACATAATCGATCGACTGCTTCGACTGAACCGCTTGCTTGCGAATTTCATCCGCTATGACCATAAAGCCTTTGCCTGCGCTAGCCGCCCAGCTGCGCCACCTCAATTAAAATTATGTCAAAAGACCCTTTATTTTAATAATTTCACGATTCATTCCTTAAAACCTTTCAATCGTGTGAATATCCCTTCTTTACTAACCTCCATTTGCACTTCCCCCATAGTATCAGTACGAAAAATGCCAATATTGGCTGCTTCTAAGCGGTCAATAATTTCAGGAGCTGGGTGCCCATACGTATTCATGGAACCTACCGAAATAACAGCAACAGCTGGCTTCCAATAAGCAAGCCACTCTGGCGTCGTGGAGGTTTTACTGCCGTGGTGAGCGACTTTGAGAACGTCGATTTTATGATAAGCGGTGTTTGGGGGAAGTGAAGAAGATGGAGATGGTTCGTTTTCATGCAAATATTCGAGCACAATCGCTTCAGACTCTTTCTCCATGTCTCCGGTAAACAGCCATCGAGTTCCTTGCATGTCAAGCAAGAAAACAACCGATCTAGCATTCTGCTCTTTGACGATTTCAACCATCGTCTGCTTCGTTTCAATCGGATATATCACCTGTAATCTCGTAAGTGGATCAATGTCAATCCAATCCCCAACCTGCGCTGGTAATAAGGGAACTCGTTTTTGCAAAAGTGTTGAAAAGAGGGTCGTCATGCTCGCACTTTCCTTAAAGGTTCCATTAAAAAGAAACTGTTTTACAGGTATTTGCTCCAAAACTGCCTGTAAACCACCACTATGGTCAGCATCTTCGTGAGTAAGTACAACGAGATCTAGTTGCTGAATCCCCCGTTTCTTCAACAATGGAGTAAGCAATTTTCGACCTACCTCGAAGGGATCTTTGCGAATTTTCCATTCTTCCCCAGGTTTGCGAAACGTGAGCGTTCCTCCTCCATCAATTAAAATGTGACGTCCATAGGGCGTACGGATAAGTATTGAGTCTCCTTGACCGACATCAATAAATTGTACAAGGCCTGTACGTTGAAAGCGATGCGGCGAGTATCCGATCCACAAGAGCAGAAGAAATCCACTTACTGCAAGCCATATGCCTAGTTTCACACTTAAATTGTTTGTGCTTTTCCTGCTATCGAAGTCCAACCGAATGGGCGGCTCTTCGGTAGAGGCCTGATAAACACGGTACCATAGCACATAGATCAGAATTAGAAATCCATAGTAAAAGCAGATCCACGGTATACTTGGCGATGGCCAAATCATTTTGAGATGAGGAATCTGCTGAAGTTGATCCGTAATCCAAAATATAGCTTGATTTAGCCAAGCGATCAGCGAGCCCAATCTTTGCCCTATGGGGAAGTAAAGCAAGCCGAGAGCTAGAGCAACCAAGCCTGCTGGAAACACAATCATGCTGATTACGGGAACCAGTACAGCATTTGCTAGCCAAGACAACAAAGAAAATTGATTAAAATAGTAAATTGAGACGGGAAAGGAGACGGATTGAGAGACCAGTGTGATTGCGAGGGTGTTTCTGAGCAGAGGAGAAGTTACAACTGGCGACAGTAAGTTAGTCACCCTTTGCACGCCAAGGATGAGTCCCAGTGTGACTAGGAAGGAAAGTTGGAAGCTTACATCGAGCAAAAAGTATGGATCCCACAACAGCATAGCCCACGCGGCCACGGCCAATATATGCAGTACCTCTTTCATCCCTCCACGCCGAGCAGCGTATAAAGCAATCATCGACATGAGTCCAGCCCTGACTATCGATGGTGACGCCCCTGTAACGAGGACATAGAACGGAAGTAAACACATACAGATGAGCAGGTATGTCTCTTTCGCTACCTTGAAGCGGCGCAAGAGCCATATGCATACGCCTAGAAAAACAGCAATATTTAAGCCTGATATCGCTAAAATGTGAGTCAGCCCCAGCTCCGAAAATTGCTGGAAGCGGTCGGGATCCAGATCGTCTGTGAGTCCGATCAACATGCTCTTCATGAATCCCGCTTGTGACGCGGGAAAGATCACGTCCATGCGCCTGCTGAGCGCAGCTCGCAGCTCGTCGTTCCAGCGCAGCAGCTGGACGACGCTAAGGCGCGCAGCCGCAGGCTGCACCTGCGCCCCATCCACCCCTTTGGCTGAAACCAGCCAATGGGTGTGGTGAAGGCGCAGATATCGGCGGTAGTCGAAACCGCCGAAGTTGCGAGCCGCGGACGGGCTGCGCAGCGTCCCCGTTAGCGTCAGGGCGTCGCCTCGGCGCCAGCCCGACGCCACAGCTTGCTGCGCCTGCTCCATCAGGCGCAGTGAGACCTGCACGCTTTCTCCGCCGAGCGGGAAAGCGGTGGTGTCCTGGAAGCGGACGGATTCCGCTTCCACGGTGAAGCTAGCCCTGTCACCGTCAATGGTGACAGGGCTAGCGAAACGGCCGAGCAGCGTGACCTCGCTGCCGCCCTCGCTTGCCTGCTGCTGCTGCTGCGCCAGCGGCAGCGCAGTGATGTTGCGCTGGTCGGTCCCTTGGTAATAGCCGTAGGCGATGACGACCAGCAGCAAGGCACTTAGCGGCTGCCGGCCAGGCAGACGCAGCGCGTAGATGATGACGAGCGCGGCTAGCAGCAGCGCGCTCGTCATCCAGGACAGCCAAGGGAGCTCCGTGTAGATGGCGAGCACATAGCCACTTATCCACAGACAGCATCCTTGAACAACTGGTCTTTTCATAGTGTGGAAACACTCCTTTTTATGAGAATAAGCTTGCGTGATATTCGCTTTAATTCAGCCTTGAGTCCCGAACAATAAGTTCACTTTCCGAGCCTATCGCCATTTTATAACATTCAAAAAACCTCCCCCTAGCGCACCCCAACGGCTGCTTCTAGAGAGAGGTTCTTCCCCTCAGAGCTCATTATTTAGTTCACTACCTCAGTTACCGTCCCAGCTGGCGGTTCATATCCCGTCATTTGACGGAACGAAATACCTCTCGCCCCCATCAACTGGCTAACCTTCTCATGATCCTTTGGATACCCCCGATGAAACACAATCTCTGTTACACCGCTGTTGGCCAGCATATTAGCACAGGTCCAGCAAGGCTGATCCGTCACATAAACAGTGGAACCTTCGCGATCTTCACGATCGGTAAACAACAGCAGATTCTGTTCGGCATGGATGGTGCGAATACAACGTTGCTTACGAACGACTTCCTCCACGTCTGCAATGACCTTTAGCTCGATTTCTTCCACAAGCATACAGCCCGCCTCTGTACAATCCGGCACACCCATCGGGGCACCATTATAGGCTGTACCGAGCAGCTTTTTCCCCTGAACAAGGACGGCTCCAACATGTCTACGGTTACACTGCGAGCGTGTAGAGGCCATATAAGCAATATCTAGGAAATACGTATCCCAATCTTTCCGGATGCTCATGATGTTAAACTCCCTCCTGATGACTCGATCTTGTATTGTTAATGAAACCCAAAACTATTTCTAGTATTTTCTCATATTTCAATTGAAATGAAAAGATAAGCTAGGATGGAGCCACATAGATTAGCCCTTTTAGCTTTTCAAGCATTTTCTCCCCAATGCCTTTCACATCCATCAGTTCTTCAACACGTTTGAAGCTTCCTTTCTTTGTACGGTATTCGAGAATGGCTCTAGCCTTACTTTCGCCAATCCCTGGCAGCTTATCCAATTGCTCTACAGTGGCTGTGTTTAAATCTAACATTCCGTTTTGGGTTTCATGCGATGGTGGTGTCACTTTTGAAGAGGTTGACGTTTTGGAAGATGAAGGCGCGGAGCTGGCAGCAGCAGGTGAAGTCGGAGTCACTGCTGAAGATGGCAATTGAATGTCTGACTCTGCAGCGTGTGATGTTGTCGTTCGAGTCATTGAATTTGGTACTGTCTTTGAACTCGCCTTCGGCGTTTGAGCCGCTTTTACTGTAGGAGCTGGAGTAGACTTCCCTACTCCCTCTTTGTTCTCCAGAGCCTCCTGCGTTAGTAATTCTTGCATTTGTGTATTGATCGGCACAAGACTCGTTCGAATCGTGGTTTGACCCCCGCGGAGGAATGGCCAAACTACCCAAACAAATAGTGCAATACCCCCTAGGCTGAACAGAATTCTCTTTATTTTATCCACAGACTACCTTCTTTCTTAGCATATTTGTGAATAGTCAACCATATACATGAAAAAGCGTCCAAATTACTACACGAAAAGTCACCTTGCTAACAAGCTGATTCGTACAACGTTATCGAATTTATTTCACGGATGAGCGACCGCGTTTGTAGGTTGGTTTTATCACCAATAAGTAAGACGTTTTCGTTAACCGAAGACTTAATCTTGCTTGTGTGGAGTATAAAGACTGATTTTTTTCGGGAGGGATTACTTGATGAAAGCTGGATTCATCGGTACTGGGAGTATGGGAAGTATTCTGATTGAAGCATTCATTCATTCTGGGGCATTCAATCCCGAGCAAATTATCGCTAGCAATCGAACATTACGTAAAGTTGAACTACTCGCGGAGAACTATCCTGGCCTGCAGGTTGCAGAAACGAATTGTGAAGTCGTACGTGGAAGCGATCTGATTTTCTTATGTGTGAAACCATCTGAATTCAAAACTGTTATTGATGAAATCAAAGAGGACGTGCTTTCCTCTCAATTTATAATATCCATAACGAGCCCTATTCTAATTAAACATCTGGAAGGCCTTTTGCCCGCTAAAATAAGTAAAATTATTCCAAGTATCACGAACTATGTGTTAAGCGGAGCGACGTTATGCATCCATGGGAATCGCATGCAGCCTGAGGATAAAGAGTGGCTTGAAAATATTTTCACGCATATTTCTACACCGATCCGAGTGTCTGAAAATTATACGAGGATATCATCTGATTTATCTAGCTGTGGTCCTGCCTTTCTTGCTAGCTTCATTCAAGCTTTTATCGATGCTGCTGTGGAAGAAACGGGAATTTCTGCTGAGGAAGCCACATTGCTGGCTAGTGAAATGACTTTAGGCACTGGAAAGCTGCTCACCACGGGAGGCTTCAACCCTGCTAGCTTGCAAAAGCGAGTATCTGTTCCTGGAGGCATTACTGCAGAAGGCTTACGAATTTTGGAAAAGGAGCTTTGCGGAGTTTTCTCTCAAGTTATTAATGCCACACATGCGAAATATGAAGAAGACATTGAGAAGGCCGAACTGCTCTTTACACTAAAGCAGCAGTAGCCCTCTCAACTGTCAAGTTTCTTTGATTACCCTACAACGATATTGACTAATTTACCCTTAACGACAATCAATTTGCGAACGGCCTTTCCGGCGGTCGCTTCTTTGACTTTGTCGAGTTCAAAAGCCATTTTCTCCATCGCTGCTTCATCTGTATCTTTGGAAATCATCACGCGGTCAACGATTTTACCATTGATCTGTACAACGATTTCGATTTCATTATCCACTGTCCATGCTTCATCATAAGCTGGCCAGACTTCGTAAGTAATGGATTCGACGCCGCCCAATTTCTCCCAAAGCTCTTCAGCTAAATGCGGAGCGATCGGGGATAGCATTTGCACGAAATTTTTCATCGCTTCTAAAGGTAGACGCTCTGTTTTGTAAGCCTCATTGACGAAAATCATCATTTGGCTAATCGCGGTATTGAAGCGAAGTGCTTCGAAATCCTCGGTAATTTTCTTGATCGAACGGTGCCACGTACGCTTGAAAGTATCGCTACCCAGCGTTTCGTCCCCGCTAATTTTCGCATGAACCTGACCGTTGTCATCGACGAACAATCTCCACACCCGATTCAAGAAACGGTAGATTCCATCCACACCCGTTGTATTCCACGGTTTTGTCGCTTCCAACGGCCCCATGAACATTTCATAAATGCGTAATGTATCCGCACCTTGATCGCTCACGATGTCATCCGGATTCACAACATTGCCTCGTGATTTACTCATTTTCTCCATATTCTCGCCAAGAATCATCCCTTGGTTGACAAGCTTATGGAAAGGCTCTTTGGTATGAACAAAACCAAGATCGTAAAGCACTTTGTGCCAGAAACGCGCATATAGCAAGTGAAGAACCGCATGTTCAGCTCCGCCAATGTACAAATCTACAGGCAACCATTGCTTTTGCAGTTCATCCGAGCAGAAGGCTTGATCATTTTTCGGATCGATGAAACGCAGGTAATACCAGCAGCTTCCCGCCCATTGTGGCATTGTATTCGTTTCACGGCGAGCTTTCATACCTGTTTCTGGATCAATCGTATTCACCCATTCAGATACGTTGGCAAGCGGTGATTCGCCAGTACCGGATGGTTTGATTTCATCCACTTGTGGAAGCAATAACGGCAACTGATCCACAGGAACTGGCTTCATTGTCCCATCTTCAAGGTGAAGAATCGGAATTGGCTCACCCCAGTAACGTTGGCGGCTGAACAACCAATCTCTTAAGCGATACGTCACTTTGCCGCGGCCATTGCCATTTTGCTCCAACCAAGCGATCATATGGCTGATCCCTTGCTCAATGTTCAAACCGTCGATCGGACCTGAGTTTACATGCTTACCATCGCCAGCATAAGCTTCCTTCTCAACGTTCCCGCCTTGTACGACCTCGATAATTGGTAAAGCGAATTGCTTCGCAAACTCCCAGTCGCGTTGATCGTGTCCTGGTACCGCCATAATCGCGCCAGTTCCGTAACCGCCAAGCACATAATCAGCGATCCAAATTGGCACCTTCGTGTCATTTACTGGATTGATCGCATAAGCCCCTGTGAACACACCGGATTTGTCTTTCGCCAAATCTGTGCGCTCCAAGTCACTCTTGCGTGAAGCTTTCTCTTGGTATTCTTTGATCGCAGCAGCTTGCGCTTCTGTCACAATGTGCCCAACAAGCTCATGCTCAGGCGCCAATACGCAGTAAGTTGCTCCGAACAAGGTATCTGGACGTGTTGTGAAAACAGTTAAGTTTTTCTCAGCATGCCCCTCAATCGCAAATTGAACTTCAGCACCCGTTGATTTCCCAATCCAGTTGCGCTGCATATCCTTAATACTTTCGGACCAATCGAGCTCCTCAAGATCTTCAAGCAAGCGCTCCGCATACTCCGTAATTCTCAAAATCCACTGACGCATCGGTTTACGAATAACTGGATGATTACCACGTTCACTTAATCCGTCAATGACTTCCTCATTCGCGAGAACCGTACCTAAAGCCGGACACCAGTTAACAGGTACCTCATCGACATAAGCAAGTCCTTTATTGTACAGCTGGATGAAAATCCACTGCGTCCATTTGTAATACTCTGGATCCGTCGTACTAATCTCGCGATCCCAGTCATAGGAGAAGCCCAATGATTTAATTTGACGGCGGAACGTATCGATATTTTTCTTTGTAAACTCACGCGGATCATTCCCTGTGTCCAAAGCGTACTGCTCAGCAGGAAGTCCGAACGCATCCCAGCCCATGGGGTGAAGAACATTAAAGCCTCTCATCCGCTTGAAACGAGAGACGATGTCTGTTGCTGTATAGCCTTCTGGATGCCCTACGTGCAAGCCTGCGCCTGATGGGTATGGAAACATATCCAAGGCATAAAATTTCGGTTTATCCGAATTTTCAAGTACTTTAAATGTTTTCTTAGCATCCCAATACGCTTGCCATTTGGGTTCAATCGCTTGCGGATTGTAGCCCTGTTGTTCCTTGGTTTCTTTCGATTCCTGTGTCATGATACAAATCCTCCTTCAAGTTGCTTTTGCCTGCGTATGCGCACAAAAAAACCTCACATCGCTAGCGGATATCGCTAGGGACGAGAGGTATAATTCCCGTGGTACCACCCTAGTTAACACAAGGCATACTTTACCTGTGTTCACTCTGCCCCTTAACGCGGGTGAGACGATCCAGCTAGCGCTTCTGATCTTGGATCAGGCGGTTCACCTTCTAGCTCCGAGGCGAGTTCTCAAGACGAACATCTGCCGGCTCACACCCAAGCTCCGACTCTCTGAAAGATGCTGTACAAGGTACTATTCCTCATCTAAGCTTTCCAAACAACTGATTAGCTTTGATTATATGTAAAATAATGCCGCACTGTCAAGCCGAGGGCGAATCGTCATCAGTATTATTTCTTCGCAATAAAGAAAGCTCGCTCCGTACTAACCGTAGGCTGCTCCCAAGTAAAGTCAGCTGCTTGATAAACCTCACGGAAGCCTACCTCAAGCAGCATCTGCTCCAGCCACTCCAGGGAATATGCTCTTTGCTGATGCGTTTCATCTATGCGGCGGAAGGTTTCGCCCTGCCCGCTGTCCTTGACGAAGATCGTTAAATCATGTTCAATCTGAACCCGTTCCTCATCCAGCTCGCTTGTCCAAATGTAAGCAACATCGTCTTCATTTAGAAAAAAAGGCTGAGAATCTGCATACGCAAATAACTGCTCTGCGGTATGTACATCGAAGAGAAATAACCCTCCTGGCTTGAGTCCCGCCAACGTCTGACGGAAAGCATCCACGATGTCATCTTCTTCTAATAAATAATTGAGACTGTCGCAAAATGAAATGGCCACATCGACTTCCTCGCCTAACTCCCATTCACGTAAATCCTGTTGAATCCAACGAATGGCACCGCCGCGAAGTTGACCGGGTTGTTCACTTTGCTTCTGCTCAGCAACGGCCAGCATATCCTCGGAGAGATCAATCCCCGTCACCTGTAAGCCTTGTGCGGCTAACGGAATGGACAAATTGCCTGTACCGCAGCCTAAGTCAACAAGGGTTGTCGGCTTGACATCAAAGCGTTCAAAGCTTTCCTTAACGAACCGCAACCAGTCTTCATAAGGCATGCTATTCATCAAGCGATCGTACGTATAGGCGAATTTTTCGTAACTCATCTCAACCTTGCGTCTCCTCTTGTTTCAAATAGGTCCAATCCGCTTCCTGATAGATGAGCCCATCTTTCATAAGCTTGCCTAAGGCACGTTTGAAGGCTGCCTTACTTAGGCCGAATTTATCCTTGATGATATCTGCCTGTGTTTTGTCTGAGAATGGCATTGCATTCCCTGGACGTCCACGGAGCACTTCTAGAATGCATTCCGCATCTTCGTCGCGTCCTTTTTCCTTTGGAAGCCTCATCGAAAGGTTAACTCGTCCATCCTCTTCACGCACAAATGCAATCCTCACATCGACTAGCTCACCTACACGAAGTAACCGAGTTCGTTCTTGCGGAATGATAAGTCCGATGACTCCAAATCCAAGGACACCCGCATCACAAATCACGAATGTACCCATTTGAAGCGGTCGATAGACGCGCGCTTTCACCCATTGATTGGTCCAGCTTGAAGGGGCTCGTACACAAAGAGGTGCCAGATCTTCTTCAAGTGCTAGTTTAGCAATTAATCGACCTTGACGATCGTGAGCAAGCGTCGCGAACACTTTGTCACCTACTTGAGGACGAAGCTCTTCAAGTTCAGGCACATGACGGTAAGGTAAGAGTAGGTGACGACCAAGACCCATTTCTAAGAAATAGCCAAACCGCGGATGTATATCAACAACCTCTAGAAGTCCCACTTGACCCATAGTCAGTAGTGGACGCTTCATGGTCGCCATGATTCGATCCTGCGTATCGTGGAATAAGAACACTTCCACTTGGTCTCCTGGACTAATTCGATTCCCTACGATTTCCGCATAAGGCAGCAGAAAATCCTGATAACCATCACTCAGGAAAAAGCCGTTTGGCGGAACTTCCCTTGCTACCTCTAGGGTAACAAGGGATCCTGCTTCCATTCTCATACGCGCTCCACAACTTTAGCGTCGGACCAAAGTCTTTCGATATTATAGTATTCACGGTCATCGCGATGGAAAACGTGGAGAACAACATCCCCTAGATCAAGCAGCACCCATCTTGCTGTATCAACGCCTTCAAAGCCTCGAATATGAACACCATGCTCATGCGCTTTTTTACGAGCTTCGCCTGCGATTGCCTGTACTTGCGTTTCCGAATTCCCGTGACAAATCACGAAATAATCCGCGATTAGGGATACGCCTTTCAAATTCAGGCTTACGATATCTGCCGCTTTTTTATCTTCCGCTGCCTCAACAACGAATGCTAATATTTCTTCTGGGTTTTTACTCATGCAATCATCCTCCATGTCATTAATTCTGTATTTGTTCTAATAAATCATTCCGTGTCAAAATGGTAAGTGGATAAATGCGCTTTCCTTTGGACAGCAAAAAGTTGATCGTTGAATCGAAGCCGGCAATCAATGCGTGCTCAAGACTCGTCTTAGCTAGCTCACGAATATGCTCGACGCCGGGGAAATCACGCCCGGGTTCCATATAATCCGCTAAGCAAACGATTTTGTCTAGCAGCGTCATTTGTTCGCGACCTGATGTATGATAGCGGATCGCATCCAAAATTTCCTCATCGTCGATGCCGAATTGCGTCTTCGCAATAAAAGCACCTGCGTGCGAATGCCATAGTTCCTTATCGAAAGCTAACAAGTCCTGCGGTAAATCGTTCTCACGAATAATCTTAGCTTGCTCCTGTACGGGCCAATACTTGCAATAATCATGCAAAATTGCCGCGACATCTGCTTTGACAGTATCTCCGCCAAATCGTTCGGCGAGCATAACGCTCGTTTCCATCACACCTAAGGTGTGCAGCCAGCGCCGTTCAGGCATTTGTTCCTTCACAGCCGCCATGAGATCTTCACGTTTCATATAAGCGATTCACCTCCATGAATTGCCCTACCTTATCTGGCACAAGGTACCTGACAGGATCATGTTTCTGCCTCAGCGCACGAATAGCTGTAGACGAAATTTCAACAAGCGGCATCGGTACCAGCTTCACTCGATTTCGTATAAGCTCGGGCAGTTGTGTCAAGTCCAGCTCGTAACCAGGTCTGGCTAATCCAATAAAATGAATATGCCGCACGATGTCATCGATGCGATGCCACTGCGGCAAATACTGAACCATATCCGCGCCAATAATGTAGGTGAACACGATGTCCGGATACTGCGATTTCAACAGTTCGATCGTATCGATACTATAGGATACGCCGCCTTTGCCAATTTCGATATCGACAGGACGAAAAAAAGGATTGCCTTCCGCAGCAAGGCAAACCATCTCCCAACGCTGCTGGCTTGTTGCCCTTGGCGCATTAGGCTTATGCGGCGGGACGCCCGCAGGCATCAACCACACCTCGTCCAAGCCTCCTTCTACCCTCGCACGTTCAGCTGCGATTAAATGACCGGTATGAATGGGATCGAACGTGCCTCCCATAATTCCGACAAGCATACGTCCACCTCATTAGCGCGGCAGTTCAATCTTCTTGTTGTCACGCGATTCTTTGTAAAGCACAACGATCTTTCCGATAACCTGAACAAGCTCTGCGCCAGATTTTTCGGATAATTCTGCACCTACTTCTTGACGATCTTCTCCGCTGTTGTTAAGCACCGTAATTTTGATCAATTCACGAACTTCGATTGCTTCTTGAATATGACGAATTAAATGCTCGTTCACGCCACCTTTACCTACTTGGAAAATCGGGTCTACATGGTGTGCCATGGAGCGTAAATAACGTTTCTGTTTGCCTGTTAACATAGATGTCCCTCTATTCATTCTTATTCAGTTAATGACTGTTCTACCACCTGTCTCATCGCCTCAACCGGCGCAGGGGTACCCGTCCAATACTCGAACGCATAAGCGCCTTGATAAATAAACATACCAAGCCCGCCATGTATGCGTGCTCCTATGGCTTCCGCTTCACGAAGAAATCTCGTGATCCGCGGATTATAAATAAGATCACTCACGAGGTGGTGCTGCCGAAGGAGGTGAAGCGGTAATGGAAGCTCGTCCACGTTAGGATGCATGCCAGCCGAAGTCGTGTTAAGAACAAATTCAACGTTATCCATTACGCTGTCAAGTTCATCCATGCCTAAAGCAACGGTCTCGGTGAAGGCACCTATCGTATTTGCAAGTTCCACTGCACGTTCTTTGGTACGATTCGCGATATAGATGCAACTCGCACCTTCCTTAGCCAGCGCATAGGCAACGCCTCTTGCCGCACCGCCAGCGCCGAGAAGAAGAACACGTTTCCCTTTGAGCTCAATCCCCGTCTCTTCCTTCAAGGAACGCACATAACCAATTCCATCCGTGTTAAAGCCTTTGAGCTTGCCAGCTTCATTCACAATAGTATTGACTGCGCCAACGATCATAGCCCCTTCATCGATCTCATCGAGGTAGTTCATAACATCTACTTTATGTGGAATGGTAACATTCACTCCGCGGTATCCGAGAGCCCTAATTCCCCGAACTGCCTCTCCAAGCTCTTCAGGTTTAACGTGAAAAGCTGCATAAACCCCATTGATCCCCGCTTCCTGAAAAGCACGATTCAACATGATCGGAGAACGGGAATGCCTAATAGGATCCCCGAATACCCCGTATAGTACTGTATGACTGTCGATCCTCGTCACAAGCTTCTCCATGATCTCCCACCATGCCCCCCGAAATAAACGGCTACGACGTCTGTAAAGGACGACGCGTTTATCAGAAATATACCCGATTAATGATGTGAAACTTATATTTTCTAATATTTTAAATCAACGACTCCCGTGTAATCACTTTAATACCTTTCGGTGCATGAACAGCGAGCTGTGCACCAGCTAGACTATTCACTTTAATCCAGCCTAAACCAGAAATGAGCACATCCATCTGTTTCCCCTTTGGAATGTGCAGCGGATGCTTAACTAGCTTAGGAAGCTCGTCAAGATCAGCTTGCCCCGGCGGCGTCAGCATGACTCCTTTGTGTTCTTCATACAAGTTATCCGCTCGCTCCAACTTCGTGCGGTGAATTTGAATCGCATTCGACGTGTAGCATGTAAAGGATTGATGCTCCCCTTGGATGAAATCGAACCGAACTAACGCGCCAAAAAATAAGGTTTGTGCCTCATTCAATTGAAATACCATCGGTTTAAGTGGTTTATCCGGCATAAGCGGCGTTAAATCCCGCTTCTTCACAACCTCAGTCAAACGATGCTTGTACACAATCCCTGGTGTATCAATAATGAATCTTCCATCATCAAGTGGAATTTTGACAAGATCAAGGGTAGTTCCCGGATATTGCGATGTCGTCAATTCGGCTTCCAAATCGCTATAATCACTGATCAGGCGATTGATCAAAGTCGATTTCCCCACGTTCGTAGCGCCGACCACGTACACATCCATGTTGCCGCGATATTCTTGTACAGCAGAAATAACACGATCAAAACCGATGTTTTTCTTCGCGCTGCACAGGACGATATCAACAACCTTCAGGTTCTCTTCCTTCACTCTTCGTTGCACCCAATTGATGATTTTGTTGGCATTCGTTACTTTAGGCAGTAAATCAATCTTATTCACAACAAGCAGAACAGGATTGTTTCCAATAAATCGGGCAAGTGAACTAATCATACTGCCTTCAAAATCAAAAATATCCACGATTTTCACAACTAACGCCTTCGTTTGACCAACATGTCCTAATAATTTCAGGAAATCGTCCTGTTGAAGGGTAATACTTGAAGATTCATTATAGTGCTTAATCCGGTAACAGCGCTGGCATATCAAAGGTTCCTTCTGCAATGCAGCCTCTGGAATAAAGCCAAGCTTACTTTTGTCTTCTGTTTGCAGCCCAATGCCGCAACCCGCACAATGTTGTATTGTTTCTGTACTCATGAAACCTCCTATTTCTTCATCCTTGCTAAAGCCCATTTTTCAATGAGGCGATTCACTCTAGTGAATAGGCCTTCATCTTTCCTTGAGATGGGTTGAACGAGGATCGTATACAGCCCCATTCGATTGCCGCCAAGCACATCAGTCAGCATTTGATCCCCGATAACTGTGGTCTGTCGTGCACTCGTTCCAAGCAGCTTCATCGCTTTATGGAAGGAAGCATTCGTCGGTTTTTTGGCACGGTGAATAAACGGAATGCCCAGCGGCTTTGCAAAGGTCGAAACCCTGTTATGATGGTTGTTCGACACAATGACAACTTTGAAGCCGATCTGCTGCAAATGATTCAGCCATTCTATTAACTCAGGCGTCGCATGTGGATCGCGTGCGCCGACAAGTGTATTATCAAGATCCGTTATAATTCCGCGAATACCGAATCCCCACAGGTGATTGGCATCAATATCATAAATTGTATGAACAGACTGTCTGGGTACAAGCTTTTTCAGCAAACAAATTCCCTCCAACTGCTTCCTTGACATATACGTGAAACTATACCATAGTGCCTCGTTTGTTGCAAAAAGAAAAGAACATATTTTCCCACTAGCCTCTCGTTGGCAGCGGTAACCAGTCTAATACGCTTTGGATTTTGCGATCCCAGTAGCCCCATTCATGTGTGGCAGGCTCTTCTTCATATGTCATTTGCAACCCCTGTGCTCGGCAATAATCGCGAAATCGAATGTTGTCTTCATACAGAAAGTCTTCCGTCCCGCAGCATTGAAAGAGCTTCGGTCTATCTTGTTTACTAGCAACGAGCTGATCTGCTAGATAGAACAAATCATTAGGGCTATCTTTTATCTTCGTTACATCGCCAAAAATCAATTGAAAGTCATTTGGAAATGCAATGGCTCTCTCAACAATATCAACCGCACCAGACAAGCTTGCCCCTGCTGCAAAACGATCCGGATGTGTGAGTGCGAGCTTCATAGCGCCATACCCGCCCATTGAAAGTCCTGCCACGTAATTCAACTCTCGTTCTTCTGCTAAGGGGAAGAATGATCTTGCTAACGCAGGCAATTCTTCACTAATAAATTCCCAATATTTCGGTCCTGACGCCATATCCGCATAAAAGCTGCGATTCACTGCAGGCATTATGACCGCAATACCGAGCTGGGAGGCATAACGCTCAATCGAGGTTCTCCGCATCCAAATCGTATGGTCATCGGACAAGCCATGAAGTAAATATAAAGTAGGGTGCTTTCCCCCATAAGCATGAGAAGCCAACCCAATTTGACTTTTGGCAGCTTGAGGTAAAATAACATGCATAGAAGCAGACACACCTAGGGACTCAGAGTAAAAATGACAATCCATAAACGCCATTTGGGTAGATCTCCTCTCATAGGAAGCCACCCTCCATTATTGGAGAGTGGCTTCATACCATGCCTATTTCATTTGTTCTTTTACACGGAGAATCAACTGATTCGCCTGTTGATATTCGATTTCTGAAACAGCTAACTGACTGTATTTAGCCCGTTCAAAAAGTTCAATTAACGCGTCAAGTTCTTTCTTCATCCATTTGCTCTGCGTCGCCCATCGTGTTATAGCTTCACGAGCAGTTTCATGTTCGTGTCTAGTGTACCCTTTTCGACGGCTAGAACGAAGCATTTTTTCAAATTCAACGATGATTTTCTGATTAAAATTGACAATTTGCAGCTCTTTCCTACGAGCTCGCCAATTCCGCCATGCTTCACTTCTCATTAGGAAGAATGTAGCAGTAGTTAGTAGTCCTGCGACCGCTACACTACTAAGCGTTAGCCAGATCCAAGTGAAGCTTGGTGCTTCTGTTGTCACTTCAGGCAATGTACTCGTTTCTGTATCGGTTGTTAAATCCTTTGGCGGTGGTGTCGCTTCTGGGAATACATTTGGCAGCTTAAAGCCTGAGGTTGGCTCAAACGATATCCAGCCAAAGCCTTCAAAGTAAACTTCTACCCAAGAGTGCGCATCTGAGTTGCGAATCGTATACGTGCCTGCCCCGTCCAAGTCAATGGTTGTTCCTAATTGGCTTAAGATACCCTGCTCGCGAATATCATCAGTTATCGATGAGGCACCGGAAGAATAACCTTTCACCCATCGTGTTGGTAGACCAATAGAACGCGTGAGCACAGCCATCGCAGTCGAATAATAATCACAATACCCTTGCTTCACTTCGAATAAGAATCGATCTACGAAATCTTTGCTCTTCCCCTTTGACTCATCCGGCGTATTCGTATAAGGATAATGCTCGGACAAATACTTCTCGATTAGCTTAGCTTTGTCATAGGGATTTGTTGCAGATTTTGTAATATCAACAGCCAACTGTTTGACACGTTCAGGAAGGTCAGCCGGTATTTGCAAGTATTCAGCCCACTCTGGCTGGTTTGTATAATCCGCTTTGGTCGTACGCAGCAGTTCTTCTTCTAGAACAGGCTCCTGCGTTACAATCGCGTAATCTTTGGGATAGTTGTTTCGTCCCATGAAGCGAAGCTCGGATTGTCGAGGTGACCAAATGATCCGTTGGAACGGGTTTTCACCTTTATTGATGTCAACGATTTTCTGAATCGCGTACCCCCCGAATAAGACGGGAAACACCTCTTCTCTTTCCATTACAATGCTTTGAGTAACTTCTTTGGTTTTCAACTGCGATATGTTGAACCTAGGATCAAGTGGCAACGGGTTCAAATTCACCCGATAAACTGGCAGCCTCTTTTCTGTTGGTCCTAACTCCCAACCCTTTCCGTTATACAGGGACCTCGTTTCACCACGGAAATAGGTGCGTTTACTAGTTTCAACCGTCATCACGGGCGTGTAATCGAAACGAAACCCGCCACCGAGCCTACTATCGTCACGACTATATCCAGAGGAGGCATCGGCTGTCGATGCCGTCACGCTAACTCCTTTGCCAATCAATGGCACCTCTTCCCCGCGACTCACTTTCCATGCCGTATATGGATCCGTTAGTATCGGATTTACCGTCGGAGCGAACACACCTGCCATAACAACTACACCTATTAAAATACAAATGGGAACGACGAAGGAAGATGGGTAATCCGAAATCGTCTCCCAAACGTCCGGTGCCTTTTTCTTCAACTGGGAAAAATGTTTAACAATTAAGAGCAGAAATCCACAAAGCAGGATCATCGCCACTTGCGGCCATAAGAAAATCATACTGAACGAATCCCTTACGGCAAAAAATAAAATGCTAACAAAAATGAGGACGACAATTCGAAATTTGGATTCGATGGACCACATCGCGAATAAATAAATGAACCACGTGCCTAGACTAAACCAGATATATGGTTCTAATTGACCGGCATTGAGCCCAATCCAGCGCAGTGCCTCTTTCCAGCTTGTCACATCGACGGAGACCCAATGATACCCCATACCAAAGCCATGGAGCCAAATAATGAGTACGAATTGAAATAATGCGCGCAAGCCCGTTTTGATTTTCGGTATACAATATGTTGCCGTAATAAGGGCTAGGGTCCAGGTTACGAATGAAACTGTCTCAGCAAGCCACAGTCCATCTTCCTTCATAATCCAAATTACAAATTGATACAGGAAGATACCTACGAAAATCGCTGAAACTCGTAACGCCCAGTCCTTGAGAAGGAGTCTACCCCACCATGTGTTAGGCATACCTTTTCGCCCCTCCCAGAAGGTTAGGCAAGTCCGCTAATTGACTAACCTCATACCCCATGTAACCTTGTGAACGAATCGCCTTAATGTAGTCCTCGTGTGTGGACATGTACTCAAGACCCTGCGCCCCAAAAGCTTGATCGGCATGTGCATGAATCCAGATGTGGCAAGGCTTCATTTGAAGAAGCGCCATTTGTTGAAACATTTGCAGCATGCTACTACCTTTTTGGGGAGATATAAGAACAATTAAACTTCCAGCTGGCCAATCCTGTACGCGTTCCTTCAATATCTGGCTTAAAGATTGATAGCCATCGGCATCAACACCAACAAGATGTTTGACAATTTCCTTATAATGATGCTGTGTGTGTTTTGGTTCAAAATAAGTGAATTCTTTGCCGATCGAAAGCAAGCCCAGCGACATTTCACGGCCTGTTCCGTAGCGGAACAAGGAAGCCGCAACAGACACGGCAAGTTCAAATTCAGCCTCATCTCGGTACGCGCGCGCGGTCCGGTCCAGTAAAACAATCGTTTTCGGCAAGGATTCCCGCTCGAATTCCTTCGACTTCCAGGTGCCTGTCTTCGCCGTTGCGTTCCAGTGAATACGTGAGAGTCGATCCCCATAAATATATTCGCGAACACCATTAATTTGCGTAGTTTCCCGGTGTGCGCTAGTCACAGTGGAGTGATGCTGCATCCCTTTAAGCATTTGATGAAATTGCGCCCATTCCCGGATCGTTACGGTTTGCGGATATACGGTAATCGGCTGCTGCAGATCTAATCGACCTTTATGCTGGAAAAAGCCAAATATATCTTCCGTTAAGCACTCTGTCTCCCCGAAACGGTAATACCCTCTTCGGAGTGGCGGCGTGCTGTATGTGAACTCACCCCGACGTTTCCAATCCGGTACGATCGACCCTTCGAAAACAGATTCATCACCATTTTGACGAATGAGCTGATCTTTGATCATCACGTACGGAATCGGCCAATAACCCGGTATTTGTATACCGATCTGAATTTGTAGAGATTGACCTGCCTCGAGTTTAGCCTCCAAGCCTGTATTCGTAAGCTTGCGATTCCCCTGTGCACGTTTGATTCCGCTCCAATTTCCAGACAGCAAATACACGGTTAAAAAAGTCATCATAATAAACAACATGGAAGCCAGCTTACCACCTTGAAATAACATGAATAATAAGCTAGCCACCAAACAAGTTAAAAGTAGCCAAAAAGCTGCCGGAAAGCGAGGAAGATCCTCGAATCGTTTGAATACCGGTCGTATCATAGGCTCACTTCTCCAATCTGACCGGAACCCGTACTCCCTCAAAAATCGTAGCGAGCACTGAAGCAATACTGATGCCATCCATGCGCGCTTCCATTTGAAGGATCATACGGTGACCCAGCACAAAAGGAGCTAAATATTTAATATCATCCGGAATGACATAATCGCGTCCATGTAAGAATGCATACGCTTTGGAGGCTAACACTAAGGAAAGTGTCGCCCTTGGACTCGCACCGAGGAATACCGCGTGATGTTCCCGTGTTTTTCTTGAAATCGTGACTAAGTAATCAGCAACAGCCTCATCCATATGAACATGACGAACATGCTCTTGAATTTCAAGCACCTGTTTGGTATCGACAATCGCATGCAGCGATTCCATCGGATGTGCTTTACTTTGTGAAACGATCATCTGTTTCTCTGCTGCTTCACTCGGATACCCTAAGCTAAGTTTGATCATAAAACGGTCTAATTGAGCCTCTGGCAACGTATATGTACCTTCAAAATCAATAGGATTCTGAGTCGCCAACATCAAGAACGGGGATGGTAGCTCATGTAAGTCTCCATCTACCGTAATATGCTGCTCTTCCATCGCTTCCAGGAGGGCTGATTGTGTTTTGGTTGTGGCCCGGTTAATCTCATCAACCAGCAAAATATTCGTCATGATGGGCCCAGAACGGAATAGAAACTTCTCTTCTTTGGGGTGATATATAGAAACGCCAGTTATATCCGTTGGCAATAAGTCCGGGTTACATTGAATACGGCGGAATTGCCCGTTAATGGATTTCGCTAGCGCTTTTATGAGTACTGTTTTGCCTGTTCCTGGCACATCCTCTAGCAGAACATGTCCACCGGCCAACATCGCAGTAAGCAACAATTCAATTTCAGCGCTTTTGCCAAGAATACATGATTCTAAATTTGCTTTCAGCCTAGCTAGTACTTCTACGTGATGCTGGGTGGCAGTTTCCATGTGTTGATCCTCCTTAGAGTTTTCGAAGAAAACTTTCTTCGTAAGCATGTACTGAATATTGCTTGCAAAACTTAATTCGTAAGCATTGCTGCGTTTCCATAGAAACCATTTTTCGTGAGCGTGGACTCGCGTTTTGCTAAATCTCACCGAAAACTTGTATGCGTAAACATTGCCAATTTGGTTAGAATGCTTCATCTTCCGTTTGGCGCAGAAAAATAAAGAAATATGTACATAAATCTAGTTTACAGGAAAGTTTTTCGTCCGTATACTTGTAAATCCTCTAAAGTTATTTGTTAAAATTACCCACTTAATTTAGAGGAGGATTCATTCTATATGATGGATTCGCTAAAATAAGAAAGAAATAGAAAAAGACGCCTCTCGGCGTCCCTGCACACGCTATTTCATACCTCACTCATTACGTTCATCCTTTGGGTTTTACAAACAAAGCAGCCAGAAAAGAGAAAATAATGGCTGCGGATATACCCGCGCTGGTTACCTTGAAAATCCCGGTAATGATGCCTATATAGCCATCCTTTTGGAGCTCCTCTAATGCGCCGTGAACAAGCGCGTTCCCGAAGCTTGTAATGGGCACCGTTGCACCTGCTCCAGCAAATTCAATTAGCGGTTCATATATATTACACCCATCAGCAATGGCACCAAGGACAACAAGCGTGCTCATCGTATGCGCTGGCGTTAATTTGCCAACGTCCATCATGAGCTGCCCGAGTACACAAATGGCACCTCCGACAACAAACGCCCAAAAAAAGCTCATACGTACAACCCTCCAGACTCTATGGAAACAGCATGTGCGATACATGGAATACTCTCTCCTTGTTGAAATGAAAGCGGTGAATGCAAGGCTCCTGTTGCAACAACGAGAATTCTCTTCAATTCCCCTTTGGCCATACGCTTCAGAAGATGCCCATAGGTTACTGTTGCTGAGCATCCACAACCGCTGCCTCCTGCCTGAACCGTTTGTGTTTCACGATCAAAGATCATCAATCCGCAATCGCTATAGGTTGTTTGTTCAATCGGGAAATTATGCTTCTGAAAAAGTTCACGCGCAATGCTCGACCCTACCGTCGCCAAATCACCGGTCACGATAAGGTCGTAATAAGAGGGGTCGCGATTCAATTCGCGGCAATGGGTTTGGATCGTATCGACGGCCGCAGGCGCCATAGCGGCACCCATATTGAACGGATCCGTGATCCCCATATCCACGATTCGACCGATCGTGGCGGACGTGACGACGGGGCCGTCACCCGTTTTACCAAGCACGGCCACACCCGCGCCTGTGACCGTGTACTGCGCCGTCGGCGGCTTCTGTGAACCGTATTCCGTTGGATAACGGAACTGCTTCTCCGCCGTGCAATTATGGCTGCAAGTACCGGCCATAACGTAGTTGGCCGCGCCTGAATCCAGCAGCTGCGCGGCTAGCGCCAGCCCTTCCATCGAAGTGGAGCAAGCGCCGAATATACCGAGATACGGTATATTTAGCGTGCGAGCAGAGAAGGTGTTGGAGATGATCTGATTCATCAAATCGCCTCCAATATAGAACTGGATTTGGCCGTCAGTCAGGCCTGCTTTGGCCAGCGCACGCTGCGCAGCCTCCTCCAGCAAGGCCTTTTCTGCTTTCTCCCACGTTTTTTGACCAAGTGTCAAATCACCGTGAACGATATCAAAATCTTCATTGAGCGGCCCTTTTCCTTCATCAGGGCCCACGACAGTCCCCGTTGAAAGAATCACAGGGCGATTTTCAAAAAGCCAGCTTTGATGTCCCTTCAGCATATTGTCAGCTCCCGCCCATGAAAATAAGATGTGCAATGCCTACGAAAAAGGCCGCAACTGTTCCGAAAACGATAACTGAACCTGCTAATTTGAACATATTGCCGCCAACACCTAGCACAAGACCTTCAGCTCGATGTTCAATCGCCGCTGAACAAAGTGAATTCGCGAATCCTGTAACGGGGACCGAGCTTCCTCCTCCAGCCCACTGTGCAATTTTGTCGTAGATACCAAAGCTGGTTAAGATAACCGAGATGATAATCATGACAGCAACCGTTGGATTACCTGCTGTTTTTTCCGTAAATCCAAACCATTTAATGAAAATATGCATAAAGCATTCACCAATCAGGCAAATTGTGCCTCCCACTAAAAAGGCTCTGCAGCAATTCAATACAACAGGTCTTTTGGGTTCTTGCTTCTTGGCTAATTTTTGGTACTCCTGCTGCGTCATTGTTAAGTTTTTCTTCTTGTTGTTAGCCATGTTGAACTCCTATTCTCTCAAAACCTAAGCTCTGAGAATCGTATGTACTTGCTGAATAATTCTGGTTAATTGAAGGGAGCAATTTTCATACATCTGTTTGGCTGCTGCATTTTGAGTCGTTAATGAGAACAGTTCCAGATCGGCTTCGCATTTTTTGAGTGTAGCTAGTACGGCAGGACGTTCGCTTGGTACTGGTACTTGTAAGTTGTCATCAAAGAGGTCTACGGTTAATTCCCCATTCGTGTCAACCTGGCCGAGGAATACATTTTCTTTGGCAACCCCCAGCTTTTCCAGTTCCGTTTGCAGCCATCCTCTACTTCTTCCAGCGGCAGCCAACGGCTCATTTTGAATGACACCATCCATCATGACAGCTTGCGTTGGCTTCTCAATGGCCAACTTCATCCCCATATGCTTAGGTGTTAGCGGCTGATGCTCGCTCTTCAACAGAACACTCAAATCACCGCTAGATTCCAGCATCGCGAACTCCACATCAGCTATCCGAAATATACCTTTCGTTCGCAGCTGTTCAAGTAATTCATCACCTGTATAGCGTTCCTTTTTCAAATTACCCTCAAGTATCTTGCCATCTTTTATGAGAATTCGACCATTCCCCTCAAACCAACCTCGAAGAGTCTTGCTCTTCAACGTCAATATTTCCAACACCAACGGTACAAAAACCCACACCAAAATCGCAATTACACCGTGATAGTAATTCGCCTCAACATCGGTCGAGATGTTCCCCGCCAGATCCCCTAGCGTAATCCCGATCACATATTCAAAAAAAGTAAGCTGAGATATTTGTTTTTTGCCTAGAATCCGTGTTAGGACAAACAGAAACATTAAGGTGCTTAAGGCTCTAATCGCAATAAGTAAACCGTCTGGCACATCCCTCACCCTCCTACTCTCAGCTTTCGTTACCTACATTATGTGCCATTTGGGCACTAACTATTATTGCTCTAAATTGGATTTATTTGTTTACATGATCGGCTAATTATGCGGGCATATTAACAACCGCAACCGGAGAGCGCATGTTGATTTAATTTGTTCTCATCCATAATCAAACTTGAGGAGTGTATACAACATGACAGTAGCAGCACAAGTTAAAACAACCCTAGCTTCCTTAAAAAGCGCCCAGGCCAGTCTTGAAACCTTTGCCCTCAGTACGCAGAATCAAGAGGCCAAGCAATTATTTGAGACTGCAGCCCAATCAACACAGCAAATCGTCGATCAAGTTTCCTCGCGCGTACAGCAATTAGAGAATGAAGAGCCGCAATACAAAGGATTCTAGATGAAAAAACAGCCGCTTGCGCGAAATCGCAAACGGCTGTTTTTTTCACCATAATAAACATAGAAACAAGATTAACAAAACATAAAGGATGAGAATAAGTAATCTTAACCGGTCCTTTGGCATGAGAGCCGCCCCTCGTTTCGTTGAAATTCCTACCCGTTTGTTCATTCTAATGGTTGTCCTGATGCCTTCCTCACTTCGTTAGCAAGACGGTTGAATTCCTTCCTCGCTTCCTCATCTTCGGTTGCAAAATAAGCTGCCGATAAAAAAGCTATAATTTTGTTTGCATCAACCACAGTTAACATCGCACAAGACCTCCTTATATATCCGGTTTTATTTGCCAGTCCAGTAATCAAAGGTCAATGTATTGTTTCTGAAAAAGGAATAGGGGATATAACAGTACCCTGCATCGCCCCAGCCAACTCCCCATGAGTTCCGAACAATAACGACACCTTGACCCTTTACCTTGCCATCCTTGTAGCCAACAGCCAGTAGAGCATGCCCCCCAAGGAGCTTTTCCTTTTTCCGATTTGGATATGGTATTTTGCCTGTTTTAGAGGCCGTCTTACTTTCAAAGGAAGAATAGATCCAAATACCGAAAACGACAGGAGATCCGTCCGCCAATGCAGACTTTATGCCTGCCAAATCATGAATGCGATGGTAACCCTCAATCCGATAATATCTAGCCATGGACTCTGCCTCATAATTAGGTGTATTACGGAAGTTTGCAATCTCATAGGGCCATATTTCCTCTGGGCAAACGCCCGTTTTCTGAAGAACTTTTAGCCCATCACGAATGGTAGCACCTGCATCACGCTCCACCGTATTCTCAAGTTCTCGTTCATGCCAATAGTGAAATAGTCGTGATAACCGTGTGGGATTCTGATTCTCGGATCTAAGCCAGAACTCTCGTAATCCGCTTACGATCGCATTCGAGGTACACGATCCTAGGGCTCCTTGGTTCACTACGGGAGATAGCTGATTGCGTAAATCGGTGTGACTCGGCAATTGGGATTCCCGAATGTAATTAACGCTCCTGTATGTGAAATCACGAAAATCGCGAGGGTCCTGTTTCACTGTATATTTCCGCATACCTGTACCTCCTAAGATGCTCCACCGCAGAGTACTCCAGTGTATTCACCCATGGGCAAGAGCGTGCAAAAAAGCCCTGACGTCAACAGATTGCTGAGGTCAGGGCTTTTGGATTCTAGTCGGAGACATGAAAAAAGGATGCTAGATTGGCTCCAGTCATCCTTCATCTCGTAGAAATCTGATAGATCCATTATTTCAGGTAAAAAACTTCACGCATCGGTTGAATCGGCACAGCTTCACGGAAATCGAATGAACCCACGACCATTTTGGAAGTAATGGCGTTCCAACGATTACAAGCTTCGCTCTCCGCTAGATAGGCAAAAGCCTTCTCTAAATCATCACACAAGAACACATAGAAGAATTGAGAACCATTTTGAAAAATAGAATAATCCCTAATCCCAGCTTTACTGTGCTCTTCCATGATCTCTGGCCAAGGAGCCAAATGCATCTGAACATATTCCTCCAGAACTTCTTCACGAATTGTCCATGTCCAAGCGAATTTTCCACTGTTTTGCAAGAGAATCATCCTTTCCTTATTGGAATGTGTGTTGCATATTTATTATTTGTATGAGGTCAGCCAACGTGCGCTGTTTAGAATGAGTTTTCGATATGTCTCCAATAGTCGATGCTCTTCAAGGGATCGAACATAGTCTTGCTGCTTAATCCCCATGCGATCATGGATACGATTGGTGTCATCGGAACCAATTCCACCCAGTATGTAGGCAGTGAGAAATGGTCGTTCACGATCTGCGTCATTCTGGTTTCTTGGATTTGGTTTTTTGGTTTATATGGGTGTGCATCTCGTGAATCTCTAATATAAAATGAGAAATATGGTGACAAGAACCTTCTTGCCACCTTTTTAAATAGTAACGCCTAGCGTTTCACCAAATCTTCACGAATGGGTGTGAACACGTCAAGGAGAGCAGAGTCTTCCAAAGCCGTAACCCCATGCTTGGCTCCACTAGGTATATAAACCGTTTGGCCTTGCTCAATTACGGTTACAACGCCATCGATTGTAAATTCAATTTTCCCCTTCAAGCAATAGGACATTTGCTCATGAACATGACTGTGCTGGTATCCGATGGCGCCTGGCTCGAAGTGAACCTCCATCATCATTAAACCAACCTCAGCTTTCAAAATGCAGCGCGTCACGCCTGGCTCGGCTGCTTCCCATACCCCAATATTAGACATCTGACTTTCCCCTCTCATCATTAAACACTTCCATGGTAAACGAAAAAAAGACCGCAAGCGGCCCTTCACTTACCCTCTAATTATATCTGAAAAGAACCCAAATGAACATACTTGAAAATAAACGAACCATCAGGCTGTTGTTGTTGCACGATCCTTGCCTTTGTCAGCTTCCCCTGCGTTCTTGTTTGCTGCTTCACGATCCTGCTGCATATCCGCTACCGTTTTCACCTTCACCCGCGCTGCACCTTCATATTCACGCGTAGGAAGCAGATTGCCAGCGGCAAGACGTTGTTTGGCTTCTGCAATAGCTGCACCATATTGCGGCAACCAAGCCTCTTGGGCAACCAACATTTCATCCACCATTTGCCAAATTTCTTTCGGATTGCAGACCGCTCCAACAAGCGGATCCATCATAAAGGCTTGGCGCAGCAGCTTATCATCCCCATGAACAGCGGCTTCTACAGCTAAGCGCTGAACAGAGATGCTCACGTTACAAACGGCTGCCGGTCCTAAAGGCAGATCACCCACATGCGGCATGGAGATCCCGTTTCGATCGACATAGCCTGGCGCTTCAATGATCGCATCATCCGGTAAATTTGAGATAATACCTTTGTTCACAAGGTTAAAATGTCCGCGATAGACACGACCTGTTTCCAGTCCTTCGATGATATAAGATCCGTGCTCTTCACTGCGCTTTTCGCTGTCATAAACGAATGCCGGATCCTTCATCCAGTTCGGGAAATCTGTTTCAAACCAACGGCGTCCCTCCGTGCACACACGTAAGTATCCACCCGTTTCACCATTAATCCAGGAGCCCATGTCAATCCAATCCTGAATTTCACTTGCCCGCTTCCGATACCAAGGTACATATTCACTCAGATGTCCATTGGACTCCGTGCTGTAGTAGCCAAAGCGGCGAAGCATATCGATCCGAACTTTCTCTGTTCGCGCATACTCGGCATGATTTTCGAAAGCCTCCAGCAGCCCTGCAGTCAAATCCTTACCCTCATGCGAAGCTTGAATATACCAAGTTTGATGATTAATGCCTGCGCAAATAATGTCCACGTCTTTCTTATCCAATCCGTAAACATCCGCAATTTGATGATGTCCATGCTGAACACCGTGACATAGGCCAATCGTTCGCACACCACCGTACTTATTACAAGCCCAAGTCAACATAGCCATTGGATTCGCATAATTCAACAGCGTAACATCAGGCGCAGCGACCTCGCGAATATCTTGGCAAATGCGAAGCATTTCAGAGATCCCACGTTGTCCATACATAATTCCGCCAGCACATAACGTATCACCAACACACTGATCAACACCGTATTTCAATGGAATATCGACATCCGTGGCAAAAGCCTCCAAACCACCCACACGAATCGTACATAGGACGTATTTCGCGCCTACTAAAGCTTCTCTTCGATTCGTCGTCGCTTGTATTTGTATGGATAACCCATTCTCACGAATATCTCGTTGGCAGAGCTCAGTTACCATATCAAGGTTGTGTTGATTGATGTCTGTAAAAGCTACTTGAATGTTATGAAACTCAGGAACAGCTAGTAAATCTCTTAGAAGTCCACGTGTGAAACCAATGCTTCCTGCGCCTATAAATACTACCTTAAATGCCATATTTATCGCCCTCTCTATCACTTCGTCTATGCTTCACATTGTACCAAGCAGATGAGAGAAAACGTTATCAAATTTCTAACTTAATCGCTTTCCATTTGTCAAAAATTCTAACTTCCTTCTGGATAGTCTAACTTATGTTTATTCATCGATTTCCGATAATCCATGGGAGTTAAATTCGTATGGGCTTTGAATAGCATGTGGAAATACTGCCTGCTGCCAATCCCGATATACTCCGAAATATCTGCAATAGGAATGTCGGTTTCGAGCAGCAGCATTTGTGCTTTTTCCATACGAATATCGGTAAGATAAGCCATCAGAGTTTGTCCTGTGATCGCTTTAAATACCCGTTGCAAATAACCAGGATGCAGATTTACCGCACCAGCAATATCCTTCACTTGAATCTCGCGATCGTAGTTTTGATGCAAGTAATCCATACTTTGCTTCGCATACCATTCACTTTGCACCAAAGAATTACTTACACTTTCACGACGCAAACGAGCAATACGCAACAGCAGCTGGGCGATGAGTAATTGAATCATCGTTTCACTCTTCTCAGCTACCTTATCTAATTCTAGCACCAAGCTTTTCATCACATGATAGACTTCGTCAGAATCACGCAGCACCAAATAAGAGGTCGGGGCCTCCAATAAGGAGGAAAGCTGCTTCTCATCCGCCGCAAGCTGTTGGATCGATGGCATCACACCTTGATGCGCCGCGAAGCGGAACTCCACATTAAGCATGCGACACGGCTCCTCGTCATCAACGATAAGCCGGTGGGCGATATTTGCATCCAAGAGGATGAATTCCCCTTTTTTCAATCTCATCCTCTCAGTTCGTGTGGGGGAGAGTTGGATCTCAACCTCGCAAAAACCTTGAATCGTATACATAATCTCAGTCGCATCATGACGATGAAAGGGCATCTGAAAGCCTTGCCATTGTTTAAAATAATACGCAACCACTTGAGGATGGCAGGGTTGATCCATCAATATAGCAGGAAATAGACGCATAATTTGAGGCATGTGGAGCTCCTTTCCATCCGTTCTTAAGGACATTGTACTCTTCAGTTGTTAAAAAGAAAATCCCTTCGCTCTGAAGGGATTTTGGTCGCTTTTATTCTTATGTAAACCGTAACCGCATAAATCTTTAGTCCCGATCTGTTGACTCATTGTCTGAAAATGGGTGACTTAACTTATCCATAATCTCTTCAACAGCCTCACTCAACATGTCGGTTGGGGTTGTATCTTCCTCATCAGGTTGGGTTGGAATTGTATCATTGCATACACGATCAAAATAGTGACTTTTGTCCATTGGAATACGCCTCCTAAAATCTAAATTTACTATTAAAACTTTGCTCGTTTGCTTGTTTTGTACACATTTCGCTATCTTTATTCACAACAACCAACTTTTCTCGCATAGTACACAAGATCTCCTTGCCTAAATCGAAGATATGAAGTAAATTAAACCTATATGAACGTATATCAACACAAATAAACCAACTCTAAGGAGAGATTATCCGATGGATATCCGCTATGCCTCACACCCGAATGAAGTTAAACAATTTGACACTGAACGCTTACAAGCTGAATTTCAAATTGAATCCTTATTTACACCGAACCAAGTGACCTTAGTTTACTCGCATGTTGACCGTTTTATTATTGGTGGTGTTCTGCCAACAACTGAAACGCTTCAATTACAAGCTGACCGCAAAGAAATGGCTGCTGATTATTTCTTAGAGCGCCGCGAAATCGGCATTATTAATGTTGGTGCAAGAGGTACAATCACCGTTGATGGAACTGAGTACACCATGGATTCCAAAGATTGCATTTACATCGGTCTTGGCTCCAAAGAAATTTCTTTCGCAAGCGATGATGCAGCAAACCCAGCTAAGTTCTACTTCAACTCCACACCAGCGCACACAACGTACCCAACGGTTAAAGTTGCCATCAGTGAAGCGACCCCAGCTCACCTAGGCAGCATCAATACGTCCAATGAGCGTACGATTTATAAATACATCCACTTAGACGGCATTCAAAGCTGTCAACTCGTCATGGGGATGACACTATTGAAACCAGGCAACATGTGGAACACCATGCCAACACATACGCACAACCGTCGTTCTGAGGTTTACTTCTATTTTGACATGCCAGAAGATGCTGTTGTCTTCCACATGATGGGTGAACCGCAACAAACTCGTCACATTGTAATGCGTAATGAACAAGCTGTCATTTCACCAAGCTGGTCCATTCACAGCGGTGTAGGCACGAACAACTATACATTCATTTGGGGCATGGCTGGCGAAAATCAAATGTTCAATGATATGGACGCCGTGGCCATGCAAGATTTAAAATAATCGGTAATCCCATTTAAAGAACGGATGAAACTAGGGTGAATCCTTTACGTAGATATGAAACGATTATGGAAGTTCTCTTAGCTCAGAAGGAAGTTACCGTGAACGAGTTGAGTGAACGTCTTGAAGTAACAGGTAAAACCATTCGCGAGGATTTAGCCAAGCTGGAGGAAAAAGGGTTGCTTATCCGCATTCATGGCGGTGCTATGCTTGCTCAAAGCGATCAACTAGGCATTCTTTCTGCGAAAGAACCGAATATCAAGCATACTGATAAAAAATCGGAGATTGCGTCCCTCGCACTCCGATACATACAGCCTCGCGATATCATCGCACTGGATGGCGGCTCTACAACACTTGAAATCGCTAGGCGGCTGGATAATCAGCCGCTTACCGTTGTAACTAACGATCTTTACATTATCTCTGAGCTTGTCCATAAGGATGAAATTCGTCTTGTCGTTCCAGGCGGCTATCGTTTGCGCAACATGCTTGCAGGCCCTGAAGCCGTCCACTATGTACGAGGTCTGAACATTCAGAAATCGTTCATTTCCGCTACAGGCGTGCATTTGCAGCATGGCTTTACAATTTATACGAATGATCTTGTCGAGTATAAGCGTGCTTTGATCGGCTCCAGTGCAACTGTCTATGGGGTTATCGATCATTTCAAATTCGGACAATGTGCCCTGCGTACATTCGCTTCGTTATCCGAGGTGAGCATGATTTTAACCGATAGCGGCTTGTCTGCAGAAACGGCTCAGCAATTCCGCGACAAAGGCATTCTGATTGAAACTCATTAGGTGGAAAGAGCAGCTACACAAATAAAACCTACAATCGCTTATTTTGAAAAGGAGTACGTTATGACACTTTTTAATCTTTCAGGTAAAACAGCATTCGTTACGGGTGCTTCCGGCGGTCTTGGTCAAGCTATGGCAATTGGACTAGCAGAAGCAGGCGCGAATGTCATCGCAGTCTCCTCGTCCGAAAGCGTACAAACGGTTGAAGCGATTCGCGCATTGGGCGGCAAAGCAGAACTTATCGCGGCTGATCTTAGTAATGAAGACATCCTCGAGGATGTTGTTACAAGAGCGATCGGCATTTATGGCAGCATTGATATTCTCGTGAATAATGCAGGTATTATTCGTCGGACACCAGCAGTTGATCACGCACGTCAAGATTGGCACGATGTGATTGATCTGAACCTCAACTCGGCTTTCTTCCTATGCCAATTGATCGGGCGCCATATGATTGAACGCGGAAGCGGCAAAATCGTTAATATCGCATCCATGCTGACGTATCAAGGCGGTATTAACGTCCCTGGCTACACAGCGAGTAAACATGCCATTGCAGGTGTAACGAAGGCATTAGCTAACGAGTGGGCTGGAAAAGGCATCCAAATCAATGCCATTGCCCCAGGTTATATGACGACAAATAACACAGCTCCAATTCTCAAGGATGAGAATCGTACCAAATCAATCACCGATCGTATTCCAGCAGGTCGTTGGGGTTCACCTGAGGACTTGAAAGGTCCTGTAGTGTTCTTGTCTTCGAACGCTTCCGACTATATGAACGGACACGTGCTTTGCGTGGACGGCGGATGGATGGCGAGATAGATGGGTATTGGGACGCTTGCTCATACGGTCGGACATCTACCACTTACGGAACTGACTGCCAAGCTTAGCGGTCGTGACATCGATTTCGTCCAGCTAGCACTTAGTAAAGCAATCAGCGATTATGATTTGTCTCTTGGAAAATTAAGCCCTGCACTCGCCAATCACATTGGCGAGCAGTTTCATCGCGCGGGCGTACGGATTGGCGTTCTTGGATGCTACATCAACCCTATTCATCCCGATCCGCAGCAGCGACGCTATGAAATCGATAGATTCAAGGAACATTTGCGATACGCCCGCGATTTCGGTACATCCATCGTGGCAACTGAAACGGGCGAACTAACGACGTATCTCTCGGAAGATGCTGATGGGTTTGAAGATAGAGGTTGGACCATCCTCCAGCTAACAGTTGAAGAATTAGCCGAAGAAGCCGAGCGTTGGGGCGTTCATATCGGATTAGAGCCTGTTTTCACTCATACGCTGTCCAGTATAGAGAAAATGGCAAGAATCCTTGAGATAGTTCCTTCTAGCACGTTAGGTGTTGTGTTTGATCCTGTGAATTTACTTCCACCGACGGCTGTTGAGCCCCGTGATCAGCTTGCTTTTTTGGACCATGCCTTTGAAACGTTCGGCAATCGCATTGTGCTTACTCACTTGAAGGATTATGTAGTGAAAAATGGTCAAAAGAATGAAATTGAGTCAGGCAAAGGAATATTCGAGACAGCCGCGTTTTTGAAAAAGCTTCACCATTACAAGCCAGGCGTTGATATTTCCTTGGAGCGTCTCGAAGATCATACGATCGAAGAAACGTTCAAGTATGTCAGGAGCTTGTTATAAGCCCACATAGCAAATGAAAACGCACCCCCGACTTCTCTCTAAAGTGAGAGGTGTCAGTGGTGCGTTTTCATTTTTTAATATCCGCATCGGTGAGAACCTCGTATTGTTCGCCCAAATAACGCTGCAGCGCCTTCAAGATTGCCACACCAACTGCAATATCCTCCTCGCCTGCCCCACCGCTAACGCCTACCCCGCCAATGACCTGACCGTTCACCACGATGGGAAATCCGCCTACGAAAATGGCAAACTTCCCCGGCATCATCGCATGAATCCCAAAGGCTTCGCCGTGGATCGTCGCCGACCCGCCAGGCTGATTGAACAGATGTGTCGAACGTCTATGCCCGCTTGCCGTAAAAGCCTTCGCCATCGCGAGCTCAGGACTCGTGTTGCGTGCCCCATTCATTCGTTCTAATGCCAGCAAATAGCCGCCATCGTCCACAATACAAATCGTCTCTGCTGCCTGAGCTTCCTCTGCAGCTTGGATACCCGCAGCAATCATCACCCTCGCTTCCTCAATTTCTAGCTTGATTACGGATCTCATGTTGAATATCCTCCTTTGTCGAAACCTTACACGCACATTTTCCATTTATATGGGGAAGATCGCGAAAAAAGTCATGGTAATCCGTGTCTACCACATGCAAAAAAAGCCTAACCCGTCCCCTTCAGAGAGACAAATTAGGCTTTTGACTTTTGGTTTCTTCTGGCTAAGTTACTTATTGGGCTGCTGTTCGCGTGCCGGTCTTGTAGGCCGCTCCACCCAATTCTCACGGCTCATGCGTTTCACCTGATTAATCGGATTTGAAAGATCAATGACTTCCGCTTTAAACGGTTGCTCCGCCGCAAGCTTCTCTTTATACCCTGTGCCAGGTGCAGGTCCGCCTCCACCATTTCGTTTTCCCTTGTTCCACACACGATTCTTGCTCATGACACCACTCCACCATTTTTGTTTAAGTGTAATGGCAGACGCTCAAAAACGCAAATATAGGTTTCATCGAAGGTGAGAATAGATGTTACATACCGTTACAGGCAGCGAATCCAACATAATATCGCGCTCTTAGCAGACGATGTCAACATTAACTGGAAAACATCCAGTTATTTGCAAATCGGGGCAGCATTACAACTCGAACGCCTTCGCCAACAATCGATAAGAATGCAGACGTGCCTCGATGTTGTGAATCGGCGAGACTACCATGATTTCATCGGCTTGATACGCCTCATTGAGCTTCAAAATCTGTTCTTTCACTTGCTTTGGCGTACCAACAATCCGTTTGTGGCGAGCACTTCGGATCATTGCGTAGTCATTCTCCGTATACGGATAATTGAGTGCTGTATTCACCGAAGGGAATGAAGGCAACAGCATGCCTCGACCTAATGAAAGGAAGAATAAGTCTGTGCTCAGCGCAAGCTGATTCGCCTCTTCTTCCGTATCTGCGCATATAACCAACACGGCGGCTAGCGAATGCGGTTTCTCATTCAAAATCGAAGGCGTGAAATGCTCACGATAAATGCGCAGCGCCTGCTCACAATCCGCGTTTCCAAAAAACTGCGCGAACCCGAAAGCGGCCCCCTGATCAGCAGCAATCCTTGCACTGTCATAGGAAGATCCGAGCAGCCAAATTTCTGGTGCCGTCGGAATAATCGGCGAAGCATGCAGCGCGGCGAACCGATGGTTAGCCGGCAATGAATCATATAAATAACCCGTCAAATCAGCAATCTGCTGCGGGTATTGATCAACACCTGTATATTTTCCCTCTTGCAGGGCGCGGGTGGATATCGGCATCCCACCAGGTGCACGACCAAGTCCAACGTCGATACGCCCCGGATGCAGTGCCTCCAGCAAGCGGAAGTTTTCTGCTACTTTATATGCGCTATAGTGAGGCATCATAATGCCTCCTGACCCAAGGCGGATGCGCTCAGTTTTTGCTGCTAAATGTGCAATCAGCACCTCAGGACTTGAGTGCGCTAGTGCTTGGGATGCATGATGCTCAGACACCCAGAATCGGCTATATCCAATTCGATCTGCTTCTTGTGCGAGTTCTGTTGTTTCAGCCAACGTCTGCGCGGCATTACGCCCTTCTCCAATTTGCGATTGATCCAAAATACTTAATTTCAACATATGCGATCACCTCCTCCTAACTGTAACATAAAAAAGCACAGAATAGCAAAAAACACGAATCATTCTCCTACTATCGTCCCCAATCCCTTTTTTAATATAATAATCACGCAAACATTCATTTTCTGACAGAATCTCTCAATTTACACCTCTACCAAACTTATCCAATTGATGATATTTTATTATATACATCCTAGTGAGGGAGAGATTGCCATGAAAACTATTTACGAGAATTACAGAGGATTCAAAATTAACAAAGATGACAGCACCTATAACGCTATTCACGCGGATCGCATTATGTTTGCTCAGACGCCGCTCAGTCAAGTTCTGGATTCGATCGACCATTATATCGACGTCACGGAAAGTTCCGATTCACCTGAAGATCTGTCCTCATTTCCGCAAAATTAACTAGCAACACCTTGGATATAAGAAAAAGCCCGCCAATCAGCGGGCTTTTCACGTTCTATATACATTCTATTTGCTTCCTACAAAATGTGAATTTCACCGGCGTCTGGGTGTTGCCGATCTTCATGATCGGCCCGTTCGCGGACTCCCCAACGCATGACATCAGCTTGAGCTTGCCATCGCCGGTCTGCGTTACGTTCAGCGTCGTGATGGCTCCCGTCTTCACCTTCGCCTCGACGGAGACCAACCGAGTATAACCCGATTCGTGGTTTCATGCTTGCTTTAATGGCCGGTTATAAGGACATAGATGCATCATCATTCATAAATAAAGGAGCGAGAGCCTTCCCAGTTCGCAAAGCGCTGTCCCTTCTCTTCCTTCTCCTTGAGCAGCTTCCGAACCAAATGAGATGCGGCGGCGTAATCGGCTTAACCAGATATTCCTTGGCTCCAAAACGGATCGCTTTCTGAGCATACTCAAACTCACCATGCGCCGACAATATCACGATCGGAATGGAAGAATCCTCTAAGAAAATGTTCTCGATCAGTTCGATCCCATTCATTTTCTCCATTTGCATATCCGTAAAAACGGTTAAAAAAGAGCCATCTTCATAATGAAGAGACTCCGTTTGGTTCCTAACACGATTTCGAAATCAATTTAAAGTCGTCATAATGGAAACCTGGCGCTACCACACAGGAAACCAAAACTGGGTCATCGCCAAGAGGCCTCGCCATCTGCCAAACATTTGCTGGCACAAGCGCCTGTGGATGCTGACCTTTCAGCACGTCTGGACCCAGAATAAATTCCTTTGCGGCTTGAGGTTGCTCACCGGTTCCACCTAACGTTAGCAATATTGGGCTGCCAGAATGCCACAGCCACAACTCATCAGACAAGACGGTGTGCCACTCTGAGAATTCATCGGGATGAAGTAAGAAATATATTGAAGTTGCTGCATAGCGTGAACCGGAATACGCTTCATGTAAAATCTCTTTCGGGATTTCGAATGAGGCCTTCCAGAGTTCCTTGTACCATCCGCCCTCTGGATGAGGCTTTAAATCCAACGTTTGAACCAGTGGTGAAAGTTGTTTAGTAATCATATGATTTCTCCCATTTCTCTCTCTAATTTTACTAGCTATCTCTATCTAATCTAGCAAGCCGAAACTTGCAAAGTATGTATTATACCATAGCTAGCTCACATTTTGTATGTGGATTTGACTGATTTCTGAAACCACCAACGCTTACCAACGTAATGAAAAAAGTAAATCTTCTAACAAATGCTGGAAAACGAGGGATTTCGATGGACTCATTACAGACTGGATTGTCCAAGGACGCATCAACAACTCTCAAAGCCAAACTCTTACAGCAATAAATAAAATTAGCCCTGTCGTTGCTCAGCTGCAAAAAGAGGTTTCTGTAGCGGAAATGTCACTTTCTGTCATGATGACAAAGCGATTAAATTGGATCGAAGAATCTAGCTTAGATACCTAATAAAACAACAAACACCCACTCCAAGAACCCAATTGAGAGTGGGTGTTTCCATACAGACAGACTCTACTTCATCTGTTGCAACAAATTCACACGATAGCTTCGCACAGGTTCTTGCCTGTTGTCACGAGCCCGTGGTTGTGGAGCAGAATCGAGCTGTATCGACCCGCTTTCTCTGCCACGAGTTTAGCCAGCTTATCGGTTGTCGGCACGACATACGGGACGAAAGCAACATCGCCAACCAACTCAAATAGAAATGAAAATCACAACGAAACACCCAAGAAGCCACGTGTTAATTGGAAATCAACATTACCCTGCTGGTAGAGACGAGGTGTATAGGTATGCTCAATGATTTGCTTGACGCGCTCGAGAATCCTGTTCGTCCAAGCATTCGGATCTCCAATGAGCAGCAAATCCAGATCATTGTCATAGTTTTGCAGCATACCCGGTTCCGATGCTATTTGCAGCATAGGAACGAACGGATGCGTCTGCATCGGACGATTACCGACTAGCGCGATGATTAACTCTACACCCGTGGCAGCTAAGCCCGTAACCGTCTCCACCCAATGCTCGGTCGGAGTCTCCATAATGTGGAAACCATTGCGGCGGACATGCTCACCATAGGCAATTGACGGCAGGACATTGGATGAAGTAAATATATTTTGGCTATAAGAAGCAGTGGAAAGTAGACCGCTGTTCTCAGGAACAACCACTAAGCCGCCTGCGCCCACAACCATTTTGGTCAGCTTCATCAGCTGCTCTCCTTCATCGTCCGAGATGGAACCATCGCTTACGATGCCAATACGCAGTCCTGCCAGACCGACTGTCTCCTTCTCAGCTGCTCCAGCTGCTGCCAATTGATCGGCAAACCATGCTTCTACCTTCTGCGTCACCTTCGTAATTCCGCCGTCAAGCTGAATGCTGGCAAAACCAAGATGGCTCGTTTCAACACCCATCTCTTCCATCAGATGGCGCATATAGTCGTTGTGGGTTTTCTCGCAGCCATGCTCCAGCAGCAGACAATGTTTTACCATCGGATGTGTGATGTAACCTATCATCGTTCGGGCATACAACTGTTCTGCTTGGCCCCCCGAATTACCGCAGCCTTCCGTATGCGCCAAAGCCACAAAACGTGAGAGCTCGGGTTGCCCAGCCTCCTGTTTATTCAGCTGCTGCGTAATCAAATTTGCTACCTGTCCAGCACAGAGACTGGTCGGCAGGATCAAGCCGATGTTATCGCTGGCCCGGCGGTTTTGATGACGTGTGAAGGAGAATTGGATCGGGCTAGCTATCGCTTCTGCATCCTCTAGAATTTCAATAGGCTCTCCTGTTGGCGTATAGGGATGGAGCAATAGCTCCAGCTGACTTGCATCATTTTGCTGCCAATTGCGCCAGATCTGCACCTGGGCATGGCCCGCCTTCTCACCAACACTGCGCTGACCGGAAGCAGTTTGGATTGTCAGTTCGAAGGCCTCTTTGCCGAGCTCATCCATAGTCGTTCCTTCCAAAAATTTACCAGCGTTGACATCCATATCATTAGTCAGCAATTGGAAGCGGCGCGTCGTCGTGACAACCTTGACCGTCGGCACATAAGGGAAATTGGTGATCGAGCCGTTACCCGTCGTAAAGAAAATCATGTTGCAGCCTGCAGCCACCTGTCCGGCGATGCTCTCGAGGTCATTGCCGGGGCTATCCATGAAATAGAATCCGCCATCTTTCATGAGCTCCCCATATTCTGTGGCATAATCGAGGCGAGTGATCGGATCTTTCTTTCGGGCAGCACCAATGGATTTGAGATAAATGTTATAAAGGCCGCGATATATATTACCACCAGATGGATTTCCCTCCGCGCTAGCACCATGCCAAGACGTGCGCTCTTTGAAACGGTTCACAAGTTCCAAGAATTTGCGGGCGGTTTCAATGTTACGCACCTTCGACAGGACATAGGGTTCCGCGCCAATTAATTCATCGGTTTCAGCCAGGCTGGCAGCGCCGCCGTAGCGTACCAATTCTTCTGAAATCCAGCCAAGCAGCGGGTTCGCTGAAATGCCGGAAAAAGCGTCCGAGCCGCCACACTGCAGTCCGATCTTCAGGTGGCTAATGGATTCACCCGTCCGTTGCATCGCATTAACGGTAGGCAGCCACTCGCGTATAATCGCTTCGCCTAGGGCCAGATTCTGTTCAAAGCCGCCTTGGAGCGACACAAACTTGTGCAACACATCATCGATCGGGTAGCTGTGTTCGCGTAAATACGCTTCCACCATCTTGTTGGTTACCGGTTCATTGCCATAATCAACAACCAAGACTGCACCCACGTTGGGGTTCACGATAAATCCGGCGAGCGTCCGCAGTAGTAAATCCAGGTTATTAAGCTTTTCCGTGCCGCCCTCCGTATGCGCCACAGGGACAATCCCATCGACATTGGGATAGTTCTTCAGTTCACCTTGTAGTCGAGCGGCAAGCTGCTTCGAATAGCTGCCCGTACGAGAGGTGGTACCTAACAGAACTACGTGGTTACGGGTACCAACGCCACGGGCTTCACTGCGGCGATAACCCATAAAAGTACGAGTTTCCGAGTAAACGGGTGATGCCGGGGCGGGCTTAAAGTTCGCCTCGGCAAGAACATACGGATGAATTTGATCCGTAAAATTGGGCTTAGCAGGCAGAGTAAATTTCAGCTGACGCACTCTAAGTGCGTCCAATACCGCCTCATTTATCACATAGTGACCGGGCTGAATCGCTTCCAGAGCCACGCCAAACGGCATTTCCCAAGAAAGCAGCTCTACACCGGGATCAATTGTCTTCACAGCAAAACGATGGCCTTCCATAACAGTATAATCTATGATCAAGGTTTGGCCTTCATAATTAATGATGGTGCCGGCGTCCAAATTGCGAGTCGCAACGGCGCAGTTATCCCCAGGTAATGGAAGTCTGGCAATTTCATCAAATTGGTAAATTTCGTTCATCGATATCTATCTCCTTTTTGAAAATTACTCATGAAATACTAATCGTCGGAAGAGAGAAAAATTAAGAATGTTTTTCGAATCCAAGAATGATAAGAGAAAAAATCGAAAGTAATTAACGGCCTTTTGAGCATACGCTCAACAATTTTATGAAAATCTATCTGATTCAGGATCCACAGTAGAATATCCAATGTCGTCCAGTGCAGGCCAAAGCTCTGAAGGAATTGGATAATTGGCAAGCTCCAACGTCTGTGCTACTCGTTCCGGCTTGCTCATGCCAACAACAGTACTCGAGACGCGGGGGTCACGCATAGAGAATTGGAGTGCAGCAGCGGCTAGGGGGACATCATATTCCTGGCAGACTTTCATTAAGGATCGTGCACGTTCAAGCAACACAGGAGGTGCATCACTATACGCATAACGTGCGTAGGCATCCGGACCTTTTGCCAATATGCCGCTGCCATATGGTGCTGCATTAATTACGGCAACTTCCAATTGATTGGCGATATCAAGCAAAGGTTCAGCTGATCGATTGAGCAGTGTATAGCGGTTATGGGTCTCAACGGCGCTAAACTCCCCTGTCTTTACATAACGAATAAGCAAGTCGATGGGCCCACCAGATATTCCAATGTGATCTATGACCCCCTGATCCTTGAAATTTTTCAGCACCTCAAGCGGCCCACCTGCTCCCATAACATTTTCAAAGGTGGAATGTTCCGGGTCATGGATATAGACATATTGCAGACGATCTAGCCCTAACCGGATTAGACTTCCTTCAATGGATCGTTTTATTTGATCCCCGCTGAAGTCGCCAGTCCGTAAACACCGGTCTGCTTTGGTGGCGAGCACAAAACCCGATGGGAGTCCGCCGTTCTCTTTAATTACCTTGCCAATGCGGCGCTCACTCTCGCCTTCACCATAGGCCGCAGCAGTATCGAGGAAGTTAATCGGGCTTGCGAAGGCAGCGCGAATTGTTTCCAGCGCGGTTTCTTCTGGTGCACTAAAATTAAACGTTTCCGGCATATCACCGAGTGGAGCTCCACCAACACAAAGCGGAGAGACAAGCAGGCCAGTTCTACCAATTGACCGATTCGAGTAAAGGGATGAAGTTGACATAAAGTATCCTCGCTTCTTATTGAGTATTAATAAGGTTTTAATAAATAATCTGCACTTAAATATCTAATTACTTGTCTTGTGGTTCCAATCTAGTGATGGTTTCAATGTAACATGATTCCTTGATTTTCCATGAAAAGAATTGCACATTCCCATCCTTTTGTACTGTAAGGCGGTCATTCAAAATCATACTGCGAACGAAATCACTGTTTGTCATAATCGTTCATCCTCCTCATTATGAAAAGCTCAGAATTACAACTTCATACTCGCTATTCATTAGAGTTACCGATAAATCAATTACTCGCTAATTACGCCTTTTCTTAAAATAATATTGGCATAAAGCGCCTTTTCGCTCGTCGCTACAATGGCATAAACTTTCTTCGCCCGCTCATAAAAAGCGAATCGTTCTACATATTCAATGGCCGGTGTCACATGTTCACTAATAATTGCTTCATATTCACCCCAAATAGGTGTCTCAACAGGATCCCCTGGAACGACAGCCATGAGCGCAACAGGCTTTTCGCTATACGTATCTAGTGGAAATAAAGATAAAACCGCTTTCAATAATTCGGGTACGCCGTGTCCATCACAACGCAATAGTCGGTTCGTATGACTGGCTGCTGGGAAATTCCCGTCTGCCAAGATGATTTCGTCCCCATGTCCCATCTCCATAAGAACTTTGAGAAGCTCGGGCGAGAGGATCGAAGGTATCCCTTTTAACATGATTAGCATCTCCTAAATAAGAGTATGTTACCGATAACTCAAAATTAACAACTTTATGTCTTGCTGTCAATCATTTATTTCTATACAATATGAAATAAACGGCAACGACGTCCTCTTAGGACAAGTGCGTTTATCTAAAAATGTGTGAAACATTGCTTTCTACTATTTCAAAATAGACGACTACTAGGCTCGTAAAGGAGATTACGAAATGATAACAATCTATGACATCGCCGAGAAGGCCGGTGTTTCCGCTATGACGGTTTCAAGAGTGATCAACAACACAGGCCGGATCAGCGAAGAGACGCGTAAGCGAGTGCGGAAAGTGATGGAGGAGCTCCACTACATTCCGAATGCACTGGCGCGCAGCCTGGTGTCCCAGAAGACGAACTTGTTATCCCTACTTATTACGGATATTACCAATCCGTTCTATACGACATTAGCCCGCGGCGCTGAAGATGCAGCGAAAAAGGCAGGCTATCGCTTGCTTTTTGCCAATAGTGATGAGGATTATGCAAAAGAAAAGGATTATGTCGATATGATCCTCTCCACCCGTGTGGATGGCGTTTTATTCGCACCTGCTGGGGATCGTTCACTTGAAAATTTGCAACAGCTACAAAAGCATCAGATTCCTTTTGTCGTCTTGGATCGCGAAATTCCGGGGATTGATGCGGATGTCGTGCTTGGTGACAGTAAAGAAGGTGCACGCAATCTCGTTGAACACTTGATTACACGAGGTCATCGACGCATCGCGTTAGTGAACGGCTCACAGGACGTTTCAACGGCCCGGCTGCGTTACACCGGCTATAGCGAAGCACATCGCCTACATGGACTAGCCGTAGACGATTCGCTCGTTGTATATCTGAGCTATCGCGATTTCAACGATGATTCCGCCCTAGATGATCTACTCCAGCTTGAAGAGATGCCAACAGCAATTTTCGCTGCCAATAATATGTTGGCCGTTGGGGTTATTCAATCTTTGCGCAAGCGCGGCTTACAGGTACCTGGTGACATGTCAGTTGTCTGCTTCGACGACTTCGGACCCGCAGGTGCAATCAATCCGTTCCTTACTGTGGCTTCACAGCCCGCCTATCAATTTGGCCAGCTTGGGATGCAGCTTCTTATAGAACGCATAGAAGGAGACATTGATTATGAGTCTCGCAGAATTATGCTTCCCTCAGAGCTTATTGTTCGTTCATCCACGCAGTCTATCTCGCAACCTATCTCGTAGATCACGTAGAGCGTAAGCAGGCTATTGTTCCTCCCATTTGTGAACAATAGCCGCAACGATCTCTTCCTTCGTCTCCTCGGTCAACCCATTCCGAAGCTCAGTAATAAACTCTATAAAGAGCAGCGATAAGAGCTCATTTATTTCCATATTCAGTGGATGATGATGCTTCCAATTCATATCATCGAAAAAGACACGCATCCGATTGACCTCGGCTGGGTGTAATCTTACGTTCAGTGTTAAATAAGAAGCTCTTTCTAAATTGTTGGCTTGAAAAGATAGCCCCCACTGAAAACCAGGCACACTTCCTGTAGATGGCCGTTCATTGGTATTTGAACTCGCAGCAATGCCTCCAAATTTACTTCTCAGTTGCAAAATATAGGTGTATAGATCCTTGCCTTTTCGGACATGATCCATGAAATTATCAAATAACAGCTTAACGAGGAACGTTTTATTGATTCCTTCAAGTTCCTCTTGCGACGTATACACAATATCCTCTAAGAACGCATCGGCACGATCAAAATAATCACGAGGCGCACGCACTTTCATTGTGTGGTAGATATCAGCAGCTCCCTTGTTAAATAAACCTGTCCATGATTTTAGTGTGAGCATCACCGCAGCCCCCTTCTTCTCCCTCCTAAACTACTATTCCGAATCTAGCAGAAAAATGACTGCAAATCGTGTCTACGAAAAAAAAGATGGATTCTCATAAGCGGGCTCTCTCCTTCATGCATATATTGGCTAGCAAAGGGCTATTAATGAACACACTTCAAAGCAGTGAAGCCGATACGCTTTAAAGTCCATATTTGCACCATTCTTAGAGCTGCTTTACAATACGTCTAATGCATTATCTGCTCTACGCTGAGTTAACACACATAGAAGCGATGAAGGAAAGAGTAAGCGGAAATCATTCTTTACCAGGGACGCTGTGCCATTGACTGGAAGCACGCGATCGAATATTTCGCCCAAGTTCACTCCTGAGCTGGTACCTGAACAACACTGGACTGACTAGTGCTCATAAGGTTACCCGTATCCCCTGCGATAAAGGGCTAAAAGTGAGAAGTGACTCATTCCTTCCGGAAAAGAGGCTTCTAATAAGGGTGGTACCACGGCTCCTCGTCCCTTGCGACGGGGGGCTTTTTGCTGTTGTTATCAACTAATTTGAAGGAGTGAAAGATGGATGGAAAACACGAAGCTGGACGATTTGAGAGGTCGTATCGATGAAATTAACGCGGGATTGTTGGCATTGCTCTCCGAAAGAGCACATATCGCCCAAGAAATCGGGATCGAGAAAGAAAAACAAGGCGTGCCGAAATTCGACCCGCTTCGCGAGAAAAGAATGCTAGAGTCATTGGTTGCACGGAATACAGGCCCTTTTGAGGATGATACCATTCGTCACCTTTTCAAACAAATTTTCCAAGCATCGCTCTCCTTACAACAAACGGATCATAAGAAACAGCTGCTTGTTAGTCGTAAGAAGCAGCAAGAAGATACCATAATCCCGCTTGGTCCCGTTAGCATCGGCGGGACTAAACCAATCATGATTGCAGGCCCCTGCTCCGTCGAGAGCTACGAGCAAGTACGCACGGTTGCTGCTGCATTGAAAAGCGCTGGCGTGACCGTGATGCGCGGCGGCGCCTTCAAGCCTCGAACATCCCCCTATGATTTTCAAGGGTTAGGTCTAGAAGGCTTGAAGATCCTCAAAGAAGTGGCCGATGAATTCGGACTCCAGACAATCAGTGAAATCGTGGATCCCGCACATATCGAAATTGCAGGTCAGTACATCGATGTGATTCAAATTGGCGCAAGAAACATGCACAATTTTGAGCTTCTGAAAGCAGCTGGCGAGGTTCGCATGCCTATTCTTTTGAAACGCGGCTTGTCCGCTACGATCGATGAATTCCTGCATGCTGCTGAGTACATCCTATCTCGGGGTAATACACAGGTTATGTTGATCGAACGCGGAATTCGGACCTATGAGAAGGCCACACGGAATACACTCGACATCTCCGCTGTTCCGATCCTGAAGCAAGAAAGTCATTTGCCCGTTCTGGTCGACGTCACTCACTCGACAGGACGCAAGGATATCTTCGCCCCTTGCGCCAAAGCAGCCTTGGCCGCGGGAGCGGATGGGATTATGGTCGAAGTCCATCCCAATCCGGCTACAGCCCTCTCAGATGCGCAGCAGCAGCTAACTATCGAGGAGTTCAACCAATTTTATGCGGTTATCCAAAGCTCGGGATTATTCTAATTCACACGAGGTTAAGCACCGCTTCCACATAAAAGCCTCCAACACCACGAGTATAACGTGGGTAGGAGGCTTTTAATGTATGCTGGATAACCTTTATACAGTTTTATCTACAAAAGCAATTCGATTCTGCTCAGCAAACTTCTTCAGCTTGTCCGCCATCGCCGTGATATCAAAGCGGTTCAACGTTTTGTTATATACCCAACGCGGAGACTTGCCGGTAAGCTCAATGATGATTTGACCTGGTGCATGAACGATCTCTTTTATGTTTTCGGAACCAAGCACTAATTCTCTGGCTAGACCTCTCTTCGAAAGATTCGTTTTGGTGACTCGCAAGTACGGTCTCCGCACAAAATAAATGAGTACACCGACAACTAGATAACTAAGTGTCGTATACCAGTACATCTTGTCCCCTTCGGTTTTGGTCAACGTAATCAATAAGAAGATCGACACCACAATGAAAAATGCAGCTAACAGGATGCTTCTTCCTTTAAAAACGACCGGACGATCCGGATCCGTCGAAATCGGTGCCTTTCCTTGCTTGGAACGGGTCAGGTTTGCCTTTTTCGTATTTTTACTTACCATTCTTTCCCACTTGCGTGACATGCCTTTCACTCCCTGCGTAATAGTTACCATACTCCTCTTCTCATAATCCCACACTTACGGCAGAATGTCGATATTTAGCTTATCCAGCATACAAAAAGGAGCCCCTTCAGGGAATTATTCATGCCCGTGGCATAATCCGTTCCATGTGTACGGACTTGAAAGGCATCTACGACAATGGCATTGCCATTCCTATCCCCTTGATTAATTGGACGCTCCGAGCGTGAGCACACTTTATCACCATTCACATCATTGCTTGTATGAAATCTAGGCTCTCCTGTGTTTTCTATGGGTCCATCATTTCTAGATAATCAGGCTCGAGCAAGATAATTTTGTCGAAATTAGACTAACATTATTTAGGGCTTTTCCCTCATTGTTCCTCGAATTTCTTTCAGCTATAGTTACATCATAACAAACTTCTAGTCATAATCACTTCTTAAATCGCATAACTTGTATAGTTGCTTATTTCTGAAAACCCAAATGTAATTTTGCAGAAAACTAAGTTCAAACTTGAAGGGATGTTGATTTCTTATTCTTACTCTAGAGAAAATCCAGTTCATCGAGACGCAATGTATCAATCCGCAAGACGCCATCATTATTCGCCTGCTCATTGAGGGTGTCGCCCCTCACGAAATTGTGTACTTAAAAAGTAATTCCTTAGATGAAAAAAACCAAATACTTACCGTGTCTGATGCTTATGGGGCTAAAAGACACATGCAAGTTACAAGAACCTGTGTGGAACGGTTTCAGTCCGCGTTGAAGCAAACCAAGTATGTTACAAGCTTTGGTGACCGTCTTCAGCAACGGAAACTGACCGATTTAAGAGAAAGTCCTTTTTTAATCAAAATGAGCATGTCGGACTATATCGCAAATCAAGCAATGATTACAGAATTGGATTCAGTCATTTTACGAACGATTTATATGCGACTACGCCGATTGGCTGAATATTTCTCCTTGCCGGAGCTCACTCATTTAACAACCGTTAAGTTCGAACTGAAGCAACTCGCGGTTGTATAACCTTAGATCACCAAAGGCCATTCGGCCTTTTTTTGTGCAAAAAAGCTACCCCGACATCGATTTCTCCATGCTTGGGGTAGCTCTCACCTCATTACTGAACTTTAAGCAGACGCCATTGCTGATTCTTCCCGCCATTGTCGGTCCATTGGATGGCCGCTCCTCCGTTGGCTTTGGAAGCACCCGAAATATCGATAAGCTTACCCGTTGCGCGATTTTTCAACTTGAAATTACCCGCTCCGTTATCGATAATTTGCCAATGTTGACTCGTCCAGCCACCATCTGTCCACTGTTCGATGATCGCCCCGTCTGAGGTACTTCCATTTTCAACACCTATGATTTTGCCGCTCGCCTTGTTTTGAATTTTATAATAACCACTTCCTGCACTCACAAACTTCCACTGTTGGCTGTCCCAACCGCTATCGATATATTGCTCTAAGTTATCGCCATTCGCGGTACCTTGACCTACGACATTCAAGTCTTTTCCGCCATTTCGATTCTCAAGTAAATAATATGCACTCGTATCGATTGCAGGCGAGGATGCTGACAAGCTACCTGTACTCGCATCGATCGTTACATTGCTTCCCCAGCTCATGGAGAGTGACGTCGTCGTTGGGAATGCCAAGGGAAGCCACACATAACGTGATTCCATCACTTTGCCGCTCCAAGCGCCAGCCCAGCGATCTCCCATGTACAGAAAGCTTGTTGAACTTGATCCTTCAATTGGCAGCACATAAGCGCTCTGTGAGTCATAGGTCGTTCCATCCCCAAAGTTAGTAAGGCCGCTCCACGTACCTGTTATACTGCTAGCTGTTGCATATTTACCTTGGTTAGGATCCCAACCTGTTGCTCCAGAGGTAACAAGGAAATACACGCCATTGCGTTTGAACATAGCTGGTGCTTCACGATATTGCCCTGACCACAAAGTGGTGACCAGAGAGTCCACACTTCGGAAGTCAGCAGAAAGCTTATAAATATTCAAATTAGCGTTTACACTAGTCGCACTAATCAAATAAGCCGTACCGTTATCGTTATAAACGGTCATGTCTCTGGAGTCATACCCAAGGGGACGGAAGCTTCCTTGATACGTGTAGTTGCCATCTACAGTGCTGGAATAGGCTACGGCTGTTCGAGCTTGCCCGTAATCGACTCCATTTTCCCAATGCATCCATAATACGAATTGACCCGTCGAACTGTTATAAATGACTTTGGGTCTTTCAATATTGGAAACATTCAGCTCGGCAGAGGAATTTAGCGTTAATACATCGTTGCGGAATTCCCATGTTTTCAGATCGGTGGACCGATAACAGGAGACAGCTTTAAATGTGCCGTCCGCATTGCGATTTTCACCAAACCAATAATAGTAGCTCCCTACTTTAATAACCCCACCGCCATGCGCGTGAATCACATTCCCGCTTGTATCCTTGAATTGTATGCCATTTTGAATCGTGACCGCAGCCGCTTGCGCAACATTGTTGAATAAACTGCTGCTCAACACACCAAGTCCACATACTGCTACAAGCAAGAAACTAAGCAAACGCGATATCGATTTTCTCATCAAATGAATCCGTCCTCTCTTGAATTTCGTTTTTGGATCCCATACTTCACGCCTAATACGGAAATATAAAACGCTTTCAAATCTGGTTGACTGCCTCACCTCCTCTACTTCAAGATAGTCGTTTTAGCCCCCGCTTTACTACTGAATATTCCAGAACAACTATGAACTTTTACAACTTTGCTCGAAATTTCTTATCTGTACATGCTACAGCAAAAAAGGTGAATCCCCCTACGTTAGGGAAATTCACCTTGATTTACTCGGTTTGCAAACGAGGAAGTCGTTGTCTTCGTTTCATTAGTTCTGGCAATGCGATACCCAACATGGTGATAATAACGCCTAACCATTGCAGTCCGTTAACGGATTCATGCAAGACGATAAACGACATGATCACTGCCGTTGGCAGCTCCGCGGCGCTCATGATCGTGGCCATTCCGCCGCCAATTCGCGGCACACCAATCGCAAAGAACAACGGCGGGATTACAACCCCAAACAATGCTAGCAGTAAAGCCCACGGCAGCAACGATTCATGCAGTGATCCGTTCCACAGAAAGTGAGGCGGGAAAATCAGCATGACGATGATGAACGAGCCAGTTTGCATGACAGCACCTCGTGTGATTGGCGCAACTGCCTTGGCAACCTTCCCATTCATAGCAATAAACAATGCATATGTCAGTGCAGATAGGAGTCCTAAGCTAACCCCAACCCAGGAGGGGGCTTCGAGATTTCCTTTTAAATAACCACTTGCCATAATAATACCTACGAATAAGAAAATAAGTGCAATTAGTTTATCCTTGCTTGGACGTTTCCGATCTATAATGGCTTCCAGAACAATGCCGATCCACGTAAATTGAAACAATAAAAGGATGGCAAAGGATGCTGACACATATTGCAAAGCTGCATAATAAAATATCCCAGTTAAACCAGAGCTTGTTCCCACTAACATGAGCAGAAGTGCTTGACGCGGCGATACGCGAAACGTTTTGGCCTCAGCCGACCCCTGTCTTGCAGATTTGGCTGTCACAAAAGCCATGAGCCACATCATGATTAAACCAAAGAAGATTTGACTGCCAACAACCTCGCCAACATGAAAACCAGATTCATAAGCTTTCTTCACGAAAGTCGATAAGAGTCCGAAGCTGATCGCTCCAGCTAGCACGTATATATAATATTTCATGCTAACGATCTCATTAGAATATCTCTGACGGTGTCTCTTGTCATGATTTTATATTGCCCAATGCTAGGCTTCATAAATGATTTATGCACCAATAACTCAATGCGTTGATCATCAATGCCATAATACCCAAGTCGACTCGGCGCTCCAAGAGAATCCCAGAATTGACGCAGGGCTTGAATACCTTCTACCGCAATCTCATGATCGGTTTTTCCAAAAGCATCGATTCCGAAAACAGCCATCGCCAATTTCTTCATTCGCGAAGGATCGTCCTCTGCACAATGTGTCATCCAGTTAGGGAATACGATGGCAAGCCCACCCCCATGCGGGATATCGTAAACAGCGGATAAGCCATGTTCAATTTGATGCGATGCCCAGTCTCCCCCGTCTGTGCCACATGAAAGCAAGCCGTTAAATGCGGTTGTTCCAGCATACATAATCGTTGCCCGATGCTCTACATCTTGGAGATTTGCCAGAAGCTTCGGTGCAGCCTCCATAACAGTAAGCAGAACCCCTTCCATGAAGCGATCCATCATCGGTGTATACTCAGTGCGATGGAAGTATTGCTCCAGCACATGGGACATCATGTCCACAATCCCGTAAACCGTTTGATCCAAGGGTACGGAAGTTGTGTAGGCAGGGTCCAAAATAGAAAAAACTGGATAAGCCAACGGACTGCTCCAGCCGCGCTTTTCATTACTGTCCCAATTCGTAATGACAGAGATATTATTCATCTCCGAGCCAGTCGCGGCAAGCGTTAGTACGGTACCCAATGGAAGTGCCTTCTGTGGCTCTGCTTTTCTCGTGATGATGTCCCAGACATCGCCTTCGTAGTAAACGCCAACGGAGATCGCCTTGGCACAATCAATGACGCTTCCTCCACCTACAGCAAGGATGAGATCGATTTGCTCCTTGCGGCATAGCTCAATACCCTTCTTAACGGTTGTCAGCCTAGGATTAGGCTCCACGCCAGACATTTCTACAACCGTGGCTTGCATATCTTGAAGCTGCTTTATTACAGCATCGTATACACCATTTTGGAGAATGCTGCCTCCGCCATAAACAAGCAGCACTCGTTTACCGGTTTGACCTAGCTCCTGTTGCAATTGCTTAATCTGACCTTCGCCAAACCATAATTTTGTTGGATTCCATTGAATAAATGATTGCATATGTGTGTAAACTCCTTCGATGACTAATATCTACAGAAGTATATCACAAGTCGAATTCAATAGCATTGGTAACAGCTTGCGTATAGACACGTCCTTTCTGCGGTAAAAAAACCGCACATCTACTAGTAAGATGTACGGTTTGCAGTCCTTATATGCGGTGTAAAGGCAGTGAGAATGAAATGCTACAGCCTTTGCCTAGGCGGCTTTCCGCCCAAATTTGACCACCATGGTATTGCACAATTTCTTTCGCGATGGCAAGCCCCAAGCCACTTCCGCCTGAATTACTGCGCGATTTGGAAACCTTATAGAAGCGTTCGAAAATGTGCGGAAGATCCTCTTCACTAATCCCAACCCCCGTATCCGACACCCGAATAACGAGTTCGCAAGGCTCATCACGGATTTCAACCCGAACATCGATGGAACAGCCTGAGGTGGAAAACTTAATGGCATTGTAAATAATATTGGCATACACTTGTTCGATCCGATCCGTATCTACAGTTAGCAGCAACTCTTGACCATCCTTGGGCTCTACGTTGAGCGTATAAGCAATACCTGCATTTAACGCATCTAATTCATACTTGGCAAAAAGCTGACGAATCATCGTCCCCCACGAGGTTGGCGCAAGTTGGAAATGGAACTGCTTGGTTTCCAGTCGGCTCAATTGATATAAATCTGTGATTAATCTTTGGATACCGACAATTCGCATATGCACGACGGACAAGTATTTCTTCTGCTCCTCCGGCTCCTGGATCACCCCGTCCAAAATCGCTTCCACATAGCCCTGGATCGATGTAAGCGGCGTTCCAAGATCATGGGAAATATTCGATAAGAGATCTCGCCGCGAAGTTTCCATCAAAATCAATTCGTTCGTCCGTTCTTTCACCTTGGATTCGAGATCGTTATACAGCCTAGCATTCTCAATGGAAATGGCGGCTTGAGCAGATAATAGCTTGATCACATCTAACCGATCCGAGGTGAACGCCTTCCGAATCAAATTATTTTCCAAATAAAAGACACCGACTAAGTTGCCCTGATGTAGTATGGGCTCACAGAAGATCGACTTACTCTCTGCTTGTCGTATATATGGATCGTTCGTGAAAAACCCTGTTTTCTCCGCATCGTCCAGCACAACGCCTTCCTTCATGCGTGCAACATACTGAATGACGGCCTGTGGGAGATTATCGCGTGATTCAAGCAAAACAGAGCTGACCTTACAGGAATCCTTCCCCTCACTAGCCAGCATTTCCGCTTCAACGTACAAGCTATCCTTGTCCTTCAGAACGAGGATACTTCTCTCCGCACCTGAAGAATACGTAACAATCTCCATAAGCCGCTTGATCAATTGCTCCAAATTCACTTCACTTGAAAGGGATCGGGATGTGTTCATGATGGTCTTGAAATCAATTGCCTGTAGGGAGTAGTCACTGATTTTGGTTGTTGCCAAATCTGTTGACTCATGCAAGGTGGATAGATAACCGGGATAACGCTTGATCAGATCGTCCGCTTTCGCTTTTGCTCCCCAACTGACATAGCCGTAGTACGCATCCATGAGGTATGTTTTAGCAATTTTCTCACGTTTAAGCTGTTTATAATACTTTCCTGCAATTTCGCTAGCGATGGCTTCATGATGAATAAACCCATGTTCTCGTGCTTGGCGTATGGCATCTTCATACCCCTGCTCTGCCCGTTGCGTTTGGCCTGTCACACGGTTCCACTCTGCGTGCATGAGCAGACTGAGGTGCTGAAAGTTTTCCGGACTATATTTAGCCCATTTATCCATCTTCTTCAACATTTTCTTCACCTGCTTAGTGCAAACCTTCTGCTCGCTCAGGGACAATTCACTATATCTGGCAGCGATTGATAAGACAAAGTAAAAATAATTCTCTGGCATGTGAAACAAACCGAACGATGCGGTTTGTCTGGGCTCAGCGGCTCTCCCCATGTTCACTGCATCCTCGTAATGCCCAAATAAATAATACAACATCATTTTCTTCACGGTGTATACGTGGAGAATAACCTGATTCGGATGAACTTCCAATTTACGAACAAACTGTTCATCTTCATCCTCATGATTTCCGATTAACAATGGATTAATGGTCTTGCCTTCTAAATTCATGATCACCATGCGAAGCAATTCCATCATTAGGAGCGTATCATGATGATTCGTCTGCTCCAGAATCCGATAATTCTTCGTTAAATCCTCGAGTACTTCCGTGAGCGTAACCCCTTGGAAATCTTTGATCAACACCTGGTAGGTCAGAGCATAGCCTGCAAATACCAAATCACCGTCTTCAATTCCGCTCCGGAAAGAATCTTTTAAATGCACAAGGCAGTTTTGAAGCGGCTTCACCCAAGGTGTAACGAACAATCCGAAGGAGAAATAGCTTCTACTACGATATTGATGAGATTGAAATCTTTCATTGATGCGGTTGCTAAGCTGTCCATATTGATAGCCTGTCTGGTAATCGCCGAACCCAGAGCCCAGAATTAAGCCATACGCACCATACACATAAGCCATCACGGGCGAGTTCCCGTATTTCAAAGCCAGCTTCGTCATGTTAAGCATAAACAGAACAAATAAGTTCGTATTCACGAAATAAGCAGATATCGCGACACTCATCATGAAACTCATTAATTTGGATCGATACGCGTCTTCCATGATCGGCAATTCATAGAGTTGGAGTGTATTTCTGCGTCCAATCATTCGCTTCACATCTAAGTAAGCAAGGAAAATGTGAGCACTTGTAGGTGCTTCTACTAACCGAATGCCATGCTCAGCCAAAACTTGCAAGCCAACCTTAACGCTTTTATGCTGCTTCCCAATGTTGGTGTACAGCACCACTTGCAGGTTATACAGTTCCAGCTTCTGCTGGGCGGATGTCGTTTCTTTCAGGAGTTTTTCATACGAGATCTCAGCTTCATCCGCTTGACCGTTCAAATAAAGTACTTCTGACTCCTCTAGACGGATGGTGTAGCATAACTCTTCTAAGTCCATCTCCTTGATCTGACTCAATATTCGCAGTGCTTTATGATAATATTGAAGCGCTGATCGGTAGGCATTAGAAGCCTTGGCTTTGCGCCCTGCACTAAGATTATATTCAAGAAGTTGAATAAATGCTGTCCGTTCGGTGATCAAATCAGAGCCAATATTCAAATGGTTTACAATTTCAAAAATCCGCCGTTCGATTTCAACTTCCGACAATTCCGAGAGTAGCAATTGGGCAATGTTCAGATGCATCTCCGTAAGCTTCGCCTCACCAACGGAACCATAGATGGCCTCTTGAATAGAGTCATGAACGAACATAAATCGGATTTCCCGTGCTGTAGAATCACCTTCTGTATAAAATTTATAGTCCATGCCTACCGGGATAATTAATCCGCTTTGAATGGAAACTTCAAGCTCCTGCAGTGCATCCACGAAGGAACAACGCATAATAATACCCAAAGCCTCCAAGTCGAAGAAAACGCCTAAACAGGATGCCAAGCGCAAGACATGCTGCGTTCTCGAAGGCATGCGCTCTAGTTTCTCGGCCAGAAGGAACATTAGATTATCTGTTATTCGCAGCCTTTGAATCTCGTTCATATCCCAAATCCAACGATTAACTTCATAATTGAACGAAAGCAATTTCTGTTCATGTAAAGCGGTCAGGAATTGTTTGACGAAAAAGGGGTTACCCCCTGTTTTTTGCACAACTAACTCAGCCAGCTGAGCGACTTGCTCTTGCCCCGTTTTCAGTGACTCTGCAATCAATTGCTTGACATCATGAATCTCCAGCGCTTTGAGCGTTATTCTCTCCTCAATGAGTCGAGCAGGAAGCTTATTCAGCAACTGGATGTGCATGGACGACAGCCAATTGGTCTCATATTCACTGCGATAGGAACCAATGAACAAGAAATATTTCAGTTGCGAATCGTTCAGCAGTAGATCCAGTACTTGCAAGGAGGCCGTATCCGCCCATTGTAAATCATCCAGGAACAAGACAATTGGCCGATCCTTAGCACAGAAAATCAACAAAAATTGCTGCAGCAAAAAATGTAACCGATTCTGCGTTTCTTGTGGCGGGAGCTGCTTCACAGCTGGTTGTTCCCCGATCAGAAGTTCAAGTTCAGGAACAAGATCCGTTAAAACCTTGCCGTTCGTACCCAACACTTTGAGCAAACGAGTGCGATATTCGTCAAGCTGCTGATCTTTCCCCGTCAAAAGCTGCCTGACGAGTTCTTGCAATGCTTTGGCAATTGCATGATAGGAGACGTGCTGCTTATTAGGCTCGAAACGACCGGATAAAAACCAGCCGTTGTCTTTCATAATCGTCTTCCTCGTTTCAGCAATCAGAAAAGACTTGCCATAACCTGACTCCCCTGTGACCCAGACTGCCTCCAGAGAGCCATGCACCGCATTACAATAAACGTGCAGCAGCTTCGTGATCTCTTTGGATCGGCCATATAAGCCTTGCGGGATCTGGAACATATCCGTCATATCATATCGACCAACCGTGAAATCCTGGATACCTTCTTTGGAATCTACCATCAGTAAAACTTGCTCAAGATCTTGCATGATCCCATATGCACTTTGATAGCGGTCTTCCGCATCCTTAGAGAGCAGCTTCATGATAATATCAGACAACGGCTTCGGGATCTCCATTCTCAAGCTTTCAGGTGGTATCGGAGTGACGGCAAAATGACAATGCAGCAGCTCCAACGGTTCTTCCGTTTGGAATGGCAGGCGTCCCGTAATCATTTCATAAAATGTGACCCCTAGTGAGTAGTAATCCGAACGGTAGTCAATGATCCGATTCATGCGTCCCGTCTGCTCAGGCGACATGTAGCTGAGTGTCCCTTCTAGCAATAAGGGATTCAGCATTTCTTGACGTTCTCTCGTAAACGAAGAAATACTGAAATCTCCCAGTTTCATAATCTGCTTCTGCCGATTCATAATAATATTACTAGGCTTAATATCCTTATGTATGACATAGCGTTGATGAATCTCGCCTACAATTTTGACCAATTGAATGGCTGCTTGTAGAAATGCTTGAATCGATTGTCGAAACAATGGAAAATACGTTGTAAGAGTTTCCCCTTCAAAGTCCTCCATCACTAACGCTACGCTATTTTGATACTTGGGCAAAGCAAGGGGCTTAACAATGCCAGGGATGTCCAGCATCTTCCCAATTTCATATTCACGCTTTAATCTAGCGATATCCGAAGCAATCGGGAAGTCAGAGCGCAGCGTCTTAATGATCACCTTCTCGCCTGATTGCTTATGAATGGCGCGGTACAATACGTTTCGCTCACCCTGATAGATTTGTCTGATCATCTCATAATCCGGCAAAATTAACATCGTATCCTCCTAGTCATTCTCGCTGCTAGATAAAGGTGCTAGAGCATCTTACCATCCCATGGCAGCCCCTTCTCGAAACGTTTTTTATCGTGAATATGATAGATTTTCAAGACATCAATATGCCCTAATTCAAACGTATACATTTCCCAAATCTTACAAGGCTCTTCCTCTGAACCATCACGTGTCAAAATGGCATTAACCGCCCGGCGGGCTGCTTCATTCGCACCTTCCATGGTTGCTAGGTTCGTATTCGTCCGAACATAGTCCGAGGCAAGGAATAAATTCGGTATGCCGGTAAATGCTTCTGGGCGGTCATCCCACGTCCCTACGCGGTTAATGAGCAACGGCTCCATATTCGTGCAGGCACCTTCAGGATTGACGAATTGAATATCCGTATCCAAGAACCAAGAATGAAGAATGGAATCTTCCAGAATAACCGCGCCATCTACGTTTAGGCTTAGTTTCATTTGGGCCCAAACCTCTGCCTTAATTTCTTCTGCCGTACAATGTGTAGCCGTTTTCCCAAATAAAATTCCCGGCGTATCCCAATCCGAAATATCAACAGACAGAATGCCTTTCACTGTGCCATCGCCATAGTCGCTCAAATTGACGTCCGGCCAAAATTGTTTCTGCGAAACCGACGTTAGGGACCACGGGGCGTCCAAATAAATCACATGACCATGTGTAATCGGCACATCTTCCTTCAAGTAGTACTGAATCCCGTTCATCCAAGCAACAGAGTCAACGAGCTTCTGAACGCCATGAAGTGACGGATCTGCTACCAGCATGGCATCCGTGATCATTTTCCCCATGACCTCAACGGGGAAGGCCGCAATATAGTAATCCGCTTCAATATCAAATGTTTCCCCATTTTTTGTCACGGTCGCACTGCGGATGTTTCCATCAGCACAATTAATACTCTCAACTTTTACATCCAAATGATAGTCAAGGCCTTGATCCTGTAGAAATGATAACCAAGGGTATATCCATTTGTCATTCGTTGGACCATTCAGAAGACGCACAAAGCTCGTGCCTGGTGTCGTAATGTCTAATGTCATTTGAACAGCTACAGGACCTACGGTTTGTGTATTTGCGATCTTGGACTGACAAGCAACCAGCGTTTTCGTGAATCCGGCGAAAATTTTCTGAAAAGCAGGCGACTGCTGCTCCGCCTCAATGAATTCCCACCAATCAATTAAATTGTATTCTTCTCGGATCCGTTCCTCACAGCTTGTCATGACCTGCCATAGCTTACGTCCATATTGCTCCATGTCATCCAGCGTAAGTCCTAACCCATTATCAAAAAGATCTTTAATCAGTACTAATAAATTGTCCAAGCTAAATTCAATTTTAGCCAGCAACGGCAATAATGGCGCTGTATAGGTAGCAATATCTAAACGTGTGACTTCTGTTAAATTATCGTAAACCGTACCATTCTCATAGGGAATTCGCTTCAAGGTATCAATCACATGACGATAAAAACGAGGAAATAGTCGAAAGCCGTGCTCGCCTGGCAAGTCTCTTCTACCGCCTTTGCCGCTTCCCACAAAAGGCATACTTCTGGCTTTCCCACCTGGAATACTCTTAAACTCGTACACGGACACTTCATAACCTCTTACTACAAGTTCATGAGCAGCGCTTAAGCCTGCGACACCGCCACCCAAAATTGCGACCTTTTTCAACACGTTTCCCCCTTGTTTTGGTGTTTTTTGTAAAATTATCTGTTCTTCCTATCATATCATTTAGGTCCATTGAATCATAGAAAAATCCTGATAGAATCCTAGAGGAAAAAGAGAAGAACAACCCTTCTACAGCTGAGCATGTCAGCACAGAAAGGTTGCTACTTGAATCTCCTATGAATCTAGTTTGAAATGGGTTAACGAATGAAGTAATTCCTCCGAAATGTGATTTAACATTGTCGACGAACTCTCGACCTCCTTGGTTGATACAGCTTGCTTCTGTAACGACGTAGCTACATCTTGCGTGTAAGTTGTTGCCTTACGTGAAATCTGAACACTATCCTCCATGGAGGCTGATACTTGCTGCGTACTCGCAGAAATCTGCTCAGAAGCAGCTGACACTTCTTGGATTTGCTCAGCAACCTGATCGACCGCGTTCAAGATGGATTCAAAAACAACACCAACTTTGGCAATCAATAAACTTCCTTTTTCCACTTCGCTTATCTCCATTTGTGCTTTCTCAACAACTGATTTGGAGCTTGACTTCACCATCGCGATTAATTGTACAATTTGTTTGGCGGACTCACTCGACTGATCAGCCAACTTCCTTACCTCTGTCGCTACGACCTGAAAGCCGCGACCGTGTTCCCCAGCTCTTGCTGCTTCAATGGACGCATTCAGTGCGAGAAGCCTCGTTTGTTCCGAGATATCCGTAATCATTTCTAACATACGGTCAATTTTCGTGGATAGATCGACAAGCTCCGAGATGGTTGTTGCTGTTTCGGATACTTTCATTTTAATCGAGGACATTTGTTGCATGGCTAGATTCATATCATCAAAGCCTTGTCTCGCTTCAATCGCGGCCTCATTGGCTGCTTCAGCAACGGTAGATGACGTTTCGGCAATTCGCTGGACGCCGGCTGCGACCTCATTCATTGCAGATGATGTTTCTTCAGAGCCTTTCATTAACACTTGCGAGCCTTGCGCCATATCCCTCATAATGATCTGTATCGTGTTGGAATCCGCTGCTGTCTCCTGAACGCTGGATTGAAGCTGTACGGATGACTCAAAAGCTCTCTGAACAACAAGACGACTTTGCCGTATGACATGTGTGAAGCTATCTGCGATGTGATTAAAGGCGTTTACAACACCGCTAAATTCATCTTTCGAATGCGATTGGGCACGAACCGTCATATCCCCTTGAACAAGAAGCTGTGAAGCTCGCGCAAGCTCATCAATCCCTTTTTTCACCGCCACATAAAAAGCCATAAATAAATACGCAGCTACTAGCAAGACAACTAGCACGATAAGTGCATCGATCGTTAAACTCCTCGTGTACGTATCCACACGCTGCTGCAACAGCTCCGATAACAAGCTTAACTGATGTTTATATAGCGTTAAAGCGGCCGCTTTGGCTGAGCGCGCTGTAGCAGCAAATTCATTTGCAGAAATTTGAATGATGCCTGTGTTAACTAATTTTTCATTTAATGCATCAATGGTTTCTAGCGCAGCAGCTTGGTTTTTGTCATGAAGCTCTTGGAGATTCGCTCCGAGCTCAGGATCTTGCTCCTTCAGCTGTTCCTCAAACGATTGTATTTCGGTTAAAATGGATTGTGCTTCACCGCTTAAATGGATTAACTCCTCCTGTTCCTCTGGGTTTTTGATATGTCGACGAGCGGCAACTTCAATCCCTTTTTGCTCAATTTTCTCAAGATTATTCCAAAATGCAGGAAAAAGATGTACAGTAAAGTCTATGAAGGAGCTACTGCTTTCCTCCGGATCCAGATCGAGCTTCGTCCCCTTTTCCACGGCATGCATGAGATGGATCACATTTTGTTCTATCTGCTCATGCTGAAGCTCATAATACTTCTGACTCAACCCGTCTCCATTTGACGAAATCGATTGCCACTGCTCCTGGATCCCCGAAACAAGCTTAGCTTGAAGCAAAGGGTTCTCGGCTTGCTCGGCTTCCGTTTTCATCCGCACCAGGATGTCATCAATTTGCGCTTGTACTTTCTTCGTATCCATTTCAGAAGGTGCTTGAGTACCGTCTGGAGAAGGTAAACTTTGTCCGAATTGATCCAGTCTAACTAATAGATCACCGAGTTCACTCTGAACGGAAATCCCGGCCATTTCAAGTTTAGCCCCTCGCATACTTTGCGTTGTCCCGGCTAACAATTGTTCGGCTAACAAGATAATCGGAATCACGAATACACAGCCAATCATTAAAAATTTTTGCGGATACCGAAGCTTATTCAGTAGGTAGATTGCAGGGTTAAAAAATGTTGATACACTGGTTTTATTGAAACTAATGGCTTTCATCCTGATCCACTCCTCTTTCCACGTTAAGATTTCTAACACGAAGCACGATTATGGACACATCTTACAACGAATCCTAACAAAATACAGGCGAATCGAACTATTTTGATAAAATCTTACAAAATTTTCACGCATTTATGTTATTTTTAATAAGGAATGCTCCTAAATTCCTATCCGTCTTCGAATCATCTATAATAAAAGATAAAACGATCATACACGCCAGAGAGGATGGTTATTCCATGCCCGATCGAATAGGTACACGATACGTGCCAAGTACACAAATCGTCTCTTTCCCTCATGGAACTCTCCATTATGGTGATGATGTATTTCTGACTCGTAAGGTACTTCTGTATCGTAAAGCACTTCGTCACAATCAACTCGGTGTCGATTACATAAGCTCACTTCAGGATAAAGCTGCGTTTATACATGACGGATTTCATCATATGCTGGATACATCCATCGCTGAGGATGCCGTTACTATTATTTTGCAAGCGAAGAGTGGTTCGCTGTTTGCCGATCAAGTAAATAAACGCAAATGGTCGTACGCAGCCGTTGTCGCGATGATTAGTGACTTGGGTGTTTCCCTGCTGGATGCGATGGAGGAACGTATTACAGGCTTTTCCGTGCGTCCTGATAATTTATGGCTTTCTGATCAGAATAAACTCTCAGTCATCAACTACTGGGAGGAAGATGAGTCCCAGGAACAAGGGGCCATTGGTCTTTGCCGTTTAATGATTCAGTTACTTTCGGGGAGCGATTCGATTTCTGACACCTACGAGGTCATGCATACGAGTCTAGAACGAGCTTCCATTCCCAGTGCAACTATGGAGCAAAAATTGGCCTTAATTCGCCTCATCAAATTTATTTGCCATGGGCAATCTTCGCTCTCTTCGCTCGTATTTGGATTGCGGAGCTTACCACCATCGGTTCCAACTACCAAAAACGCGAAGACGGCTACCCCCGTCGTGGAACGAGACGTAGAGCCGCAGCTTGAAGTACAACCTGGAGCACATCTTTCACGTTTTGAAAATGAGAACCTCACCCGCTCGACGCGCTCAGCTAAATTGATTGCACTAGGCGCCGTTTCGGCGCTAGTTGTAGGGATCATCGCCGTATGGTCGCTTTGGCCCGAGCCAAAAGTCGTACAAACCGTCGTCATCATCTCTCCGACACCAACGATAAATCCTATAGCGACCGTTAGCCCGAGTAACACGGCCAATGCACAGCTAACGAGTACTAATCAGGCCTCCGAGAAAACCGTTGTCCCTAATCTAGTCGGTCAAACGCAAGAGGCCGCGGAGCAGATGGCCTTGGCCGCTGGACTCCATTATAATTTCCTGATCGAAGCCAGCACACAGCCTAAAGGCACAGTAACGAAGCAGGACCCTAAGGCTGGCACGAACGGCATGCAGGGGGATAATGTGACGTTCTGGGTGAGTAAGGGTGCTCAGTAGGACGTTGAGAGTATGAATGAGGAAGAACACGCGGTAGTGTATTCAGAGAAAAAAGAGCAGTCCAAGTAGACATCTACTTGAACTGCTCTTCCCTTTTTTAAGCGTGGAAATCTTGACCCGAACGAACTTCTTTCACATAGCCAGCGCGGATGACGAAGTCACCGAAGTGCTCTTCACCTTGACGCTCTTTTGCGTAGTGAGGGATGATCGTTTGCAGGGAATCCAAAATTTCGGATTCACCAATGTTTTCCTTGTACAGCTTATTCAAGCGGTTTCCTGCGAATCCGCCACCTAGATACATGTTGTACTTCCCAGCCGCTTTACCGATAAATGCGAGCTCAGCGAGCATAGGACGTGCACAACCATTCGGGCAACCTGTCATCCGAATCGTAATTTCTTGCTCACGAAGACCTACACCTTCCAAGATTGCCTCGACTTTATCGATCAAAGATGGCAAGTAACGCTCAGATTCCGCCATTGCAAGTCCGCAAGTTGGGAACGCCACGCAAGCCATCGAGTTTCTGCGCAATGCGGAGTAGTGAAGACCATCCGTAATGCCGTGCTCTTTGATCAGGTCTTCGATTTTCTTTTTCTTCTGAGAGGTTACGTTACCGATGATCAAGTTCTGATTCGACGTGAGTCGGAAATCGCCACTGTGAATTTTGGCAATTTCACGAAGTCCTGTCATCAAACGATAGTCGCCTTCGTCTTTCACGCGGCCGTTTTGAATGAACAGGGTGAAATGCCATTTCCCGTTGCTTCCCTTTACCCAACCATAACGATCTCCGTTGGACTCGAAATGGAACGAACGAGCTGGTTCAAGGCTCCAACCAAGACGCGTTTGCAGTTCGTTAACGAACCACTCAATTCCGCGATCATCGATCGTGTATTTGAAACGAGCATGTTTACGAACCGAACGGTCACCGTAATCACGTTGGATCATAACCGTTTTCTCAGCTAGATCAACAGCTTGCTCTGGCTTAATGAAACCGATCACTTGACCAACTTGCGGATACGTTTTGACATCGCCATGGGACATCCCCATACCGCCACCGACGGATACGTTAAAGCCTACCAAGCGACCTTCTTCAACAATCGCGATAAAACCAAGATCCTGCGAGTAGACGTCTACATCGTTGGATGGTGGAACTGCGATACCGATTTTGAACTTCCGCGGCAAATACACAGGTCCGTAAATCGGCTCTTGTTCTTCCGTGTCACGGCTATCGATCATTTTCTCGCCGTCGAGCCAAATTTCATGGTAGGCTCTCGTACGTGGATCCAAGTGATTGGAGATGCGATTCGCCCACTCATAAACCTCGCCATGAACCTCGGATTGGTACGGGTTCGGGTTACACATGACGTTACGATTCACGTCACCACAAGCAGCAAGTGTACTGAGCATGGATGCGTTAACTTCTTGAATCGTTTTCTTCATGTTCCATTTGATTACACCATGCAATTGAAAGGATTGACGCGTCGTAAGACGAATCGTCCCGTTCGCATACTTCTGAGCAACGCGATCCATCATCAACCATTGGTCAGATGTAACAATCCCGCCCGCAGCACGTACGCGCAGCATGAACTGATACGCAGGCTCTAGCTTCTGCTTCGCACGCTCGTTACGCAGGTCGCGGTCATCCTGCATGTAACTGCCGTGGAATTTCATCAAACGGTTATCATCCTCGGGTATGGAACCAGTGATGCGGTTTTCAAGCGTTTCTTCTAGACTGCCACGCAGATAGTTACTGCGAATTTTAATTTGTTCTACATCACTATGTGGTGCACTATTTTTCGATAGCAAATTATTTTCTGACATCTTGAGCTTTCTCCTCTCGCGATCGTGGGGATCCCGTTTTAATAAACATCCCGTTGATAACGTTTTTGCTGTTGCATGTTAGCCAAATATTGCACGGCTTCTTCGTTGCTTAAGCCACCCTCTTGCTCAAGAATCGTGAGCAGCGCAGCATTCACATCATGAGCCATTTTCTTCTCATCACCGCAAATATAAACAACAGCGCCTTCTTGCAGCCATTGATAAACCTCGCGGCTCTTCTCTAGCATGCGGTTCTGAACGTACACTTTCTGATCCGTATCACGGGAGAAAGCCACATCCAATTGTGTAAGTACGCCATCTTTCAACCAACGCTGCCATTCAACCTGATACAAGAAGTCTGTCGCGAAGTGTTGGTCACCATAGAATAACCACGTTTTGCCTTCTGCACCCGTTTCTTCTCTTTCTGCAAGGAAAGCACGGAAAGGCGCTACGCCAGTTCCAGGTCCGATCATGATGATTGGCGTTTCTGGGTTCTCAGGCAGCTTGAAATTCGGGTTGCTTTGAATGTATACCGGCAATGCGGAACCTGCTTGTACGCGCTCTGCAAGGTGAACCGAGCAAACGCCGTAACGGTTGCGTCCATTTGCTTCATAGCGAACAGCACGAACCGTAATATGCACTTCATCCGGTGAAGCTTTGGATGAGCTTGCAATGGAGTACAAACGTGCTGGCAATTTACGAAGTACAGCTGCGAACTGGTTGGCAGACACACCTTGTAGGGAGAAGTCTTGCACCAAATCAAGTAGGTCGCGGCCTGCAATGTAAGATTTCAACTCGGACTCATTGCCTACAGCTACTAGCGCTTGTAACTTTTCGTTAGATGTAAGCTTTGCTACTTGCTCAAGCAACGGTTTGGTCAGTACAGAGATTTCATAATAACGAAGAAGTGCTTCTTGTAAAGGACGCTCTTCCCCATTTTTGTTGACAGCAACTGGCGTACTTGCATTCCAGTCCATCGCTTGGATCAGTTCATTAACAAGACGCGGATGATTTTCTGGGAATACACCCAAGCTATCACCTGGTTCGTATTGCAGATTGGAGCCCTCCAAAGAGATTTCCACATGGCGCGTTTCACGATCGGAGCCGCGTCCATTTAAATTCAAGTTCTCAAGCACTTCTGCTTGGAACGGGTTCGTTCTGGAGTATTCAGACTCGGAGGAAGCAGCACTTCCAACCACTGCTGCAGCGCCACCTACGGAGACACTAGCCGATGCAGCGTTCAAAGCGTTAAGTACGCTATTGACCCAAGCCGCAGCTGGTTCATCAAAATCAACATCACAATCTACACGTTCTGTTAAAGACTTCGCGCCAAGCTCTTGCAGACGCTTATCGAAATCTTTGCCCGTTTGACAGAAGAATTCGTAAGACGTATCTCCCAAGGAAAGAACAGCGTAACGAAGCTCTTCTAGTTGAGGCGCTCTTTTGCTGTGAAGAAATTCGTAGAATGAGATCGCATTATCAGGCGGATCTCCTTCGCCGTGCGTGCTAACAACCATGAGTAGGTTTTGTACCTTTTTCAGATTGTTCGGTTTGAAGTCGCTCATCGAGGAAAGCGTTACTTGGAACGCTTGCTCTTCTAGCTTTTTGGCAAGCTTTTTAGCTAAGCCATGGGAATTGCCTGTTTGTGATCCGAAAAGCACAGTAACTTCTTTGGAAATGACCGGTTGACTAGCAACAGCCGTTGGTACTGAAGCAACTGGAGCTGCCGCAGAATTTGTCGAGCCTTGTTGAGCTGTTAGATATCCACTCAGCCAAATACGTTGGGTATCCGTTAACGTTGGTAGGACACGGTTGAGCAATTCAACTTGCTCTTGGTTAAAAGGACTGTTTAAGACTTGAAGTTCCAACAAAATCCACCTCATCAGCATGTATTGATAAGCTTTGCTATTTTTCGCACTTTTTTTACTCTCCATTGAAACCTATCATAGTGCGCACCTTAGGTCAATTAGATTCATCTTATGAGACTTATAAGGGGAATTGATATATGGTTAAATGAGCACTTTTCATGCAAAAAATGACCCCATTTTGAGGTCATTTCATCGTTTCGAAGGTATTTTAGCCTTTCACAGCTGACCCTACGGTCATTGCCTTTTCAACTTGCTCACTAAAGAGGACATAAACCAAGACCGTTGGCAAACTTGCAATCGTCATCGCCGCCCCCATGGCACCCCAGTTCGTTGTAAACTGACCTTGGAAGAACAGCAATCCGAGCGGTAAGGTTTTCAGTGAATCCTTGGTAATTAAGATCAGAGCCATCGTAAATTCATTCCACGAGGCTAAGAAGACGAAAATGACCATAGTCGCCATTGCAGGTTTAATAATTGGTAAAATAATGGTATAGAACGTCCGATAAATACTAGCGCCATCCATACAAGCCGATTCTTCAAGCTCGACAGGGATACTTCGGAAAAAGCCGTAGAACACCATGCTGGAGAACGAAATATTGAAAGCAATATAAGGAACAATGAGTGCGCCATACGTGTTAGCTAAGTGGAAATCGCGAACAAGAATAGCAAGAGGAATCATGATGACTTGGACGGGAATGAACATGCCAATGACCACATAGATTCTCGCCGCTTCCTTGAAACGCCATTGCATCCGGGCAACCGCATAGGAAAACGTCACGGATAGAACGATCGTTCCTACGACGGTGCAAGCTGCCACGAGCAAGCTGTTACTAAAGTACTGCGGCACATTAAATTTGGACCATGCATCCACATAATTTTCGAAGCGAAAATGTGTGGGGATCCCAAATGGATTCGTAACGAAAATTTCATTGTTATTTTTTAATGAATAGAAGATCATCCACAAAAGTGGATACACCGACAACCCCGCATACACCCATAAAAGGATGCCAAGGAGCGGATTTTTTTTGCGTAATTTCAATAGGCCGTTCATTTGTCATCCTCCTTTAAAAGGTAATTCGTTCACGTGCGATGAGTTTGTTGATGGCTAACGTTACGATCAAACATTCAATCACGAGGAACGCCGCAGCCGCGCTGCCATAGCCAAATTCGCCGACACGGAAAGCTGAACGGTACATGAGATAAGTCAGCGTGTACGTGGCGTTTCCTGGCCCACCGCCGGTCATGATAAACATGTTAGCAAAGGCGTTCAGACCACCTGTAATGGCGAGGACTAAGCAAAATTTGTACGTTTCAGCCAGCATGGGGATCGTAATCTTCATATGTGCTTTGAATTTCGAAGCGCCATCGATTCGCGCAGCCTCTAAATACTGTTCAGGTACAGACTTCACAGCGGCTAAAAGCAATGCGAATTGATAACCCATGTACTGCCAAGCATTGACGAAGGCAATGGCGAAAATTGCAGTTTTACTGTTCGTCAGCCAGTCTTGTCGGTAGGAGATGCCCAGTGCCTCAAACACCTTGTTGATTAAACCATACTCACTGTTATACATCGCCAACCAGAGTTGACAGACGACAGTGATCGAAAGCACCACGGGAATGAAATAGGAAATGCGAAGAATCTTACTCCCTTTGAAGCCCTCTGCTACTGCGAAGGCGAGCACGGTTCCGATCCCAATTTGAACGAAGGCTAAGATGGCTGCAAATACGAGACCGTTATAGAGTGACGTGTAGAAAATGCTGTCTTGAAACAATCGCGTGTAGTTATCTAGAAAAATAAACGTGCCCGCACTCAAGCCATCCCATTCGAAAGTACTGCGGTAAAAGGTTTGTAAAATCGGATAAAACACGATCACTGTATACAAAAGGAGTGCCGGCAGCGTGAACAGCATAATCGCTACTTTATTTCCCATGAATTTGCGCATGTCATCACTTCCCTTGTAGAGTAGAAGACTCACACTGGGCTCCATCGTTCCAGTGTGAGTCTCCTTTTCATAGAATCAAATTTATTTCGCTGTTACTGCTGCTTTATTCAGATCTTTAACGAATTGATCAGACGTGTAGTTACCTGTCATTAGGTTTTGTGTCGCGTCTTCAAGCGCTGCTTTGAACTTCGGATTGGACAAGCCCCATGAGAAAGCGGTTGTGCTTGTGATTTTCGGAATATCTTTGGACAGCTGATCCATCATTGGAGGGAACTGCTTCACAATCGGTTTGTCAACTTTTGTAGCTACAATTGGGTTGCTGCGGTTCGTATATTTGTACTCGGCATATTTCAAGGAGATGAACGAAGCTACTTTCGCAGCAAGCTCTTTGTCCTTCGTATTCGCGGAAACGGCATATCCACCTGGACCACCGCTGCCACTGAACGCTGTTTTACCTTTTTCATAAGCGGCTGTATCAGCTGCTGGCAAGTACATGTAGCCGGCTTTGTCGCCTAGTGCTTTCGTTGCTGCTTCAATTTCCCATTGACCGTTGATAAACATCGCTGCTTTACCTTCGTGGTAAAGTGCCGCGGCTTGGTCATAGTTCAAGTTGGTTGCGCCTTTTGGCAGCATGCCTGCTTTAACTAGCTCGATGATGTTATCAGCAGCTGTTTTGTACGCTGCATCATCTGCTTTCGCTGTACCTTTATCCAGTTTGTTGATACCGCCTGGTTCAGCACGTGTAACGAACATGTCGTACAGCGCTACGCAAGGCCATTTCTCTTTGGCGAAAATGGATAGCGGTGTAATTCCCTTCGTATTGAATGCTTTAACAGCCGTCATCATTTCAGCATAGGTTGTCGGTACTTTCACTCCGTTTTGTGCGAATAAGTCTTTGTTGTAGTACAACAATGCAACTTCATTCCCAGCATAAGGGAACGCATACGTGTGACCATCATCAGTCACGAGTGTGTTCATTGCACTTGGTTGCATTTTGTCCTTAAAACCAAATTTCGTTACATACTCATCCAACATCAGAATGTTATTGGACTTTTTGAATGTATCAATGATGTCTAGACCCGCTTGGAAAATATCAGGAAGATTGCCTGTCGCTGCATACGTCTTCAACTTCTGACCGTCATCTTGTGCCTGAATATCCAGCTCAAGCTCTACGTTCGGCATTTCCTTTTTCAATTCAGCCACAGCGTAATCGTAAGGTGTTTTGGTATCTTCATCTGCATACTGGGCATAAATTCTTAGTTTAACTGGTTTCGCATCAGCCTTAGCTGGCGCTGTCGTTGCTGCAGCTGTTGCTGCTGGCGTTGTGCTGCTCGTTTCTTTCGATGTGTTTGTGGATCCGCAAGCTGCTAGGCTAGTCGCCGCGAGTAAGCTTACGAGAGTAACTGCCATCTTTTTCATGTGTAGACCTCCCAGAAATTCTTGTGCGTTTCTCCTCTTTACATCCTCAGTATAGAAGGAAAAACCCCCAGTGATAATGGAATAACTGAGGGCTTCTTGTAAAATCCGCACTATTTACGATGATTCGTTATACACGATGATTCTCATACTCACTGGGCGAATAACCGAAGTACTTTTTGAAGCTTTTGCTAAAATAACTTGGATCATTAATACCAATTTGCTCCGCAATATCAGCTAAGCGAATATTCCCTTTACCTAGCAATTCCCTTGCTTTATGCATGCGCACATGGGTCACATAATCCGTTACGGTCATCCCGATTTCTTTTTTAAATACCGCTCGGAGATAGCTTGGATTAATAAACACCTGCTGTGCAATCTGATCGAGCTGCAGGTCGGAATCAACATAATGCCCCTCTATATATTCTTTCGCTGATTGGGCAATTTTCGAGGATCGGGTCTTTTTGTGCTTATTCGTATATTGTATGGCTTTCGCAAAGAGTTCTTTGATCCATGCAGATGTACTCTCTATAGAACCTAAGCGCTTGATTTCACTATAGGGGTAAAAGGCTTCGCCAAAGCAGTCTTCGATGGGATGCCCCATCTCCGTGACATAAGACAAGCAAACCGAAATGAGACCCATGGAAATCACATAAGTATACTCCAAAGACAGTCTCTGCTCCCGAATCGATTGGAAAACTTCCTCTAGCTTAACTTCAACCTTTTCCTCATTATGCATCCTTAGGAACACTAATAATTCCTCGTTAACTTCCGTCGGATAGAGCGCTTGTTTGCCGGAATCCAGCACACTTGAACCGTATGCAATGACGCGATCATTCCCTAGTACGAACTTATTTTGCAGCGCCTCTAATGCCTCCAAATAGGAGGTTCGAATGCCTGTATAGCCGGATTGACTCCGACCTACACCTATCGTGATCGTGAATTTCAGGTATTTCTTAATTAGGAAAATAAGTTTTTCATACCCGTCTAATGCCGGAACTTCAAGTTCCTTGCCTCCCTGATGCTCGACCAAGCATATAATACGCCCCTCTGGCCCATTGAAAATGAGATGATGCCCCGTTTCCTCCAGCGCTTCATTCAGAATGTTGGTCACGGCATATTTCCACAGTAAGCGTTCGCTCACTTGATTCCATTTGACATCCATATGATCAATCTCAATGCAGGCAACAACGAACCGTGAAGATGCGAACGATTCCCCTAATTGCTGTAACTTCAGGGACGTTTCCTCCGGGGAATGATGATATTCGCTGCTCAGCAAATGGTTCAAGTAACTTTCCTTCATCAATTGCTGATTTTCTTTCAGAGTGGACCTTTCTTCGCGCGCTTTTTCGTGCTCCTTCTGTAACTTCAGCAGGGTTAAGACGAGTTCGTCCTTCGAAAACGGCTTTAAAATATAATCCTCAACGCCGAGTTTGAGCGCCTTACGCGCATAATCGAATTCATTGTGTCCTGTGATAAGGACAACACTTGTAGCTGGGTATCGTTCTTTCAACTGCTCTGTCAGAGTAAGCCCGTCCATAAACGGCATAGTAATATCGACTAATGCAATATCCGGACGATGTAACTGGACCTGCTCCAGTGCTTCGATCCCATTCTTCGCTTCCGCGCAAATATCAAAGCCGTAAGCCTCCCAATCCAACGCAGTGCGCAAATATTCACGAAAAATCGATTCATCATCGACGATCAAAATTTTCTGCATAGCCTAACCTTCCTCACTTTGAAAAGGGAGCCATAGCGTAACTTCTGTGCCATGCCCCTGCTCGCTTTTAATTTGCAAGCCATATTCTTCGCCATAGTAGAGCTGAATACGGTCATTTACGTTCCTTAAGCCATAGCCAACGGCATCCTGCGGAGAGTCTGTCTTTTTGATAATAGCTTCAAGCCGATCTGGCTCCATACCGACACCGTCATCGGCGACCACGATTTTAATACGATGATCCACAATTTCACCTGTCACGGTCAGAAGTCCTAGGCTTCCTTTGGTCTTGAGACCATGATAAATGGCATTCTCAATTAGCGGTTGAATCGTAAGCTTGGGGATTTGACCAGCAAGTACATCATTATAGATGTCGAACTCAAACGTAAATACATCGGAATATCGAATGCGTTGGATGGATAAATAGTCTTTCACATTGCGGATTTCTTCTTCAATCGTAATTGTTTCACGGCCTTTACTGAGTGCCGCGCGATAGAAATCGGCCAACGCTTTCGTTGTCCGCTGCACGTCGCGGGTTCGTCCCATTTCAGACAACGTATATATAACGTCCAGCGTATTATAGAGAAAATGGGGCTTAATCTGCGCTTGAATGAGCGCGAGCTCGTATTCCCGCTTCTTCTTTTGCTCCCAATTAATATTAGTCAGTAGCTCTTGAATCCGCCGAATCATCGCATTAAAACCAGATGACAGCATCCCGATCTCATCCTCCGAATTCACTTGGAATTCGATGTCTAAACTGCCCTCTTTGACCTTCTTCATATATTTCGTGAGCCCCATAATAGGCTTGGCAATAAGCTGTGAGAGCATGCCCGCTCCGAGCAAGGCAAAAAATAAACAAACAATGCCAAGCAACACGATGAGGAATGTAATTTTACGCGTATCCGCTGTTAACGATTCAAGAGGTGCCATCGAAATTAATTTCCAGCCGAAACTAGGTACGTCTGAGCTTACGACGAGTGTTTTCTCGTATTCAAAAGAAGTAGGCTCCAATGAATGCTTGCTGGATGTGATCCATCCCTTCATATCAAGATTAGTGACTTCCAGAAGAACATCCTCTGGATGCTGGGATGAGATAACAACGCCTTCATCATCCACGATAAAGTAGCTTCCGTCTTGGATCGAGCCGATCTTCTGGTAAATCGCGGATAACGAGCTCTCCTTAATATTAAGAACGAGTAAGCCGAGCTTCTGTCCGGTATAAATATTTACGATCCGCTTACCCAGCGTCATCACGGTCTCATCTGAGCCATTGGTCAAATAATCCCTACGCTGCATGGGAAACCAAATATTATTCCCGCTTGATGTGTCAATCTGCTTTAGCATAGGGCTGCTCGTGATCCAATCCCGATTTCGCTCCATGAGTACATTAGAGCCATAAATCCTATTATTCGTATCGATGAATGCCGCGGATTGCACATCAGGAAATACGAGCAGGGCAAAGCTAAGCTGATTCGTGATCTGCGTATACATTTGTAAGCTAGTTTCTGGTGCGGTTAAGGACTGAGGGTCCTCCACGATCATCTTGTTGAGATTAATGGTCAGCATATTCGCACAGCTCTCCACATTCGTTAACATGCCCGTGATGCGGGTTATGATTAAGGAAGAGTTGTCCGACACGTTTTTGATTGTTTTTTTGACGATAGCATTCGTATACACTTGATTCGAAACGAAGCCTAACACAAACAAGGGAATGAAGATAAGCGGAAAATAGATGAGAATGATTTTATATCGAATGCGTTGATTTCGAAACCAATGCGTTGGTATCCATTTCTGAAGTATGTGCATATTAGCCCCCTTTGCTAAAAAACAAAAAATCCCCTACCGTGCAACGTCAGGAGCTTCCTGTCCGTTACATTGTAAAGGATTCATGCCTATTTATAAACTCACCAAACGCGGTGAACATTAACTTGTACTTTCTAAGCTATTATCTTGAAAAAAAATGATCTGTCTCGCCTGTATTTCGACTAGCAAGAACGTCAGAAATTCCTTACTTAATTTCATCCGACTTGCATTTATATAAGCATCAACAAGAGTGTCATTGGAAATAGCTTTCAAATTATCACGATCATTCATTGTGCAACAACCATTTCGGGTTTTCTTCAAGCATCGACATCATTTTCTTCATCGATTGTTGGATTTGTTCATCGGAGGGCAAGCATATATTGCCATAAGATTGCTGTACAACATCCGTTAACACCGAATCAAAAATGCCATTAAATTGCTCTGAATTCACACGAACCCCTCCTAATTTTCATTTATTTGGAAATTCCTCCTTCTATTTTATCTTGAAGCGCGCAAGAAAACAGCGCATTTTTTTTTGCATCTGTTCCTTCATTTTTTTCTATATTATGTAATTTTATTTGCATGCATAGGTGTGTGGAAGAACCAGTAATGGGTCAACTCCTGCGAAAAATGGCGAAAATTCGTTGATTTTTGGAGAATAGGTTGTATCTACAATAATCATTTCCCACAGTGTTGTTGGATTGCAGGTTCATGAGCACAAACGGTTCCATAAAAACACCGGCAGCTTCGAAAGAAGCTGCCGGCATTCCCTGCCAATTATTCACGGTGACGCTGATGATGTTCTACAAAACTCGATGCTTCCATTAATTCTCGCATAACATCGGATTTCAGCTGTTGATTCGTAAATTCACCTTTTACAAATAGCTGCCCCTTCTCACTGGAGGTATACCGCGGCGGAACCCGATTCAGAACTAAAGCCAATATATCTTCTTGGCACGTCATACAGTCGCATTTCAATTCATAGTTTTTCTTAAACTCTTCGAATAAATGAGTAACCACGGTTTCCATTGCGTTGATGACAGCCATCTTGTAACTCTCCCTCTATGAACTTCATTAGGTCTATTATACTCAATAAACCTAGAATGACAAAGATCAGGAGTTTATTGCCTCTACTCGCAACTCATAAATACCTGACCCGAGCTCGAATGTAACTTGACTTTCCGTTTCAATAACAGCAGCAATGCCTACTACGTCTACGAGCTTCTGACCATTGCAAGTCACTCCCGAAAGCGTTGTACCACACAAGACGGCATCTCCTGTTGTATTCGGAGGGAGTTGGAACGTGTAGCTGACGGCGCCATCCGTTTCTAATGTCCACTCACTGCGGACCTCACCATAACTCGTAACTAGGGTTGCCTTTGCAAAAGTTAGTTCAGAATCTGGACGTGGTCGGAATTGTACCCTTTTATATCCAGGCTGACGATCATCTGAGTCCAATCCAGCCACTTTGCGATACAGCCAATCGCCGATCGCTCCGTACGCATAGTGATTATAAGAGTTCATATCAGCGCTCCAGAATGTACCATCCGGCTTGATGCCGTCCCAATGCTCCCAAATCGTCGTAGCCCCTTGATGGATCGGATAAAGCCATGATGGGTAATCCTCTTGCATGACAAGCTTCACAGCCACATCATGATAGCCATTTTCAGAAAGTACGTGGCACAAATACGGTGTTCCTACAAAGCCCGTTGTTAAATGGTAATTCTGCTCCTTCACATATTCGGCTAGGGTTGCTGCTAAACGTTCACGTGTGCTTCCCGTTACAAGTCCGAACATCAATGGAAGCACATGCGCCGTCTGCGTATGCCCAGCCAATCTGCCGCTTGGGGTCACGAATTCCGCTGTAAAAGCCTCCACGATGCGCTCATAGAGCGCTGAGAACTCCGCAACATCCTCTTGGCGTCCAAGGACTTCAGCAGTTTTCACAACAAGCGAAGTCGAATACGCATAGAAGCAAGTTGCTATTAAATCTCGCGGCGTAGCGCCAATATAACTGCCCTCCTTGGCATCAAGCCCCAGCCAATCCCCGAAATGGAAGCCCGTTTGCCACAAGTATTCATTCTCGCCTTGTTGACGGATATAGGAAATCCATCCCTTCATACTGTCGTACTGCTCTTCCAGTACACGTTTATCCCCATAAACTTGGTAGAGGGTCCAAGGACAAATGACAGCCGCATCACCCCACGCAGCAGAGGAATGATCATTCGGACCAAGAACATTCGGGATTACAAAAGGTACGCCCCCATCCTCGCGTTGATCTGCTTTCAGATCTCGCAGCCATTTACTGAAAAAGAGTGCCACATCATAGTTGAATGCCGCTGTACGAATGAACACCTGCGCATCCCCGGTCCAACCCAGCCGCTCGTCACGCTGCGGGCAATCTGTCGGCACATCGAGGAAATTGCCTCGCTGCCCCCAAACGATATTACGCTGCAGCTGATTCAGCAGTGGATGCGAGCATTCAAACGCCCCTTTAGCCACCATATCGGTATGAATAACTAGACCCGTGAAACACGTTGAATCGAAGGCTACGTCTTGCGGCCAGCCAACAACTTTGACATAGCGAAAGCCTTGGAAGGAGAAATGCGGCGCATACACCTCTTCTCTACGCCCTTTACACACATAGGTAACCGTTTGTTTCGCCGAACGCAGATTTCCAATATAGAAATTCCCTTGTGCGTCGAGCACCTCAGCATGGAGCAGCTCAATACGTGTTCCCGCAGGTAACCTTACTTGCATCTGCACTTTGCCTACCATATTTTGCCCAAAATCAAGGACAGTCTCGCCAAGTGGCGTTTCAATTACAGCGACGGGCTTCAGCACCTCGGTCACACGTGAAGGCTCATTCTCCTGCATGACGAGGGTTCCCTTCCCAACATTCCATACAGCCACAGGCGCCCATGATTCATCCTCATAATTCGGCAGACTCCAACCCGTTAGCTCTAATTCCGCATGATAGAACTCACCATGGTACAACTCTGACATTCTGACAGGACCCAGTGAAGCTCGCCAGGAGGAATCACTGATGACAACCTCTTCTGTTCCATTTTCGTAAATGAGGTGCATTTGTAAGAGAAGCGCTCTTTCACTTCCGAAAATATTTCGTTGGTTCGCCCAGCCCAGGTTACCTTTGTACCAACCATTTGCCAGTACGACGCCGATTGCCTGACTAGCCCCTGATTCCAGCATGTGTGTAACATCATAAGCTTGAACCTGCAAACGATGCGTGTAGCTGGTCCAGCCTGGGGTGAGCTCCCAATCCCCAACACGAGAGCCATTGAGCTCCAGTTCGTATACGCCGTGACATGTTGCATAGATCGTCGCCTTGCGAATCTGACCGCTTACGTTGAAGGTTTTCCGAAGATAGTAGGCTTCTTCCGCGTCTGGATCAATCCTTGATGGGTCAGGTGTGATCCATTCAGCTTGCCAATCCGAGGCCTGAAGCTGCCCCATTTCCCAGTAAGCGATTTCACTCCATGGCGACGCAGCACCAGATTGATCCCATACACAAACCCGATAGAAATAACGGGTCCGTGGCAGCAACGCTTGCCCTTCATACAAGATAAGGGCGGATTGATCGGAAGCAACTCGAGCCGTATCCCAAATCAAGCTAGCTGGCTCGAAATCACTCGATTGCATGCTCACTTGAATGTGATACGCAGCTTGCAAGGTAGCGCTGGCTTCGGCTTCAATTTGCCACGTAAATCGTGGCTGCGGTGTGTCCAATCCAACTGGATTGACGCGGTATTCACATTGTAAGGATGTAATTCGAATGGTACTCATGAGATTATCCTCCTAGATTGACGGATTGTCGTGTGTGATGTGCATGTATTTTTTGCACCTTTACGTCCTATTGTAGAGGATTTGATGTCCTAATTTTGCGGTGTATCACGACATCTATATGGGGTGAATGCGACAATTTCTAATTTATTATGAGATACCCTTAATTTCCTTATCTAAGTCGAATAGTATAAAGTTATAGTTCACTCATAGATAGGAAGGCGTTTATCATGCTGCAAAAAACACATAGCGTAGCTGGAATGATTGCTGCTGAGATCGTTCTCATTCATGGCGATATCAGCTTTTTCACCTGGAATGCCGCTGGCGCAATATTACTTGGCTGCGTGGCGGGCACGTTAGCCGATGTCGATAAGCCTGGTTCCACCATGGCCAAGGTGCTATTCCCCCTCTCTGCTCTTCTTCGTGTTCTCCAAGTAAAGCATCGTACGCTGACGCACTCATTACTTGTTGTATTACTGCTCGGTATGATCAGTCTACAGCTGAACCCTTTATTTTTCTGGGTCTTCATTCTGGCCTATAGCTCGCATCCACTCATCGATCTGTTGAATGAGAGGGGCGTTCAACTGTTCTGGCCACTCCCATTCAAAATCAGACTGCTACCGAAATGGATCGCAATCGACACGGGGTCAGCAAGTGAAACTGTGTTTCGTTGGTTTCTATTAGTAGCGTGTCTAGCGCTGCCCTTTTGGAACTACGTAATGCCCTATCTCGGAGAAAGCGCATAACGATCTGTATGCCCAAAAAAATCGCTATTTGGCAGCCCAAATAGCGATTTTTCCTACTTTTATCCCCTGCCCTAATTAAATCGGTATCGAAAGTTGGAAGCAAATAATGCCATCTTCCACCTTCACCTCAATTGTTCCACGGTAGTATTCAACGCGTTCCTTAACAACAGGCAGACCTAGCCCCTGATGTTCGCCATCCTCTTTGGTGCTATAGCCTATTTGGAACAATTGTGTATAATCCTCGATATTAAAAGCGGGATCTACCGGATTCTTCACGGAAATCTTCACATCGTTCGATTCCTTCCACCCTTGAACGGAAACTTCACGCTCTTCAATTGGAAATTTATTAGCTTCGTCAAATGCATTATCAATGAGATTTCCGATAATTTTCACCAGATCTACTGATTTTACCCCCAGAGATAACCCGTCAAGTCCTGAGAATTCATAGGTAAAGGTAACTTTGGTTCGCATGGCTAATGTAATTTTCGATTGAATCAATGCTGCGATGGCTGGCTGACCGATTCGAATGATATCGTTGACTTCGTCAATTTCCTCAATCAATTCCTCCATGTATCGCATTTGATCTTCAACGTTCCCTTTCGACATTAGCGCGTACATCGTTTGCACATGATTAAGGAAATCATGACGTTGACTACGAACCGTAGCAAACATGAGATCAACATTTTGAATATACATCTCTTGTGTAGTCTGAACGGCTGTCTCGCGAGATTTTGTGATGATTCGGAATACGAAATAGATGAATAAACAACTAAAAAAAGTAAAGAGAACAATGATCAACGCGACTCGAATAAGCTGTTTGTTTAACGTCTTTTCGATGGATTGGTAGTCCGAAACAATGGAGATCACATAAGGGATTTCGCGCTGAACCTCGGTCAATTTTTCTTTAATAGGAACATACACAAATGTCTTCAGAATCTGCTTTCCGTTATAGCTTTCAACCATACTAACTGGCCTTTTCTCTTCAATGGACTGCTTATAGTAGATCAGATCGTCCGAATTCGTCATGTTATAGGTACCAAATAAAACAGGACGGTCATAGATGGAAATGAAGGTTTCGCCATTAGAGCCCTTATACTCCTTAGGTTTTGTTCCAAAAGTTAACCCATTCAGGCCTGAAATTTCCATAATATCGGGATTGGCCGCGAGTGTTTTCTTCACTATCGTATCCGCACCGACAATGTCCTTGAATTTCTGAATTTTATCCGCATTCACGAATACACAAATGATATAATTCGTTGTTCCATCGTAAAAATAACCAAATTTACTGACATTACTGGAACCCGAAGCAGGCACTTCATAAATCCCTGTCCAGAAATTAGGAAGCTTTCGGCCTTCAGGAATGGTTACTTGATGGTATTTCATCAGTTGATCAAAAGCCGTAAACCAATACCCAAATGAAATCGTGCTCGTGATGTTAAGTTCTTTGGGTTCCGATGATTTTCCGACCATGATATCCTCGCCAAAGCCGCTGCGCTTCATTAGCGAGAATCCGTCTACATCAGCTTCTTCAGCAAGCGAGACTAATTGCTCATTCGTTACCTTGTCGATATCAGGGTCAAGCGAGTTTTTGGCAATGATGGCAGCGGAACGCAATTGTTCTCCGATCATATCCTCTACGAAGAAGGAACCTGCTTCTGATTGCTCAATGGACGTTCGAATTTGATTCGCTGTAGCCGCCATTCGTTCAGACAACGCTTGTGATAACAGCGATTTCGTATACAAATAATAAGACGTATTGTTCGTAATGAGTAACAAAATAACAATAATAAAAGTGATATAAATGACCCTTGTGTTAATTCTCATGAAGTTTTCACACTTTCCTTATATGTATGTTGAATATTACAAATGAGATCTGAAAAAAAACTACGACGGCAAGATTAGCAAACGCACTGTGCGTCCCATAGGTTTTCCAGGCTTTCTAGGTACTTTTCTGGGTCTCGTCTAAATCGTTTACGTTTTACGCTAT